>NZ_VMNX01000276.1 GCF_009377235.1 Streptomyces acidicola
TCTCACCCCCGTGCACACCCCTGCCCCCATACACCATTCAGCACCCGTTTCTGGCCACATCAACGCATCTTCCTCGTACGGCAGTTGACGTAGACCCGGCAGTAACATGCCAATCCGCAGTCAACCCGCACCCGAAGCGCACTAGCGTGCGGTGCCGCGACAGGAGGCACCATGCGATCCAGCAACCGCGGCGGACTGATCAGTGGGACAGGGCTGATCGTCGCCGGACTGACGGCGACCCTCGTCGCGCTGATCGTTCCGATCTGGTCGTACGCGGACCGCTCCGGCACCGGCGTGCACGCGCTCAACGCGTCCACCGTGTCGACGCAGTACGGTCCACTGTCCGGCCTGGACCGGGAGTTCATCACGAAGGTCCGGCTGGCCGGACTGTGGGAGCTGCCGGCGGGGCAGCAGGCCGAGCAGAAGGGCACGACCCAGGCCGTGCACACGGCGGGCGAGCACCTCGTCGAGGGCCACACCTTCCTCGACGCGCGTGTCCGCGTCGTCGCCGCGCGCCTCGGGCTCGAACTGCCCAACCAGCCGAGCGAGGAACAGCGGTCCTGGCTGGCCACCCTGGCGGCGGCCCGGGGCGAGGAGTACGACCGGGAGTTCGCCAACCTCCTGCGCAAGGCACACGGCAAGGTCTTCTCCCTGGTCGCCCAGGTCCGCGCCACCACCCGCAACTCCCTGGTCCGCGACCTCGCCGACGACGCGAACGCGACCGTGCTCGACCACATCAAGGTCCTGGAGGCCACCGGGCTCGTCGACTACGACGCCCTGGCCCACGACGCCGCCTCCGCGAGCACTCCGCCCCTCACCAACTCCCCGGCCCCGCCCGGCCCCGCCGACGATCCCGGCTCGCCGATCCCCGTGACCCCGTCCCCGGACTACAGCCTGCCTCCGGCGGCCGTCGGCCCCGAGGAGGACCGGCCCTGAAGCGGAACGTGATGTACCGGTGACCGCCTGTCCGCATCCTGAACAACCCATGGCGATCCGGCGGCCGTTCACATAGAAAAACGCTCATGCTGTGGCCACTCCTCCTGCTCCTGGCCTGGGTCGCCGTCGGCACGGCGTGCATGCGGCTGTGTCTGGCCGCCGCGCGCTCCGGCGCCGAACCCGGGGTCGTACGCCGTGATCTGACGCTGTACGAGGCGGCGTTTCTGTCCGGTGGCCCCGCACGGGTCGCCGAACTGACGCTGGTGGCGATGGCCCGGCAACGGCGTCTGCTGCTCGCGCACACCGGTTGGGCGACCGTGGTGGACCCGGACGGGCGCGACGACATGGAGCGTTCGGTGATAGGAGCCATAGGCCCTGAGGGCCAGTCACGGATCGCTCCCGTACGGCAGTCCGCCGCGGCCGCGGAGTCCGTACGGCGCCTCGCCGACCGGCTCGTCGCGGCGGGCCTCGCCGTACCGGACGGCACGCGGACGACGGTCGCGGAGGCCGTCCGCCAGGTGCGGGGCTCCGCGCTGCTCGTGACCGCGCTGGGCACCGTCGCGCTGCTGATGCCGGCACACGACTCCGCCGTGGACCCGGTCCTGGTCGCCCTCTGGTTCGCGCTCCCCCTGATCCTCAGCCTGAGCTGCCTGGCCATCGCCCGCGTCGAGGTCCACCCGTACTCGCGCTGGGCGTCGCCGGCGGGCCAGCGGCTCCTCGCCGCGCTCACCCGGCACACCGAGGGCGACGACGACCGGACGTACCTCACCTCGGTCGCGGTGCGGGGTGTCCGGGCGGCAGGGGAGCCGGAGGTGCGGGCGGCGTTCGGGCATCGCTGAGCAGGCCGCATGGCGGGGCACTGCCTCTCGCGCCCCTGGCCGGGCGCTATCAGGGGCATTGGGGTCTCCCGCAGCGGCCCGGTTGCTTTACTTCCCCCTACCTCGAACGAAACATCCCTTGTGTTGCTGCGGAGCGCCGAAGGGATACGCGATGAGAGCTGCCGTGCTGTACGGAACCGCCGGGTCCTTGGTTCTGTCCGCCCTCGTCGCCGCGCCGGCCGGCGGTGCCCCCCGGTGGCCCGGGAGCCGGGCCACGGCCGAGACGCTCGGCACCGAGATCGCCGCCGAGCGCGCCTCGAAGGAGGGCATCCGGTTCGGCGCGTGCCCCAAGGAGGAGGGCCTGCCCGGCAGCCTCCAGTGCGGCACCGTCACGGTGCCCCTCGACTACGCCCACCCCGACGGCCGGAGGATCAAGCTGACTGTGAGCCGGATCAAGGCCACGGGCAAGAGCCCCGCGAAGGGGAAGATCGCACGGCAGGGCGCCCTCGTCTACAACCCGGGCGGACCCGGCGCCTCCGGCATGGCGTTCCCGCTGATCGGCCATGTCCCCGGGTGGAAGCGCATCGCGGCCGCGTACGACCTGGTCGGATACGCCCCACGTGGGGTCAACCGCTCGGCGCCGCTGTCCTGCCAGGACTCCAGGCGCTTCCCGCAGGGGCCCACGGAGGCACCGACGTACCCCTCGGAGCGGTACAAGAGGGAGCGCGTCGCCCGGGCGAAGGCGTACGCGAGTGGCTGTGCGAAGCGGAGCGGCGGCCGGCTGCGGCACTACCACTCGCTCAACAACGCCCGTGACCTGGACGTGCTGCGGGCAGCGCTCGGCGAACCACGGCTGACGTTCATGGGCGCCTCGTACGGCACGTACTTCGGGGCGCTGTACGCGACGATGTTCCCCTCGCATGTGCGCAGGATGGTCTTCGACTCGGCGGTGAACCCCGCCCCCGGCCAGATCTGGTACCGGAACAACCTCGACCAGTCGGCCGCCTTCGAGGGCCGCTGGACGGACTTCCGCGTGTGGATGGCCCTGCATCACAAGACGTACGGGCTCGGGGACAGCGCGGAGAACGTGCTGAGGAGCTACGAGAGGGCGCGGGCGCGGCTGGCCGCCGAGCCTGCGGGCGGCACTGTGGGGCCCGGTCAGTTGCACGGCACGTTTCTGCAGGCCGCTTACTTCGACGACTACTGGCCCTCACGGGCGCAGGCGCTGTCCGCGTATCTGAAGGGCGACCCGAAGCCGTTGGTCCGGCTGGCCGGTCCGCACCCGGAGGCGGCGGCCGGCCGGGAGAACGCCGACGCGGTGTACACGGCCGTCGAGTGCAACGACGCTCCCTGGCCCACCAACTGGCGTGTCTGGGACCGCGACAACACCCGTCTGGCGCGCACGGCACCCTTCGAGACCTGGGCCAACGTGTGGACGAACCTGCCGTGCGCGTACTGGCCGGTGCCCCGGCAGCGTCCGCTCGATGTGCGCACGGGCCCCGGTGAGCTGGCGCCGACGCTGATCCTTGCCGCCGAGCGGGACGCGGCGACACCGTACGGCGGTGCGCTCGAACTGCACCGGAGGCTGTCCGGCTCGGTGCTGGTGACCGAGCAGGACGCGGGCACGCACGGTCTCGCGGGCGGCCCCAACATGTGCGTCAACGGCTACCTGGAGACCTACCTCCTGGAGGGCCGACTCCCGGCAGGGGAGGCGGGGTGCGCCCCGCGTCCGGAACCACTGCCGAAGGGGCCGGGCGGCCGCTCCGCCAAGGGACAGGCCGCCCCGTACCTTCACTGATCAGGCGAGACCAGCGATCAGGCGAGCCCCTCGACCAGCTCAGCCACCGACCTGCGCCGCCCCGTGCTGCATCGCCCGGGGGCCAACCCCCGGACCCCCGGCCGAGAAGACCCGACCGGCCTCCTCGTCAAGCGAGCCCCGCCACCAACTCCGCCACCGACCTGCGCCGCCCGGTGAAGAACGGCACCTCCTCGCGGACGTGCATACGGGCCTCGGAGGCGCGGAGGTGGCGCATGAGGTCGACGATGCGGTATAGCTCGTCGGCCTCGAAGGCCAGGATCCACTCGTAGTCGCCGAGGGAGAACGAGGCGACCGTGTTGGCGCGCACGTCCGGGTAACCGCGGGCCATCTTGCCGTGGTCGGCGAGCATGCGGCGGCGGTCCTCGTCGGGCAGCAGGTACCAGTCGTAACTGCGCACGAAGGGGTACACGCTGACGTAGTCGCGGGGCGTCTCGTCGGCGAGGAACGCCGGGATGTGCGAGCGGTTGAACTCGGCGGGGCGGTGCAGCGCCATGTTCGACCACACGGGCGTGAGCGCGCGGCCCAGCTTCGTACGGCGGAAAAGGTTGTACGCCTCCTGGAGCTGGTCGCTCGTCTCGGCGTGCCACCAGATCATGAGGTCGGCGTCGGCGCGCAGACCCGACACGTCGTACGTGCCGCGGACCGTCACGTCCTTGGCAGCGAGCTGGTCGAAGAGCTCCTGGACCTCGTCGGCGTAGCCCGCGCGGTCCTCGGGCAGCACGTCCTTCAGCTTGAAGACGGACCACAGGGTGTAGCGGATGACCTCGTTCAGGTCCTTGGCCAGCTTGCCCTTGTTCGGGATCCTGCCGGACTCGGTGGTGGGGGCGTCGTCACTCATGAACCTATTCTCCCGCTCCGCCGTGCAGGCTCTGCACCGGGTTGGCGGTGAGCTGCTGCACACCTCGCCGGTCGCCCCCTTTATTGGCTCGTTCACCTCCGGGACGCTCCAGCCGGTGCCGAGAGCCCGATCGTGCTCAGCCCTTCGGGCCTCCGCGCGTTCGACCTCTCGGCACCGGCGCGCCCCTACGGTTCACTCGCGGTGGATCTGGTCCACCGCCGCGTAGGCGCTCGCGATGCACGCCGGGATACCGACGCCGTCGTACGCCGCGCCGCACACGGCCAGCCCCGGGAGCCCCGCCACCTGCTCGCGGATGCGGGCCACGCGCGCGTGATGGCCGACGGGGTACTGGGGCAGACCGTCGTTCCAGCGGGTGACGCGGGTCTCGACGGGCTCGGCGGTCAGTCCGGCGGCCTCGCGCAGGTCATGGCGGGAGACGGCCACGAGGTGGTCGTCGTCGTGGGTGAGGATCTCCGTCTCGCCGTACCGCCCGACGGAGGTCCGCAGGACGAGGACGCCGGGGTCCTCGTCCGCGATCCAGGCCCACTTCTGGGACGCGAAGGTGGACGCCTTGATGGTCCGCCCGTCGACCGGCGGCACGAGGAAACCGCTGCCCTCGGGGAGGGCGGTGCCGGCGCGGCGGTAGGCGAGGGTGACGAGGGCCATGGAGGCGTACTCGACGGCGGCCAGCCCGGTCGCGGCGGCGGGTGCCTCGGCACGCAGCAGCTCGGCTGCGGCCGGGGCCGGGACGGCCACGACGACCGCGTCGGCGTGCAGGACACGGTCGCCCGCGACGACACGCCACGCCTCCCGGGTCCGGCGCAGCTCGCTCACCGGCGTCCCCGTGAGGATCTCGCCGCCCCGCGCGCGCACCGACGCGGCGACCGCGAGCGGCAGCCCGCCCACTCCTCCCTCTATGCCCATGAACACCGGCCCGGTCTGCTGAGCGGCGGCGGCCCTGGCCTGCACCTCACGGACGGCCTCCGTCAGGGACACGTGGGCGCGGGCCGGCCCGAAGAGCTGGGGGACGGCCGAGCGCATCGAGATGCGGTACGCGTCGCCCGCGTACACACCGCCCAGGAGGGGCTCCACCAGGCGGTCGACGACCTCCCGGCCGAGGCGGGCCGCCACGTACTCCCCCACGGCCACGTCGTCGCCGAACTCCGTGCGGGGCAGGTCGGCATCGCGCTCGATGCGCTTGAGTCCCTCCTCGGAGAGCACCCCGGCCAGGGCGGACGCCGTGCCGGGCACGCCCATGACGTGGCCCTTGGGCATGGGGCGGAGGGCGCCGCGGGTCCAGATCGAGGCGGTGGCCGTGGCGGGCGGCTGGAGGCGGTCCGTTAGGCCCACCTCACGGGCCAGGCCGACCGCCTCGGGGCGGCGCGCCAGCATCGACTCGGCGCCGAAGTCCACCCGCACGCCCGCGATCTCGCCCGGCAGCAGCTTGCCGCCGACCCTGTCCGACGCCTCCAGGACGGTCACGCGCGCGCCCCGGTCCAACGACCGGTGCGCGGCGGCCAGCCCGGCGATTCCGCCCCCGATGACGACGACGTGCCCCGCCCCCGCACTTGATCCACGCATGCCTCCACCTTCTCAGACCCCACTGACAGCCCGGTGACACCGGGTGATCGACCGGTGTCCCGGCCGAGTCCCGACCGTGACCGCATCGGGACCGGAAGGACCCAACGTCCCGGGCCGTTCCGGCGTCGAAGGTACGTCCGTCACGACAACCCTCGGGGGTAAGCCGACATGGCCGAAACGCGCGTACGACGATCCCGGCGACCTGTGCGGGCGCTGGCCGCACTGTTCCTCGTCAGCGCCCTGGCGCTCGCCGGGTGCAGCTCGGGCCAGGATTCCAACAGCGGCGACAGCAGCAAGGCCGAGGCGGCCTCGCAGCAGCGGGGCGGTGCCGGTGCCGACTACAGCGCGAGCGACAGCAAGGGCGGCAGCGCGGGCAGGGCCACCCGGGCGCCCGATCCCACCGCGAGCCACATCATCCGCACCGCCTCGCTGACCGTGCGGGTGAAGGACGTGCCGAAGGCCCTGGACGCGGCCCGCACCACCACGGAGAACGCGGGCGGGTTCGTCGGGGCCGAGACCACCACCCGCGATGGCAAGGGCCGCGAACGCACCCGTGTCACGCTGCGCGTGCCCACCGACAAGTACGAGGAGGTCCTGGGCGATCTGGAGGGCACCGGCGAACTGGTCGAGCGCGAGGCGAAGGCCGAGGACGTCACCGACCAGGTCGTCGACGTGGAGAGCCGCATCACGTCGCAGCGGGCCAGCGTGGCCCGGATCCGCGAGCTGATGGACCGGGCGACGAAGCTGAGCGACGTGGTCACCCTGGAAGGCGAGTTGAGCAGCCGTCAGGCCGATCTGGAGGCCCTGCTCGCCCGTCAGGCGTCCCTGAAGGACCGCACCGGCCTCGCCACGATCAGGCTCTCGCTGACCGAGACCCCGGTGAAGAAGGCCGGCAAGGACGACGACCCGGGCTTCCTGGACGCACTCGCGGGCGGCTGGAACGCCTTCGTCACCATGTTCCGCTGGATCGCGCTCGCGCTCGGCGCACTGCTCCCGTTCCTCCTGGGCGCCGCCCTGCTGATGCTGGTGTGGGTACGGGTCGTACGGCCCAGGCTGCCGCGGCGGCCGGCCACGGCGTCCGCGTCGGCGATGTCCGCGCTGGGCCCGCTGCCGCAGGCCCGCCCGGCACCGGGGTCCGCGCGAGCACAGGAGAGCGGCGAGCAGGACTGAAATCTCCAGTCCCCGTAGCGTGTTCGCATGAACATGAGCGGTGCGCGGGGTGCGCGGGAGCGAATGGTCGTGATCGGTGGCGACGCGGCGGGCATGTCCGCCGCGTCGCAGGCGCGCCGGCTGCGGGACCCCGAGGAGCTGGAGATCGTGGCCTTCGAGCGGGGCCACTTCACGTCCTTCTCGGCGTGCGGCATCCCGTACTGGGTGGGCGGCGACGTCACCGACCGGGACCAGTTGATCGCGCGCACACCTCAGGAGCATCGCGCGCGGGCGATCGACCTGCGACTCCGCACGGAGGTCACGGAGATCGACGTCCCCGGATCACGCGTCCGCGCGCGGGACGTCGATTCCGGCGCCGAGTCGTGGACGTCGTACGACAAGCTCGTGATCGCGACCGGCGCCCGCCCGATCCGCCCACCGCTGCCCGGCGTCGACGCGCCGGGCGTGCACGGCGTGCAGACCCTGGACGACGGACAGGCACTCCTCGACACACTGGCCGCCACGAAGGGCCGCCGCGCGGTCGTGGTCGGGGCCGGGTACATCGGTGTGGAGATGGCGGAGGCACTCATCAACCGCGGGTACGAGGTGACGGTCGTCAACAGCGGCCAGGAGCCCATGTCCACGCTCGACCCCGACATGGGACGCCTGGTCCACCGGGCCATGACGGACCTGGGCATCACGATGGTGAACGACGCCGAGGTCACCAGGCTGCCGACCGGAGAGGACGGACGGGTACGGGCGGTCGCCACGGAGGACACCGAGTACCCGGCGGACGTGGTGGTCCTCGGCATCGGCGTACGCCCGGAGACGGCGCTCGCGAAAGCGGCGGGCCTCCCGCTCGGCGACCACGACGGCCTCCTCACCGACCTGGCCATGCGCGTGCGCGGCCACGAGAACATCTGGGCCGGGGGCGACTGCGTGGAGGTCCTCGACCTGGTCTCCGGCCGCGAGCGGTACATCGCGCTGGGCACGCACGCCAACAAGCACGGCCAGGTCATCGGCACGAACGCCGGCGGCGGATACGCCACGTTCCCCGGCGTGGTCGGCACGGCGGTCAGCAAGGTCTGCGACCTGGAGATCGCCCGCACCGGCCTGCGGGAGAAGGACGCACGCCGGGCGGGCCTCCAGTACGTAACGGCCACCATCGAGTCCACGAGCCGCGCCGGTTACTACCCGGGCGCCGCCCCCATGACCGTCAAGATGCTCGCCGAACGCCGCACCGGCCGCCTCCTCGGCACCCAGATCGTCGGCCGCGAGGGCGCGGCCAAACGCGTCGACATCGCGGCGGTGGCCCTGACGGCGGGCATGACGGTGGACGGTATGACATCGCTGGACCTGGGCTACGCCCCACCGTTCTCCCCGGTCTGGGACCCGGTACTGGTGGTGGCGCGCAAGGCGGTGAACGAGCTGCGAAGCAGCGAGTTCTAGGGGCGCGGGGAACTGCGCGACCAGCCACGACGAACCCGCAGCCAAAAAGCGACAGGCCCCCCACGGCGCCCACTGCCCAACCAGCGGAGCTAAGCCGTTCCGTTGATCCTCTCGATCGCCTGCCGCGCCTGCTCCGCCGGCGGTCGCGGCGGCAACGACGACACGGACGCGCTCATGGTCATCGCGGGCGGCTGCTCACCCGCCGGCTTCGCATGGGTGGCAGCCGCCCGCGCGGAGCGCAACCGGTGGCTGACGGCCTCGTCGAGCGTCACGGGCCGCTTCATCTGCGCGGCGAGCCGGCCGGCCTCCTGGCCGAGCCGTGCCACGTCCTCCCAGGGCAGGCGCACCACCAGGGTGATCTCGGCCTCACCGTCGGGCGTGGCGTGCATCGGAGGAGTTACTCGGTCGTTCATCGCCTGATCCTCACGTAGTTGACCGCATCACGGGCGTTGAGGAGACATACGTACGCAGAGACGGCCGCGTTCACCCACTGGGGCGCAACGTCGCGTGGTAGGCGCGTGGCTCGGCGGCGACACACGGTTCCGGGGTCCGACAGAGGGCACTAGTTCCTTGTGGTCATCCCCGTCCATGATGTGATGCCCGTACGCACGACGCCGTATGTGACGTACGCGCTGATCGCTACCAACGTCCTCGTCTTCCTCCTCATGCCGGGTCTCTCCGGTTCGGTGGCGGGTGACAGCGGCCTGGCGCAGCTGTGCCATCTGCAGGCCTTCCTGGACCACTACGCGGCGGTGCCGCGGGAGCTGATTTACCACCAGCTGCCGCGGCTGGTGCCGACGGGCCAGGTCGCGTTCGACCCGCAGCGGGGACCCGGGTGTCTGGTGGGTCCGCCGGGCTACGTCAAGTCACCGGTGCTGTCGGTGTTCACGGCGATGTTCCTGCACGGCAGCTGGCTGCACCTGCTGGGCAACATGCTCTTCCTGCTGATCTTCGGCAACAACATCGAGGACCGGCTCGGCCATGTGCGGTACGCGCTGTTCTACGTGGTGTGCGGGTACGCGGCCGCGTACGGGTACGCGCTGGCGAACTCCGACTCGACCGCCCCGCTGATCGGTGCGTCCGGGGCGATCGCCGGGGTGCTCGGCGCGTATCTGGTGCTCTATCCCAGGGTGAGGGTCTGGATCCTCGTACCGTTCCTGCTGTTCCTGCCCCTGCGGCTGCCTGCCTGGGTCGTGCTGGGCTTCTGGTTCGGGCTGCAGGCGGTGTACTCGTCGGGCGCGGCCATCTCGCATGCCGGGACCGTGGCGTACGCGGCGCATGTCGTCGGCTTCGTCGTGGGCATGCTGCTGGCCTGGCCGCTGCGCCCCGGCACGCCGGCTCCACCGGAGCCACGCGGCATCCTGTTCGGCAGGCGCGCTCGGCCGGGCTGGTGACGGCGACACCGCGTCACATGTGATCCTGGTCCGCGCCGTCAGCGGCCTCTCTGGCCGCTTGCACGGTACGGAATGCCCGCCGGTAGGCCGACGGCGACGTACGCATGGTCCTGGAGAAGTGGTGGCGGTAGGTCACCGGCGACTCGAAGCCCACGGCCGTCGCGATCTCCTCCACCGAGGCATGCGAGGTCTCCAGCAACGGCAGGCTCGCCCGTACCCGCTGCGAGATCAGCCAGCGGATCGGTGACGTCCCCGTGACCTTGGCGAAGTGGCGCAGATAGCTGCGCTCGGACATCAGCGCCTCCCGGGCGAGCGCAGCCACCGTGACCGGCTCGCTCAGGTGCTCCAGGGCCCATGCCATGCTGCGCGAGATCCCGTGGTTCTCGGACGGCACCGACACCGGCGCCTTGATGTACTGGGCCTGGCCGCCGTCCCTGTGCGGCTGGATCACCAGACGACGCGCCACCGCATTGGCCAGCTCCGTCCCGAAGTCCTTGCGTACCAGGTGCAGACACAGGTCCAGAGTGGCGGCACTGCCCGCACCGGTCAGAACGTCCTCGTCGTCGACGTACAGGGGATTCGGATCCACCTCGACCCGTGGGTGGCGGGTGCGCAGCAGATCGGCCCAGCGCCAGTGGGTGGTGGCCGGCCGTCCGTCGAGCAGCCCGGCCGCCGCCAGCGTGAACGCGCCCATGCACGTCGAGACGATGCGCGCACCGGCGCGGTGCGCCGCCCGCAGCTCTGCGATGAGCGCGCCGGACGGCGGCACCTCCGGATCGGCGCTGCTGGGCACGATGACCGTGTGGGCCAGACGCAGCTGCCGTAGCCCGTACCGCGTGGTCAGGACGGCACCGCCCGCCATGGGCACCGAGGAGGGCCGCTCCGCGCAGAGCCGCAGCTCGTAGTGCGCGGGGATCAGATCGCTCAGATACGGCCCGAAGACCGCTGTGACCATGCCGATCTCGAAGGACGAGGTCTGATCGGTCACCAGCACGGCGACGCGGTACGGAGGGTCTTGCTGCCGCTGGATCATCCGTCGCTCCTCTGCGGGGACGCTGGCGGAATCTTAGCGGACAGTGTCACCACCGCCACTGTTCCGGGACGGCCCCTCGCGGGATCGTGGCAGACAACAGCGCACAAAACTCAGAGGGGCAGGGACGGACATGCGCGCACTGGGCATCGCCTGCAAGCGTTTCTTCCGCGACGTGTGCTACGGCATCGACGCGGCCAACGCGATCCGCCACGGGTTGAAGCCGGCGCCCCGGCCCGGCCGCAGGAGCGGCTGACGGCAGGGGCAGCGGCGTCGGGTCACTACTGGCCGGGCACGAGTGCGTTGCCGCGGGTCGTGTCGGGGGTTGTTCGCAGCGGCCTGAACGCGTTTCGGGCCGGAGAGTTTCCGGGCACAGGGGAAGGGCCGGGTCTGACGGGGCAGTCAGAACCGGCCCTTTGTCAGGAAAACCCGGTCGTGTTACCGGGCCTGGCGGCGGTATCCGGGAGTTCACATGCGGCACCCGAACCGACCACGAGACCCGGGCCACCGCGGAGGCGGCGATCCCGGGTACCCGCGAGTGATACGGGAACCGGGCCCTGTCGGGCCTAGTCTTCTGAGTCAGGAATTCTGTTCAGATAACTGGCGAGGCGTTCGAGGATCTCGTCCGCGGTCTTCGTCCAGACGTAGGGCTTGGGGTCGGTGTTCCATGCGGCGATCCAGGTGCGGATGTCT
>NZ_VMNX01000277.1 GCF_009377235.1 Streptomyces acidicola
GCCCCGACCCCCGCCCCCCTCGACGAGGCGGGCGCCAAGACCCTCGGCGTCTTCGAGACCGTCAAGCGAGCCCTCGCCGTCTTCGGACCCGAGGTCATCGAGTCCTACATCATCTCCATGTGCCAGGGCGCCGACGACGTCTTCGCCGCGACCGTACTCGCCCGCGAAGCCGGACTCATCGACCTGCACGCCGGCTGGGCCAGGATCGGAATCGTGCCGCTCCTGGAGACCACCGACGAACTCAAGGCAGCCGACACCATCCTGGAGGACATGCTCGCCGACCCCTCCTACCGCCGGCTCGTGGCCCTGCGCGGCGACGTCCAGGAGGTCATGCTCGGCTACTCCGACTCCTCCAAGTTCGGCGGCATCACCACCAGCCAGTGGGAGATCCACCGCGCCCAGCGCCGCCTGCGCGACGTCGCCCACCGCTACGGCGTACGGCTGCGTCTCTTCCACGGCCGCGGAGGAACCGTGGGACGCGGCGGCGGCCCCTCCCACGACGCGATCCTCGCCCAGCCCTGGGGCACCCTCGAAGGCGAGATCAAGGTCACCGAACAGGGCGAGGTCATCTCCGACAAGTACCTGATCCCCGCACTGGCCCGCGAGAACCTGGAACTCACGGTCGCCGCCACCCTCCAGGCCTCCGCCCTGCACACCGCCCCCCGCCAGTCCGTGGAGGCACTGGCCCGCTGGGACGCGGCCATGGACGTCGTCAGCGACGCGGCACACGGCGCCTACCGGGGACTGGTCGAAGACCCCGACCTGCCCGCGTACTTCTTCGCCGCCACCCCCGTCGACCAACTCGCCGACCTGCACCTCGGCTCCCGGCCCTCACGCCGCCCGGACTCCGGAGCCGGACTCGACGGACTGCGGGCCATCCCGTGGGTGTTCGGCTGGACCCAGTCACGGCAGATCGTGCCGGGCTGGTTCGGCGTCGGCTCCGGCCTGAAGGCCCTGCGCGAGGCCGGCCTGGACACCGTCCTGGACGAGATGCACGAACAGTGGCACTTCTTCCGCAACTTCATCTCCAACGTCGAGATGACGCTCGCCAAGACGGACCTCCGGATCGCCCGCCACTACGTCGACACCCTCGTGCCCGAAGAACTCAAGCACGTCTTCGCCACCATCGAGGCCGAGCACGAACTGACCGTCCGCGAGATCCTGCGGATCACGGGCGAGGACAAGCTCCTCGACGCCAACCCCGTACTCCAGCAGACCTTCGCCATCCGCGACGCCTACCTGGACCCGATCTCCTACCTCCAGGTCACCCTCCTCAAGCGCCAGCGCGACGCGGCCGCCGCGGGCGACACCCCGGACCCCGTGTTGTCCAGGGCCCTGCTCCTGACCGTCAACGGCGTGGCAGCCGGCCTGCGCAACACCGGCTGACGACACACCGAACGAGAGGGTGCCCCCGAGGTCGTACGACCCCGGGGGCACCCTTTTCGCACGTCAGAGGACCACGAACGCGGCCGTGATCAGAGCCAGACCGGAACCGCCCAGCACCCACCCCAGCCGGCTCAGACCCAGGCCACCCGCCACGACCACCGAGGCGAGCAGCAGAGCACCCCCGAAGGGCACCCACGCGTACAGGAACCCCGACGGGCCCGTACGGACGACGGCACTGCTGCCGGGCTTCACGGCGACCGCGTACGTCTGCCCCCGCTTCACCGCCACCGTCCGCTCGATCTCCACACGATCGCGCGCCTTCGAACCCCCGGACGTCGGCGTGTAAGGACCCGTACAGACGTCCCCCGCGCACCGCGTCACCGTCATCGCGCCCCGCTCACGGCCCTTGGTGAACATCGCATGCTGGGCAGTGCCCCACGAGGCCCATACCCCCGCCATAAGGATCAGCGCCGCGACCGTACCCATCGCCGCGAGACGCCCGAACCGCAGCACGGCAGCAGCCCCCTCACGGGGCGCACGGGAAGCAGCGGAGGCAGGCATGGCCGCGATCCTTGGCCATGTCCACGCGGTCGGTCAACTCCCGTGGGCGACAAGTCGGCACTTGTGCGCCTACATCGCCCCGCCGACAGGAGCGGTCAGGAGCCGTCAGGAGTTGTACGCGCTCTGCGCCCGCTCCAACCCCTCCGTGACCAGACACTCGACCGAGTCGGCAGCGCGGTCCACGAAGTAGTCCAGCTCCTTGCGCTCGGCGGACGAGAAATCCTTCAGAACGAAATCGGCGACCTGCATGCGGCCCGGAGGACGCCCGATCCCGAACCGCACCCGGTGATAGTCCGAGCCCATCGCCTTCGTCATCGACTTCAGACCGTTGTGCCCGTTGTCACCGCCGCCCAGCTTCAGCCGCAGCGTGCCGTAATCGATGTCCAACTCGTCATGGATCGCCACGACGTTGGCCACCGGCACCTTGTAGAAGTCGCGCAGGGCATTCACCGGGCCACCCGACAGATTCATGTACGACATCGGCTTGGCCAGGATCACCCGGCGGCTCGCCGGGCCCGGGGGACCGATCCGGCCCTCGACCACCTGCGCCTGCGCCTTCTGAGCCCGCTTGAACTTCCCGCCGATCCGCTCCGCCAGCAGATCGGCCACCATGAACCCCACGTTGTGCCGGTTCATCGCATACTCGGGCCCGGGATTGCCCAGCCCCACGACCAGCCAGGGGGCGCCCGCATCGGTCGTCACGTCCATGTCTCCTTCATACGGGCTCACACGCGGTCACACGCACGGCCGCCGGGCCCCACACCTCACGGCGCGGACCCGGCGGCCGGAACACGATCCAGGATCCGAAGGGATCAGGCCTCCGCGGCCTCGGCACCCTCCGCGGCCTCCTCCGTCGGCTCCTCCGCCTGAGCGGACAGCACCTGAAGGACGACCGCGTCGTCCTCGACAGCCAGCGAGACACCGGACGGCAGCTTGATGTCCTTGGCGAGGACGGAGGCACCCGACGTCAGGCCCTCGACGGAGACCGTCACGGCCTCGGGGATGTGCGTGGCCTCGGCCTCGACCGGCAGCGCGTTCAGCACGTGCTCCAGCAGGTTCCCACCCGGAGCCAGCTCACCCTCGGTCTGGATCGGAATCTCGACGTTGACCTTCTCGCCACGCTTCACCAGCAGCAGGTCGACGTGCTCCAGGAAGCCCTTGATCGGGTCACGCTGCACGGACTTCGGGATCGCCAGCTCGTTGCCCTTGCCGTCGATGTCCAGCGAGATCAGAACGTTCGGCGTACGCAGCGCCAGCAGCAGCTCGTGGCCCGGCAGCGTCAGGTGCAGCGGGTCCGAGCCGTGACCGTACAGAACACCCGGAACCTTGCTGTCGCGACGGATACGACGGGCGGCACCCTTGCCGAACTCGGTGCGCGTCTCGGCGGCGAGCTTCACCTCGGACATGATCACTCCTCGTAGTAAGAAAAGGAAACGGTCGTGGTCACCCGGCCACGAACGGCCTGCTACGAAGAGCGCGTCGATTACGGACCGCCGGACCCCGAAACGGGAACGGCCTCCCTCGCCGAGCAACTGCAGCAGTCTACTCGGAGAGGAAGGCCGTACCCAAAAGGATCTTCCGCAGCTCGCCGACCCGCTCGCCGACCGCTGGCCTGCTACTGCTCGTCGAACAGGCTCGTCACCGAACCGTCCTCGAACACCTCACGCATCGCGTTCGCGATCGTCGGGGCGATCGACAACACCTTGATCTTGTCCAGATCCAGCTCACCCGGCGTCGGCAGCGTGTTCGTGAACACGAACTCACTCACCTTCGAGTTCTTCAACCGGTCGGCCGCCGGACCCGACAGCACACCATGCGTCGCCGTCACGATGACGTCCTCCGCACCGTGCGCGAACAGCGCGTCCGCCGCGGCACAGATCGTGCCACCCGTGTCGATCATGTCGTCGACCAGGACACAGATACGGCCCTTCACATCGCCGACCACCTCGTGCACCGTGACCTGGTTCGCCACGTCCTTGTCACGACGCTTGTGCACGATCGCCAGCGGCGCACCCAGACGGTCACACCACCGGTCGGCAACCCGCACCCGGCCCGCGTCCGGAGACACGACCGTCAGCTTGTCCCGGTCCACCTTGCTGCCCACGTAGTCCGCCAGCAGCGGCAGCGCGAACAGATGGTCGACAGGACCGTCGAAGAACCCCTGAATCTGGTCCGTGTGCAGATCCACGGCCAGGATCCGGTCCGCACCCGCCGTCTTCATCAGATCAGCTATCAGACGCGCCGAAATCGGTTCACGACCCCGGTGCTTCTTGTCCTGCCGCGCGTAACCGTAGAAGGGCACGATCACAGTGATCGAACGCGCCGACGCACGCTTCAACGCATCGATCATGATCAACTGCTCCATGATCCACTGGTTGATCGGCGACGTGTGGCTCTGGATCAGGAAGCAGTCCGCACCACGCGCCGACTCCTGGTAACGGACATAGATCTCACCATTGGCGAAGTCGAAGGCCTTCGTCGGGACAACCCCGACACCCAGCTCCTGGGCGATCTCCTCGGCAAGCTCGGGGTGGGCGCGGCCGGAGAAGAACATCATCTTCTTCTCGCCGGTCGTCTTTATCCCGGTCAAAGCAGTCTCCTCAGAGGTGTCTCAGCTGGGCATGAGAGGTCGTCTCAGCTGGGGGGTCCGGATATGCACTTATCACGGTACGCCGTCCCAGACGCACCCGTTTCCGGTCAGCTTTCGCCTTCGCCCTGGTGAGACACGGCCTCGGCAGCCTTCGCCGCCGCGCTCCCCGGACGCTTACGGGCCACCCAACCCTCGATATTCCGTTGCTGGCCACGGGCGACAGCCAGCGAACCGGGCGGCACATCCTTCGTGATCACCGAACCCGCAGCGGTGTACGCGCCGTCCCCGACCGTGACAGGCGCCACAAACATGTTGTCCGAGCCCGTCTTGCAATGTGAACCAACCGTGGTGTGGTGCTTGTTCTCACCGTCGTAGTTCACAAAGACGCTCGCCGCACCGATGTTCGTGTACTCACCGATCGTCGCGTCCCCCACATAGGAGAGGTGCGGAACCTTGGTCCCCTCCCCGATGGACGCGTTCTTCGTCTCCACATACGTCCCGATCTTGGACTTCGGACCGAGACGCGTACCCGGACGCAGATACGCGTACGGGCCGACCGTCGCCTGCGCACCGATGTCGGCGTGGTCGGCGACCGTGTTGTCGACCCGGGCACCGGCCCCCACCCGGGTGTCCGACAGCCGGGAGTTGGGCCCGACCTCGGCACCCTCACCGAGGTGAGTGGAACCGTGCAGCTGCGTCCCCGGATGCACGACGACGTCCTGCTCGAACGTCACGGTGACGTCGACCCAGGTCGTCGCCGGATCGATGACGGTCACCCCCGCGAGCATCGCGTCGGTGAGAAGCCGGTCATTGAGAATGCGGCGGGCCTCGGCGAGCTGCACACGGTTGTTGATACCCGCGATCTCACGGTGGTCGCCGGCCACGGAGGCGCCGACCCGATGCCCGGCCTCACGCAGAATGCCCAGCACGTCGGTGAGGTACTCCTCACCCTGACTGTTGTCCGTCCGGACCTTGCCGAGTGCGTCGGCGAGGAGCTGCCCGTCGAAGGCGAACACTCCGGAATTGATCTCCCGGATCGCGCGCTGGGAGTCGCTCGCGTCCTTGTGCTCGACGATCGCCGTGACCGCGCCGCTCGCCCCGTCGCGCACGATCCGCCCGTACCCGGTCGCGTCCGGGACCTCGGCGGTGAGCACGGTCACGGCGTTGCCGTCGGTGGTGTGGGTCGCGGCGAGGCTCTGGAGTGTCGCGGCGGTGAGGAGCGGCGTATCGCCGCACACGACGACCACGGTCCCGTCGACGCTGCCGCTGAGCTCCTCCAGGCCCATCCGTACGGCATGCCCGGTGCCCTTCTGCTCCGCCTGGACGGCCGTCCGTACGCCGGGGTCGATCTCGGCGAGGTGCGCGGCGACCTTCTCGCGCGCGTGCCCCACGACGACGACCAGATGCTCGGGCTCCAACTCGCGCGCGGCGGCGAGTACGTGACCGACGAGGGAACGGCCACAGATGCTGTGCAGGACCTTCGGTGTGGCCGACTTCATACGGGTGCCCTCACCCGCTGCGAGTACGACGACGGCTGCCGGGCGGTTGGCGCTCACGGGTGTGCCCTTCGGCTTCGGATGTGTGGGGTTCGACGTCCGCAGGATACCGGGGGGTTGTGAGGGGGAAATGTGAGCGGGGCCTGACTGTGTGGGTCAGGCCCCAACTGAGGGTTGTGCGCCGTGGGCTCCCGGAGAAGGATTCGAACCCTCATTCAACGGACCAAAACCGTTTGTCCTACCCTTAGACGATCCGGGATGGTTTGTGCACTATGCCTGATTTTGTTGATCGGCTTCGCGCGCGGACTCCACTATGCCGTACCAAGAGCCCTCGATGCGACGGTACAAGTCGGCGCTCTGGAGGACTTTGATTACGAGGCACCCTCGATAGGACTCGCCGACGTTCTTGCGAACCGTCTTGGGGTTGTGCCTCTTGAGCGTCGTCTTGTTGAACGCGGAGCGATCGGCTCCAACGAGGTCGGCCCAGTACTGTTCGGCGCCTGCTACGTCCGCATTCTCGTGGATCATAACGCTGTACCGCAGGCGCTCGCGTTCGACCCCGAGGAGCCCCAGCCAGGCGAGGAAGACCTGGATCATGCCCGGGTCACTGTTGACGAAAGTGACGTTCTCGCGACGGTCATAAGGTTTGTCCTTGCTGCCCTCGGCCCAGTAGAGGCCCGCGCCCACCAGGAACAGCTCGCGGGGTGAGAGAACGCCGACCGCCTGCTTGGCGACTTCCTTGGTGTGCTGTCGCTCCTCGTCCCGGATGCGTAGCTTTGCCTCCCATCCGCGCCTTGCGATCGCTGCTGATTCCTCGCGGCTCCGCCTACGTTCAGGCCTCGGCAGATCCCTCACCCACAACGAGATCGAACTCTTCGAGCACCCCAGCTCCACCTGGATCTGGTCGTAGGTCCAGCCCTGGAGCCGTAGCTCCCGAGCCCTCGCCCGCAGGTCGTCCTTCGCGTTCGGGCGCTTCGTCCATTCCGGTGGGGGCTCGCCCTCCAGGAGACGGTTGAGGATGTCGTTGTTGTCGACGTGGAGCCGGTCGCGGATCTGGCGGCGGCTGAGGCCTGCCCGGCGCAGGGTGACCGCCTGTTGCCGTAGCCCCTCGAAGTCCGCGTACTTGCTGTGTGCGTGTGCCATGGGCATACCGTCCGGCCGGAATGTGGGGTTCCGGGGTCGAACGGTGTGCGATTCAATAGTTCGAGGGATTCCGGCCGGTTTCGCTTCTGTTCGATTGCGGAGCGTGGTGTAGGGCAGTACGGGAAACTCGCCGGAAAAGCGTTGGGTCGCGCCCGTAGGCTGGGACGCATGACCACGACGGGGGAAGACCGCACCGAGGCCGGGACCAGGGCCGGACCAGTGTGGTGGGGGCGATGGCGCAGTGCGGCGCTGGATGCCGGGCTGGCGCTGCTGTCGATGATCGAGTGTGCGGTGCAGGGGTATCCGTTCGCGCGGGACGCGGGGCTGCCCGTGGCGGTGGGGGTGGTGTTCGGGCTGCTCGCCGGGTCAGTGCTGCTGGTGCGGCGGATGTGGCCTGTCGCGGTGGTGCTCGTGGCGATTGCGATCACGCCGGCGCAGATGGGCTATCTGATGGGCGTGGTGGGCCTGTACACGCTGGCCGCGTCGGAGGTGCCTCGGCGGATCATCGCGGCGCTGTCGGGGATGTCGTTCGTGGGGGTGTTCATCGTCGCGTTCGTGCAGACCGTGCACGGGAATGTGCGGGGGGACGCGACGGTGGGGGCGGAGTGGTTTCCGCCGTTCGTGTCGTTGACGATGGCGATCGGGATGACCGCGCCGCCGGTGTTGCTCGGGTTGTACGTGGGGGCGCGGCGGCGGCTGATGGAGAGTCTGCGGGAGCGGGCGGACTCGCTGGAGCGGGAGCTGCAGTTGCTGGCCGAGCGGGCGGAGGAGCGGGCGGAGTGGGCCCGGGGTGAGGAGCGGACGCGGATCGCCCGTGAGATGCATGACGTGGTGGCGCATCGGGTGTCGCTGATGGTGGTGCATGCGGCCGCGTTGCAGGCGGTTGCCCGGAAGGACCCCGAGAAGGCTGTGAAGAACGCGGCGCTGGTGGGGGACATGGGGCGGCAGGCGTTGACGGAGTTGCGGGAGATGTTGGGGGTGCTGCGGTCGGGGGACGGGCTGGCGTCCAAGGGCGAGAGCAGCGGTAAGGGCCGTAAGGGCGTCCTGGGTGAGTCGGTGCCGTTGGCTGCTGTGGGGGTGGCCGCGGCGGAGGCGGCGTCGCGGGTTTCGTGGAGTTCCCGTGGCGAGGACGAGACCGTGGACGGGCCGTGTCTCGCGGAGCTGGAGGAGCTGGTCGGGCAGTCCGCGGCCGCCGGGATGGTGGTGGATCTGTCGGTGGAGGGGGATGAGCGGGGGTATGCGCCGGAGATCGAGCAGACCGCGTATCGGGTGGTTCAGGAGGCGTTGACGAACGTCCACAAGCATGCGGCGGGGGCGAAGACGTATGTGCGGTTGGCGCATCGGGTCGCTGAGATCGCGATGCAGGTGGAGAACGAGCCTCCGCCGGAGCCGGGGGATGCGTCGTCGGCGCGGTTGCCCTCCGGGGGGAACGGGCTGGTGGGGATGAAGGAGCGTGTGGCGGCGCTCGGGGGTGTGTTCGTGTCCGGGCCGACGGATGCGGGGGGTTTTCGGGTGTCGGCGGTGATTCCGGCCGAAGGGTGATTCCGGCTGAGGGGTGAGTTCGGTCGCCACCGTTCGCCGTCCGTCGGCGGCACTCGGCTGACGTGGCCGAGCGGTCTGCCGCATCAGCCCATCGCCCAGCTCGCCGCTATCAGCCTGACGTGAGCCGTACCGGTGGTATCCCCGTCAGCAGTGCGGTGAGGGCCTGGTCGGCGGTGGGGCCCAGGTACCAGTCGCCGGTGTGGTCCAGGGCGTAGACGCGCCCTTCCGTGTCGATGGCGAGGATGGTGTGGGTGTCGGGTTCGAGGCCGAGGGGGCAGACCTCGGTGCCGAGGGCGCGGCCGAGGTCGGCGAGGGTGCGGGCCATGTGGAGCCCGTGCATGGGGTCCAGGTGCAGGGCTGAGGGTGCGAGTTCGCGGCCGGGGCCCTGTGCGGTGATGTGCAGGCCGCCGAACTCCGCCCATGCCTCGACTGCCGCCGGGAAGACCGCGTGGCGGTGTCCCGCGGGGGACGTGTGCTCGCGGAGGGTGTCGGCCCAGATCTCGGCCTGCCGTATGTCCCAGCGGCCGGGCAGCCAGCCCGCGGCGCGCAGGGCGGCGTCCACGGGCGCGGGGAAGCGGGTTGGGGGTCCCCCCTGCCCGAGCGGAGTCGGGAGTTTGGGGGTGGAGGAGCGGTCGGCTTGCATCTGCCCTTCGTTCGTCGAGGGTCGGGACTGGGCGGTCACCGTGCTGGGGGTGACGCCGTTTTGCCGGGTCAGGGTTCCTGGGTGGGTCTGGGTCAGGGTTCCTGGGTGGGGTCGACGACGCGTACGCCGAAGTGGGCGCTCAGGGCCTGGCAGGCGCGGCAGGGTGGGGCGAAGCTGCCGTGGAGTGGGTCGCCGGCCTCGCGGATGCGGCGGGCGGTGAGTTTGGCCTGTTTGAGGGCTTTGCGGGCTTCGCCGTTGGTCATCGGTTTGCGGGCCGCGCGTTTGCTGCGGGTCGCATCGGCGGTGGCGATGTGGCGGGAGATGAGGATCGCTTCGGCGCAGCGGCCGGTGAAGCGGTCGCGTTGGGCCGTGGCGAGGGAGTCGAGGAAGTCCTGGACGAGGGGGTGGAGGGGTGGTGGCTGATCGCCTCGGGCGGCGGTGCCGGTGAGGGTTTCGCCGCGGACCGAGAGGGCGGCGGCCACGGTCGGGAGTATGCCGTCGCGGCGGTGGTGGAGGGCGGGCGCGTGCACGGTGTCGGCGTTGCTCCAGCCGATGCGTGGGTCGCCCGAGGTGCCCGTCCGGGTTGCGTTCATGCTCTTCATCCCCTCCGTTCAATCCCCCGGCAGCGGACACAGCCTGCCAAAGTCCGTGGCGGCTGCGGAAGCTGGGGCCGTGCGACACGCCCGGCTTCGTCGGACCGTCACGGCAGGGTGACGGCTGGTCACGGAACCGGAGGCCCGGTGACCGGTGTCCCCGTACGGCTTAGGCTGTCGGCAACCGCGATCCTTACGGCTATCGCGTGACCGACAGGCAAATCAGGCCATAGAGAACGCCGCAGGGGGCATCCGCCATGACGACAGGTCGGCCCGGGCATCAAGCCGCGCCGCCGAACGCGGCCTACGCCGGGCAGGTCGTGCAGTTTCCGGACCCGGTCCGAGCGGCGCGTCATCCGAGAGGCGTGCGCGTGGATGCCCATGGCTATCCCGACTTCTCGCCCTATGCGCGTGCCGCCGCCGATATCGCGGACCCCCCGGAAGGGTTCGGTGTCGATGAGCTGAGGTTGACGGACTACGTGTCCGCGAACGCCGTGCTCGCCGCTTCGGGGCATGAGTTGTGGGACACGATTCCCGCGGTGGCCACTCCGCATGGCTGGACCTGGCATCACGTGCGGGGCAGCCGTCGGCTTGAGCTGGTGCCGGTGGACGTCAAGGCGCTGCTGCGGCATCACGGTGGTGTGGCCACGGCGGCTGTCGACCAGGCCAAGCGGGGGACGCGGCCGTTGCAGGAGACGCGGCCGGCGCATTTCGGGTTGCCGAAGTCGGCGTTGGCGGTGACGGAGCAGCAGGTGCTGGGGGTCGAGGAGGACCTCGGGTACCGGTTGCCGGGGGCGTATCGGTCGTTCCTGAAGGCCGCGGGTGGTTGTGCGCCTGTGGGGGCGGCTCTGGACGCGGAGTTGGGGGTGCTCGTCGACCAGCCGTTCTTCACGGTGCGGGACGAGGCCGCCATCAATGACCTTGTGTATGTGAACAAGTGTCTGCGGGATCATCTGACCAAGGACTACCTGGGTGTCGGGTTCGTGCAGGGCGGGTTGCTCGCCGTGAAGGTGAGGGGCGACCGGGTCGGGTCGGTCTGGTTCTGCGCGTACGACGATGCCCGTGACGTGGATCCCTCGTGGACGCCTGCGGAGCGTGTCGAGCGGCTGCTGCTGCCGTGCGGGGACGACTTCGATGCGTTCCTGACGCGGCTGGCGGGTAATCCGCCGGAGTTGGAGACCGTGGCGAACCTGATGGTGGACGGTGGCTTCGCGCGTGCCGTGCCCGTCTCCTCGTCGTCTTCCGCGGCCTCGTCGTCTTCGGCGTCCTCGGTGGGGGAGTGAGTTTTCGATGGTGACCTTCGCGCAGGCGCAGGAGCGCGCCGAAGAGTGGATCAACGGGGACGTGCCCGGTTATCAGCACCGTGAGGTGCGGGTGCGGGAGTTCGAGCTGGGGTTCGTGGTCTGGGCCGAGGACCGGGTCGAGGGGCCGCGGTCGGACGGCGGTGTCCAGCGGCTCGTCATCGCGCGGGACAGCGGTGAGGCCACGCTGTGGCCGGGGCTGCCGGTGGGTGAGGTGATCCGGCGGTACGAGGAGGAGTACGGCCGGACGGACACCGCGCCCGCGCCCGAGCCCGCGCCTCCTCCGGCCCGGGTGGATCTGAACCAGACGTCGTTCCTGCTGACTCCGCCGGAGTGGCTGCAGGAGGCGGCCGACAAGCTGGGTATCCCGGACCAGCGTTCGGGTTCGGGGGCGGACGCGTCCGACGGGGCGGGTTCTGTCTCTTATACACA
>NZ_VMNX01000278.1 GCF_009377235.1 Streptomyces acidicola
CCTCCGGGGTGGGCGGCTCATCGCCGGGCTCGCCCGGGGCGGTGGGCTCGGCGGTCCAGCGGCGCACCTCGTCGACGAGCTCCTTCAGGGTCGCCGGGGCCGACTCCGGCAGGGAGATCGCGGTGATCTCGTCCTCCCGGTCGACCCGCGCCTCCGCCACGGGCAGCAGCTTCCGCTCGCCGCCCGCGCGTTCACCGAAGACGAAGAGGAGCTGGTCACCGGTCTGGAGGGAGTTGTTGGTGCCCTCGACGAA
The DNA here is from genome assembly GCF_009377235.1 of Streptomyces acidicola. Classification (GTDB taxonomy): domain Bacteria; phylum Actinomycetota; class Actinomycetes; order Streptomycetales; family Streptomycetaceae; genus Streptomyces; species Streptomyces acidicola. The sequence continues at coordinate 254 of NZ_VMNX01000278.1, forward strand.
GAGTTCCGACCGTTTCTCCAGGTCCTCCGGGGTGACGAGGGAGGGGCGCCGGCGGCGGACCTTCAGCTCGTTCCAGTCCCAGCGGGCCGTCAGGTCACGGCCCGTCTCGAAGGTCTGGGACTCCTCGTCGGCGGAGGCGGGCACGCTGTGGCTGCGTGCCCCCCGCGGGATGACCACGGGCAGGGTCTCGGCGCGCGGGTCACGTTCGAGGGTGTACGCGAGGTGGGTGGCGGCGGCCACGCCGGGGCGCGGCCGGTGGCCGACGAGCCGCCCGAGCAGCACCAGCGAGCGGTGCTCGTTGGCGGTGCGGATGTAGGCCTCGTCGGCGATCCGCTCGGAGTGGAAGGTCAGCAGGTCGCCCAGGACGGCCGTGGCGTCGAGGAGGCCGATCGCCGGGTCGTCGGGCGTGCGGACCGTGAGCCCGTTCAACGCCGGGTACGCGGGTGAGGCGAGCCGGTCGAGGAGGGCGGCCAGGAAGGAGCCGTACTCGCCGACGCGGTAGTCGAGGGCGGTGCGGCCGGGCGGGTTGTGGACCGGGGCGGGCGCGAGGCGCTCGTCGTGGCCGTCGCGGCAGGCGCCGCCGCAGCCGCAACCGCAGTCGTCGGGCGGGGCGCTGGTAACGGTGATCGGGTGCGTGTCCGTCATCGGGCACCTCCCAGGGATATCGCCAGCCGGCCGTTCTCCGGCCGGTCCGGGTCGTTGTCGCAGGTGGCGATCTCCAGCGGGCCGAGCCGCAGCACGCCGTCCTCCCTCTCTCCGCGGTCCTGCTCGAACAGCCGCCGCAGCCGGGTCACGTGCACGCTCTCGACACCCGGAACGGCCGCGGCGACCGCGACCAGACGACTGAGCCGGACGGGTTCGCCGAAGGTCAGCGCGTCCGGGTGGAAAAAGCCGAGCCGGCCGTCCGGCAGGTGGCGGCTTCCGAGTACGCGGTACAGCTCGGCGAGGATCTGCCCGTGCTGATGGCCCGGCTTGGCGCACACAGTGAGCGCGATGTCGAGCGGTACGAGACGGGCCGGGCCGACGACGAGGTCGTGGCCGATGCGCCGGTACGCCTCCAGGGCCTGTTCGACGGCGGCGAGCAACTCGTTCGGCGGGCTGCCGGTGCCATGGGCGTCGATCGCGATGTGCGCCTCCTGGACGCTGCCGGTCCAGCGGATCTCGGCGGCGGCGCGCTGCACTCCGGGCAGGGCGGAAGCGAGGGCGGCGTAGTCGTCGGCGGTGACGGCGCGCAGACGGGTGCGGCGCAGGTCGAGCGGCGCCAGCTGGCGTACCTGCTCGACGGGTTCGGGTTCCGTGCCGCCGGTGGCGGGCAGCGGGTTGCGGACGACGGCGACGGATGCCTCTGCCTCGCAGTCGTCCGCGGCCTGCACCACCAGGTGATTGATGGCCTCGGCGCCGACGTTGCCCGCGCTGCCGCCGCCGAGCCGGTAGTGCAGGGCCAGCCGGGCGCCCGGGGTCGGCTTCGCACCGTGCCGGCCGTCGCCGAAGCGCAGGGCGAGGCGGCCGTCGTCCTCCAGCTCGCCGACGAAGTGCCGGTCGCGGGAGCCGCTGTCGAGCAGGTCACGGCGCGGCGCCCAAGTCTCGTCTTCTGTGTGCAGTCGTACGGCTGGCAGGGCCCGCCGCGGGTCCTGGGTGAGCGCGGAGCTCGCGGAGCCGCGGAGCACGGGCTCGTCGGGGTGCAGCCCGGCCGCGTACGCCGGACCCCAGCTGTGCGCGATCTCCCAGGCGATGTGCCCGTCGAGGACCGTGCCCGCACGGGCCCGTGCCGTGAGGATCTCGACGCGGCGCAGCTTGGCGTCGAGCAACTCGTCGGTGCGGTGAAGGAGTTCGCGAAGGGCGCGGACAGGGTGGCGGCGCAGTTCGAGGCGTTCGAGGATCCTCAGGCCGTAGATGATGCCGAGTTCGGCGATCTCGTCGTTGCCGAGCCCGTCGCGGTCGCGGGCGCTGCGCCACAGGTCGACGAGCCGCTGCCGTACCCGCCCCGGGATGGCCGCGATCCGCTCGGCCTGCCCGGCGGAGACGGTCCGCGGGTCGGGGAACGGCACGGCCTGGGCGATCGGCACCCGGCCGAGAACGGGCCGGAAGCGGGGCTGGATGCCGGGGTACACGGACTGCGCGAGCAGCGTGCGCAGGGCGGAGGCCTGGGCGTACGCGGTGCCGGGGACGACGCGCTCGTGCCGCTGCCCGGCCCGCTCCAGGCCGATTCCTGCGCGGGTGGTCTCGGACAGGCCGACGACGGCGAAGAGTTCGCGGACGTCGTCGGGGGTGAGTGCCTCGCCGGATTCCGCACGGTCCGTGAGGGAGTTGATGAGCCGTGCCGGGGCGTTGCCCTCGTCACGGTCATAACAGCCGAAGGCGAGCGAAGCGAGATGGGGGTACCCCCGGCCGGAGGCTGGGGGAGGGTCGCAGGGGGCGACGACGGCGGGTACGGGCGGCACGGTGACGATCTCGGGGAGCTCGCCGGACCACTGGAGGGTGCGGCCGTGGTCGACGAGGACGACATTGCCGCGGGCGAGGCTCACGTCCTCGATCGGCAGGCAGTCGCGTCCGCCGCGGGTGGTGAGGCAGAAGGGGAAGCGGAGCGCGTCCTCGGCGGCCCACGTCACCTCCAGTACCGGCTGGTCCTCGATGCGGTCGATGCCCGGGGTGACGGAGGTGAGGCGTACGGCCTGACGGTGGGCGGGGTCGGCGTCGCCCGGGGTGCCGGTGCGCGGGCCCTTGATCTCCTCCAGGACGAGCAGGTCGCCGGGGCGGAGGGCGAGTTGGCGGTCGCGGCAGGTCTCCGGGTCGGCCCATGCGTCGCGCAGTGTGGCGGAGGTGGCGCCCTTCGGGAGGGTGCAGACCTCGCCGCCCCAGGTCCACAGGCGGATCGCGTTGTGTGCGGTGCGCAGGTGAAGCGGGTCGCTGAGGGTGACCGGTTCGAAGACCTCCACGGAGCCACGTTCGTCGAGGTCGGCGAGGTCGTGGTCACCGATGACGGTGCCGGGCTCTGGCCGGTCGTGCGGGTCGAGGGTGCGGACGTCGACGGAGGCGAAGCGGAACGTGCCCGGAGCGAGAGTCTGGTCGCCGGCCGTCTCGACGGTGACGTACGCGCGCGCCGTGCACCCGTCGTGCATCGCGTAGTCGATGAGCCGGACGTGACGCCGTACGGAGACCCGTCGCCGGGCGGTGTCGAGGTAGGCCTCGGTGGCCACGGCATCCTGCTGGTAGCTGATCTGGTCGCCGGTGTAGGCGAGCAGTTCGACCAGCGTCATCCCGAGGTCGGCGGGGTTGCGCTCCACCCAGTCGGGCGTGGTGAGCGCGAGCCGGTCGAGGAGCAGCTTGCGGATGGTTTCGTAGTCGCGGGCCGTGTAGTCGATGACGGGTGCGTCGGGGAAGGCTGTTCCCTCGGAGTGCTCGTCCTTGCAGTCGAAGGGCGTCGGGCAGTCGGGGCGGAAGCGGAACGGCGCGCTGTGGTAGCGCTGGTCGAAGCCGCGGAAGGGTTCGGTGCCCGGCCGTCCATACGGGTCGGCCTCCACCAGGGAGAGCCGGTAGCGGGAGGTGTCGCCGGCCTTGTCGAGGGTGACGTACAGCCGGTCGTCGAGCTCGGGGTCCTCCTCACGCTCCACGCTGACGTCGAGGGCGGTGATGCCGGTGACGCGGCGGCCTCCGTCGACGCGGACGTTCTCGGGGCACAGACCGTGCGGAGCCTTGCCGAGGAACGTGACGGTGAGCAGCAGGCCGTCGTCGCTGACTTCCACGGCGTCGATGCCGTTGAGCTGGGCGGCTCTGACCTTGGCGCGGCGGGATGCGGTGGTACCGGCGGTGCCGGTCGTGCCTGTCATGCGGCGGCCCTCCCTTCGAAGACGTCGCCGGTCCGGGTCCCGGTGGCCCGCAGGACGTACGGCAGTTGGACACGTACGGCGTGTTCGCCGCCCACCGGGTCGTTGATGTCGGCGTAGGGGGTCACAGTCGGTCCTCCAGGCGGCTCGTCAGAGGCGCGTAGTCCTGGCCGGGGAAGACGCTCGCAAACGTGTCCAGTCCGTTGCGCAGCCCTTCCACGAGGTGCTCCAGGGCAGGATCGGTGAAGGAGACGTCCGCGAAGAGGTACTGCCAGCCGTGCAGACCTTTCGTCAGCAGCAGCGTCTCCACGTACTCGGTGAAGGTCAGATCGAGCTTGACGTAGCCCGGAGGGTGGGGGGCGGTTCCCGTCCCCGCGAGATCCGAGAACCAGACCTCCAACGGCGACGAACCGGGATCCGTCCGCAGGAATGTCATGAAGCCCCTGCTCGACTCATAGGCATTGTCGAAGTAGCGCAGGGTGGAGACGAACGCCTTCTGAAAGTCAGTTTCGAGCAATTCCAGCGACGGCATCCGTCCTTGAGTCAGTATCTCCATCGGAGAGGGAACTCTGTACTCCCCGGAAAAGGGAGGAAGTGAGGGACCGGACTCCCAGTGAGCGGCCACCTCGAGCCTGAGTGAATCGCCGAGCATGCCGGCGTCGAGACGGAGTTCCTTCCACTCCGGATCAAACATTTCGAGCGGTTCGATATCGGCGAATGCCGGACCGGTGTCACCGTGCCGTACGTCGAGCAGCGTGATGGACTCGGCGCCGCGCAGGGCGGCGAGTGAGGCCATATGACGCTCCTCCAGTTGGTTGAGTGAGCGCACCGATCGGGACCTTTCCATACTCTGCTTGCGGGTCACAGGCGGGCCTCCAGGCGGCTCGCGAGCTCCGCGTAACTCCAGGCAGGGAAGAGCCGGGGAAAGAGGTCCAGCATCGCCGTCAGCTGATTCCTGACGTCCTCGAAGTCCGGGTGCCCCAGGGGCACCTCATCCGTGAAGAGGTACTGCCAGCCCAACGTTCCCTTGGTGACGGCGAGTTGCTCCACGTATTCCGGATAGGTGAGGTCGAGCTTGACGTATTGCCGGGTCCATCCCTCGACGCCGGTCAACTCCATGTCGTAGTACCAGAGTTCCCAAGGATTAGCCTGCTTCTGAACACGAACCGCCGCAAGCTGCCCGGTCGCGGCGAGTGGCGTGTCGTCGATGACCCGCAATTCGGTGAAGAACTCCCGCTTCTCGTCGGAGGAGCCGCTCCAGGCCAGGTTCGGCGGACGCTTTCGGATTGCGGTGAACAGGTCTGTCACACGGAACTCGCCACGGATTTCAGGGATCCCCGCAGTCGGCTCACTGTGCCAGCAGTTAGCGATCTCCGTGATGCGAGGACTCCGTACGCACAGGTCACGGCTGAATGTCACGCCCTCCCATTCGGGCAGATAGGAGAAGATCACCGGGGTCTCCTCGAAGATCTCGCTGAGATCGCCGGTGACGGAGCGGTCGACTGCAAGCACAGGGCAGTCGAGGAGCTCCTGCTGTGCCTGGAGCAGCTTTGCTTCGATGTCGGTCGGGGTGCGCGTGTGCCCAGTGATGCCGGTGGTGGTGCCGGTGGTCATGCGGCGCCCCTCCCTTCGAAGACGTCCTCACGCCGGGCGCCTGTGGCACGTACGACGTACGAGAGGTACACGCGGACGACGTGGTCCTCGCTGACCACGTCAAGGGCCTCCACGTCGATGAGGTCGCCCAGCCAGCGCTGGAGGGAGGCCTGCACGGACAGTTCGAGGGTGCTGATCAGCTCGGGGCTGTTCGGGGCGAAGACGAGATCGAGGAGCCCGCAACCGAAGTCGGGGCGCATCACGCGCTCCCCCGGGCTGGTGAACAGCAGCTGCTCGACCAGGTCGTGCACGTGCTCGCCGTGGTCGGCGTGCGCGGTGCGTCCCCGGCGGTCGGCGCGGAAGGGGAAGGCGATGTCGGTGCGGGTGACCGGCTTCGTCATCGGATGGACACCTCCTGCTGCGCGGCGTTGACGACGGGTGGTCCCTGTGCGACCAGGGCCGCGCTGAAGCACTGGGCCGCGGAGGTGTCGAGCAGCACGGGGGCGCCCGCGACGGTCACGCCGCTCGCGGAGGCCGTGAACCGTACGGACACGCACGGCTGCGGCACACCGTCCACGGTGTGGGCGCAGCCGACGACGGTGTAGGTGTGAGCGGCGGTGGCTGCCGCCCGGCCGCCGATCAGCACCGACGGGGACGGTGTGTGTGCCGGTGTGGCGCGGCCACCGTGCGGGCAGCTGATCACGGTGTCGGCGGCCAGCAGATTCCCGGCCGCCCTGGATGTCCTGGACACGTTCGTCGATCCCCCGTTCCTAACGCTTCGGTTCCACGGTCAACTGGCCCTCGTTGACGATGACCTGGTCGTTCTGGAGTGTGATCCGGGCCCTGCCGGAGGCGATGACGATCGCCGCTTCGGTGATCCGGATGTACGCCCCGTTCTTGGCCTGCAGCAGGATTCCCTCGTCGGTCCCGGCCGCGTCGTTCATCACGATCTTGTGCGCGCCCGGTGTCTGCACGACGACGGGCTTGTTCGGAGAGTTGGCCGGCAATGCGTTCCGTGCGTCCGGCGGCAGTTCCTCAGCCGCTCCGTACCAACACCCGGTCCACACCGGGAAGCTGGGATCTCCCTGCTCGAACTCCACCCACACACCTGCTCCGGGCGGCGGCACGACGAACTGCCCGGACTGCGGCCCGGTGAACGGCAGACAGGGCAGCGCCCACGTCGACGGCTCGTTGCCGAGGACGTCCGGGACCTCGACAGTGACGCGGCCGATGCGCAAGGGGTCGTTGTTGTCGACGACCCGGCCACGGAACTTGCCGAGATAGCGATTGCTGGGTGCCGCCATGGTGGGGTGCTCCTGGTAGATGCGTCAAAAATGGCGAAAGTGTTGCAGTTACGGCCGGACGTAGTCGCTGCGGGCTTCAAGGCCCTCTCGGGAGAGGGTGAAGTTCTGCTGGTACGAGCCCGGGCGCAGGTTGTGCGTGACGGACTTGACGTAGTAGTCGCCGTCGTACGCGCGTCCGGAGCCGCGTACGCCGACGAGTTGGCGGGGCTGGAGGATGTACCCGTGCCGGTTGACGTCCAGGGACCCCGACCCGGAGACGACGTCGGCGGAAACGGCGGCGCGAGCGAGGAGTTCGGCCTCGGCCTCCTGGCGCTGCTGCTTGGCGGTGCCGGAGAGGGTCTTGCGCTTGAGAGCGGGCGTGGGGCGTCTGCCGAGGGGCGGGCGCAAGGGGCTGATGGGCGGTTGCGGGAGGAGGGTGGCCTGCCGGGTCTCGGGGTTCTGCCAGCGGGCTTGAGGTTCCTCGCGGGCGGTGCCGTCGTACGCGAACGTCAGTTGGTCCACGGTGGAGTTGGCGTCCATGTTGACGTTGAGGGCGTGCTGGCGGATGCCGAGGCGGACCTCCGGTCCCCAACGGGCGGACGACTGACCGGCGGTGGGCCCGGGCTCCAGATAGAAGGTGTATCCGTTCGTGCGGGCGAGCTCGGTGACGTACTGCAGGTCGGTGCCGGTCTGGTAGTGCACGCGCAGGTTCTGGTGGGGCGGCTGGGCGACCTTCTCCTGGTAGACGTCGGGCCGTATGCCGTAGTCGGAGTAGCGACGGAGGATCGCGAGCACGCGCTCGGAGGGCGGCAGGTTGGGGTACGAGGCGGTGCGCTCCTCCAGGTCGAGGAGGAGGGTGAGGTCCTCGCCGGTGACGGTGAGGGTGGAGTGGCCGGGCTGGTTGCTGGCGCCGACCTCGTGACGGACGATCAGCCCGTCGAAGAGCACGTCGGGGGTGCCTTTGACGTTGACGGTGACGATGAGGCGGGTCTTGGGGTCGAAGAACCCTTCAGGGAGGAGCCTGCGACTGATGATCCCGTTCTTGGTGAGGTCGAAGGCAAGCTGGAAGCCGCTGCGTTCACCGGCGGTGGCGGTGATCTGGGCGGACAGCAGCGCCTCGGTGACCTCGGCGGGGACGGGTCGGGCGAGCTGCGGCCCCATGAGGAGCGTGATGTGAACGGGGCCTTGGCCCACGGGCAGATCAAACACGCCGACCGCCCTGCTGGTAGCCGCCGGGGACGCCGCCGGCGAGCGGGATGTCGATGACGCGCCCGGCTTCGTCGGTCAGCTCATTCGGGCCGAGCACGGGGTTGGCGTCGGCGATCTGCCACCACTGGGACGGGTCGCCGAAGTAGCGCTGGGCGAGGAGATCGGGGCGGTCGCCGGCGGCGACGGTGTGGGGCTGGACCTCGTCCTCCTGCTGATCGAGCGGAGGCAGCAACCGGCGCTTGGTGTACCGCACTTCGGTCCCGTCGGGCTGACGGTGGACGCCGATCTCGGCGTCGTGGTACCGGCTGGTGCGGGGGTAAGGGTGGGCGCCCGGTATCGCATCCAGCGCGCTCTCGTAGGGCTCGATGTCGGCCATGGTGGTGTGCTCAGCCCCTTCCGCTCGGTATGCCGGCTGCTCCGGCGCCGATGCCGCTGAGCCCGAGGGAACCGAGGCTGCCGCCGCGTGCGGCTGCGGCCAGCCGCTCCTTCTGCGCGAGGTGCGCCATGTACAGGTCGGCACCGCGGTGCCCGGCGGGCAGGTCGCTGACGGTGAGGATCTTCATCCCGATACTGAGGGAGGCGCGGATCGGGTTGAGGTTGACGTCGAAGGCGGACTCATTGATGGAGAGTTCGGTGAGCCGCACGGGCATGACGCGCTTGCTCCCCCAGGTGAAGAGGGTGAGCGGCATCTCGATCGGGCTGATCTCGATGGAGCCCTTCTGGGACAGCCGCATCGCCTCGCGCAGCTTGGCGGTGGTCGGCTGCACGAGCATTTCGAGGGTGGCCAGCTGGGGGTGGATGCCGTCGGGCGCGGCGATCTCCAGTTGGTCGGTCGCGTCGATCTCGGCGGTGAACTTCCAGGTCTCTTGGGCGGGGCCCTTGAGACGGAGGGCTTCGTTTCTGTCCCCCTCTCCGCTTCCTCCGCCGCCCGCGTCACCCGATCCTCCGGCGGATTGAGGGCTGAGGCTGCGTTCGAGGGTGTCGGGGTTGAACTGCAGCACGATGATGCGCTGCGGCGTTCCCCGTTCCGGGTCGACGATGACTACGCCGGAGCGGATGGGCTTGGGTATGTCGGCGTAGCGTGTCATTATTTCCATCCCTCAGTTCTGCATAGAGTGCTCGAAATACTGCACCGGTCACGCGGCAACAACTCATACCTCCTGACCCAGCCCTGTCGGTAGCATGCCACCCACTCTCCGGGGCCACGAAAAACGTCGTGAAACTCTCACCAATTTCCCTTGCCGCCTCCATGGCCGACAACGGAAGTGCACCTGAAATCCACTGAACCTCGCAATTCCAGCTAGGGGGCGACCAGCCCTTCCAGCCTGATCAGAAATCGCAAGAAGCTGCGACCAACCGGCTCGTGCAGAAATTCATTAACCCTTTCTCCAATATCGATACACACCTCGGAATCACTGTGTGGATCTGGCAGGCAAACCAGGTACCGCGCATAGCTCGGGGATTCCCGGTCCGCATCAACCTCCCAATGGCCGTCAAATTTGCGGATCAGATAATACCCAACAAAAGAGAGCAGAACAGAGAAAACCTTCGCGAAATTCGCATCGTCCAGCTCTTCGATATGCTCGCATTCATACAACTCATCCATATACGCGATGGCGAGGCGCGGATCCTCAAGGAGTTCGGACGCCGGATAGATTTCCAGAAGGTCAGCAAGGTAAAGAACCTTACTTTCCATGTCGCGAACCCAGTGCTCCAAATTTTCGGACCGCTCAGCATAGAGGTCATCCCGGTCACTGGGATGCATATCTAAACATCTCCCTCACGAAAGTACGATGACAGTAAACCCAGCCCCGGTCAGAGTAGACCTGAGCAGATTCGAAGGCTTGGCGCCAGTGAAAATCCAGATAACGTCAACCCTATATCCAGCCCGCTGCTTATTACGCTTCAGGTGCCAGTCCTTGCCTATCTGAGACCAGCTGACACCCGCACCCTCCCCAGACTTCTTTGACTCCCCTTCCAACCGAACAAAAAGTTCAACTGTCCTATTATCTTCGTCGACGTAGTTGCTGTTATACCGTAGGTAATTTTTGACCTCGATGAGCTGTTGACGGTCTCCCCGTTGGTCCCTGATGTCCACCCGTCGTTCTGGCACTTCGCGACTACGGCGCTCTTCCGGTGTCTCCTCCGGAAGGGTTTCCCCTCTCCTTTGTCGCCGAAGACGATCCTGTTCCCCGGCGCGCGGTACCCGATAGCGTCCCGCGTAGCCCTGCCTCGACGCCGTAAGTCGCTCCGGTACTTCTCGACGCCCACTACCCCATTCCTGGTGCGCATAGGCCTCACCACCCTGCCCCCGGTTATTGTCGTTCTCCCGGATAAGCTGCGACATACTCCGCCTGCTGCCAGGCCTTCGTTGCCCCCTACCAGAGGTACTTCCGGTTCGGTCGGGACGTGAGTCATGCTCACTTCTGCTGTCGTTCCTGTCAGCATTTCGCGTGCGGTCCTGGGCGTCGATGTAGACACCTGGGGTGCCCCGTTCTCCAGGCTCTCCGTTCTCCCGCCGATGTACCGCGAGAATCCGGTGCACCCCGACCCTGAGCGAGTCAGCATAGTCGGGGTCGTAGTAAAGGACCCATTCGTCTCCCTCCTGCTGCGCCTCCGAATCCGAAAGTATTTCCTCACGTGTCGCATCCGGCGAGTCAGAGAGAATCTGCTCAGGAGTTCTCGCCAGCCCTCCGGCCACCCTTATCGCCCGTGCCCTGGCCGCCCGCCTGCGTGGGTTCAGCACTGCATCGACAGTGATGGAAGGAGACCCCGAGGCCGCCAGTTCACTTAGCCTGTGCCAGGCCCGAAGCGCCACCAGCATGGCCTTGAATACAGACTCAGGAATTCCCTTCTGTAGCAACCTCATCAGCTGCGGACGAATACGGGCGACAATTTTGTCCAGCCTGTCGTTCTTCGACTGCTGCGAGTTCTCCTTCGTCTGGGCATTCTCCCGTTTCCGCTGCTTCTCTTGCCGCTTCTGCTCCGCGCGCCGCTGCTGCTGCTTCTTCAGCAGGTCGCGGCGGCGGGCGTACGCCTCGCGCATGCGCCGGGCGTTGTTGTCGAGGTCGCGGCGGCGGCGGTCGTCGCGGTCGCTGCGGCCGAGGCGGTCCTTGGCGCGGCGGGTGCGGTTGAGTGCCGACTTCACCGTCTGGCGGTCGCGGTTGGAGGCGCGGCGCTCCGGGGACGTCGTGCGTCGGCGCGTAGTTGGCCTCGTACCCTCTGTCTCGCGGCGCGGGCGGGACTGGTCCTGGTCGTCGCGGCGGCGGTTCGGCTCGGCTTCCCGGGCTCGGTCATCCGGACGGCGTGACTCGGGGCCGCGTGAATCGGGACGCCGGGTGTCAGGGCGGCGCGGGTCGGGGCGGCGCGGGGTGTCGCGGTCCTGGCGCGGGCGGGGCG
>NZ_VMNX01000279.1 GCF_009377235.1 Streptomyces acidicola
GGCGGGATCTGGTAGGTGCACTTGAGCTGCACCTTGATGGTGACTTCGTCATCGACGGTGTGCCCGGGGGCGCTGTGGCTGACGTGCCAGTCGATGCCGTTGTCCGGAAAGGGCTGGGAGAGCGAACAGCCCGCGGCCGCCGCCACGGCGTGCAGATAGCCCACCTGAAGTGTCTCCATGCACGCGGTGGTGGCGAGTGTGCCTCGATGGGGGGCGGTCCGCTGCGGCCGCAGCCCGCCTTGTTCCGGCTGCGCGATCGCCATGGCGACAGCCTTCCAGAGCAATGTGAATGTCTGACACAGGCCGCTGAACTGCAAAGACCCGTACTTCTGTTGTCTCCTTCCGGCGTATGGCGCAAACAGCCCGGGTATCACCGGATCGGGCAGGAGACGGTGCGTCAACTGCCGAAGGTGAACGAGGAGTTGTGTGCGTATGGCGTACTGGTACGAGGGACCCCTGGCCGCGTTCGACACGGAGACCACGGGCGTGGACGTCGAGACCGACCGGATCGTGTCGGCGGCCGTCGTCGTCCAGGACGCGCCCGGCACCCGGCCGAGGGTGACGCGATGGCTGGTGAACCCGGGTGTGCCGGTGCCCGCCGCGGCGACGGCGGTGCACGGACTGACGGAGGATCACCTGCAGCGCAACGGCCGCTGGCCGTCACCGGTGATGGAGGAGATAGCCAAGGAGCTGGCGGAGCAGGCCGTGCGGGGCCGGCCGCTCGTCGTGATGAACGCTCCCTTCGATCTGACGATCCTGGACCGGGAGTTGCGCCGCCACCGCGCGTCCTGCCTCTCCCACTGGTTCGAGTCGTCGCCCCTGCACGTGCTGGACCCGCGCGTCCTCGACAAGCATCTGGACCGCTACCGCAAGGGCCGCCGCACCCTCACCGACCTGTGCGGGCACTACGGCGTCACCCTGGAGGGCGCGCACGACGCCGGCGCGGACGCGCTGGCCGCGATGGATGTCGTACGGGCGGTGGGGCGCCGTTTCGCGTCCCGGCTCGAACGACTCTCCCCCGCCGAGCTGCACACCCTGCAGGCGGTGTGGCACGCGGCACAGGCACGCGGCCTGCAGGCGTGGTTCGCGCGCAGCGGTACGGAGGAGGAGGTGGATCCGGCGTGGCCACTGCGGCCGGATCTGCCAGCGGCGGCCTGAGCTTCTCAGCGAAGGGCGACCACGAGCCGAGGGGGTGCGGGTGGCGAAGCCCCCGCCGCGCGCGGCGAAGCCGCGCAGAATACGACGATGGCGACTCGGCCTGCGCTGTATGCAGGCACGAGCCGCCATCGACATTGTGGGCGATACTGGGTTCGAACCAGTGACCTCTTCGGTGTGAACGAAGCGCTCTCCCACTGAGCTAATCGCCCGGGAACGGACTGAACAATACAGGCCCCCGAGCGTTTGGTTCAAACCGCTTCACGCCCCTCCCCCAGGTAGGCCAGGAGCCCCCGCCTCCCCGCACGCATCATCAGCGCGTGGTTGGCGCGGAAGACGAGCCGACCGGGCACGGCGAGCCGCCTCATCAGGGGCTTGGTCACATGGACCTCCTGGTCATAGCGGGCGAGGGTGCCGGTCCCGGCGAGCGTGAGGGTCCACCGCGCCCAGCCGTCGAGGTCACCGGTCATCTCGATCTCCAGCACTCCGGCAGCCGGGTCCCGCCGTGACTCCCGGACGGTGAACCTCAGGTCGTACGGCAGGACGGACCGGATCCGCAGCAGAGCGGACGTGTCGTCGAGGCGGGTCACCTCGCGCACCTGGGGCCACCACCGGGGGTAGTCCTCGGCCCGCTCCAGCACCTCGTACACGATGGCGGGCGGCACGGGCAGGGCCCACAGGGTGCGGAAGCGGTAGTGGCTCCAGTCCATGGTCAGAGTGTGCCCACGGGGCGGGGCACCGTGCGGTATCTGAGTACCTTCTGAGTACGTGCACTCATGCCGAGCGATGTGACGCGCCCCACACTCCTCGACATGACGAACTTTCCGCCCCCGGCCGAGGAGCTGCGGTTCCTCGACGCCGAGCTGCGCCAACTCGACGCCCGCCGCGCCGTGTTGCTGGCGCGCCGGGCCTGGCTGATCAACACGCTGTACGCGGCACCGCCCGCGCCGCCCGTACGGAGGACCGAGGCGACGGCGCCCAGCGTCCAGAATGTGCTGCTGGTCCTCGGCGGCATCCTCCTGACGGTCGCCGCGATCGCGTTCACGCTGGTCAGCTGGGGGCACATGGGGATCGCCGGGCGCGCACTGGTGCTCGGCGCGGTCACGCTGGCGGCCCTGGGCGTGCCCGTGCCGCTGCTCCGGCGCGGGCTGCGCTCGACCGCGGAGGCGGTGGCGGGCCTCGGGCTGGCGCTGACGGTGCTGGACGCGTACGCGCTGCACGAGGTCGCGTTCACCGAGGTGCAGGGCACCGGCTACGCGGCCGCGGCGTCGGCGGTGCTGGCCGGGGTGTGGGCGGCGTACGGCGTGGGGATCGGCGTGCCGGCGCCCACGGAACCTTCGGGGAGGGTCGAGGGCGAGGAGCCCCACGGGGTGCATACCGGTCCCGTCCCGCTCCGGCTGCCCCTCCCGCTCGCGCTGCTCGCCACCCAACTCCCCCTGCTGCTCTGGGCATTCGCGGTGGACGCGGGTCCGGTCTCGGTCACGGCGGCCGTGCTGACGACCGCCGCGGCCGACACGGCTGTCGCACTCCTGGTGTCCCTGAAGCCGGTGCGGATCACCGCCGCGGTCGCCGCGGTCGGCATGGGGGCCTGGGGTGTTCTGGCGGCCGGATGGCTCTCCTGGAGTGCATCCGACTTGAGTTCCGCCGCCCGTGCGGCGGGGCTCCTCGCCCTCGCCGCGGCGATCGCGCTGACCGCCGCCCGGCGCACCCCGGAGCCGAAGCCCGCCCTCGGTGCGGCTCTGACCGGCGGCCTGCTCCTGGTCGCCGCGGTGGGCGGGGTGCTGAGGGTGTCGCTGCCCGGTGAGTGGACGGTTCCGGGCTGTCTGATGTGCGGGGTCGTGCTGCTCGCCGCCGTACGGATGCGCCTTCCCGACCCCGTACGGCGCGGGCTGGTCGCGGCGTCCGCCTGCGTGCAGGCGCTCGCGGTGTCCTGGACCCTGCCCCTCGTCGCACTCGCGGTCGTAGGGCCGCTCGGCTGGGTGGAGCGGATCTGGTCCGCAGCGCCGGCGGATGCCCGGGCGGCTGCGGTCACGACGGACCTGCCGTGGCCCGCGCACTCGGCCACCGGACCGCTCGTGCTCGCCGTCGTGGCCGGAGTGCTGGTTCTCGCCGGCCGGGGCACTGCGTGGCGAGGGCAATCGTTGACGGTTGCCCTCGTGCTGGGGGTGGCGGCGGTGTTCGTGGTCCCGGCGGTACTGGAACTCCCCTACGTCGTGGGGATGGTGGTGCAGGGACTCGTCGTCGTGGCCGTGCTGGCGTTCGCGGGGGCAGCGCCCCGGCCGGCGGAACCCGGGGAGCCGGACGAGGGCGCAACGCCCATGCGGTCCCCGCTGCCCGCCACCGCCGTGATCCTGGCCCTGGTCGCCTCCCTCAGCCTCGCCTGCGTCGGCCTTGCCTCCCGGACGGCGACGCTCGTCGTGCTCGCGGTGCTGGTGGTCGTGTTCGCGACGGCGGCTGCCTGGCGCCGGGAGTCAGGGGTGTGCTGCGCGCCCGCCGCACTGACGTATGCCGCGGCCCTCACCTGCGCGATCGGCTCGGCAGCGGCCTGGCAGCCGCAGCACACCGCGCTGCTCGTCCTCTCCGTGCCGGTCATCGCGGCCGTCGTCGCGGCCCGTCTGGAGGGCTCCCCCATGACCGTGCCCGTCGAGGTGACCGGCGCCGCCGCGGGCCTCCTGGCCATCGGGCTCGCATTCACCGACCCGCCGGTACTGGCCCTGGTGCTCGGCCTCGCTGGAGTCATCGCCTCGGGCACGGCGCTGCGCCCGGACCGGCGGCACATCGGCTACGTGGCCGCCGCCCTGTTCCTCCTGGCCGCCTGGGTCCGTCTGGCGTCCTGGGGCGTGGGCACCCCGGAGGCGTACACGCTGCCCGTGACCGTCCCCGCGCTGGTGCTCGGAGTCGTGCGCCGGCGACGCGACCCGCAGGTCTCGTCCTGGACGGCGTACGCCCCCGGGCTGGCCGTCACCCTCATACCGAGCCTGCTCGCGGCGTGGGGCGACCAGGACTGGCCGCGCCCGCTGCTGCTGGGCGCGGCGGCGCTCGCCGTCACCCTCCTCGGCGCACGGCACCACCTCCAGGCACCGCTCGTCCTCGGCGGCACCGTGCTCACCCTGGTCGCCCTGCACGAGCTCGCCCCGTACATCGCCCAGGTCGTCGGCGCGCTGCCCCGTTGGGTACCTCCCGCACTCGCCGGTCTGACGCTGCTCGCACTGGGTGCCACGTACGAGCAGCGGCTGCGAGACGCACGACGAGTGCGGGAGGCGCTGGGGCGCTTCCACTAGGGGGCTTCTGATGGATCTCCGTGGAAGAAGGAGCGGCGTTCGGTGCGTGCTCTCGGCGTGCGGTGTGGAGGGTCATGTGGCGGAGCCACCTGTCCCTCCACACCGTGCGGCGAGCGGGCGTGCCGAACGCCGCGACGCCGCGGAGATCCATCAGAAGCCCCCTAGGGACACCGCGTCCCCCGCGGAGCATGGTTACGGCATCTTGTCGCCCACCAGTGCGAGGTTCTGGATCGCCGCCAGCCCGTACAGTGCGGTGGCGTTGGTCGACACCCACGCCGCCTCACTGCCGGGCACCAACGCCGTCGGGCCCTCGATCTTCTTCGTGGACCAGTCCGTGGACTCCTTGTAGTCCCAGGTGTCGGCGCTGTTGTAGAACTGGCGCCACGCACGGGCCGCCAGCTTCTCGTCGCCGGCCTGGACGGCGGCGTACGCGTCCTGACGTGAGTGGCCCTGGAACAGCAGCAGGGAGCCGAAGTCGGAGCCGTAGCGGGCCTTCTGCTCGGCCTTCGTGGCGTTGAAGTAGCGGCAGTAGTCGATCCACGCCTCCTTGAACTCCGGCATGTCGATCTGGTCGATGAGCTCGGCACACATCTCGACCAGGCCGAACATGGAGGAGAGGTGGGAGACGCTGACCTTGGCCTCCTTGTCGATGGCGAACTTCCCGGTGTCCAGGTCGTACAGCGCGCTGCCCTGGACGAAGCCGTTGGGCTGGGCGGCGATGGTCTCCATGGTGGACAGGACGCGTGCCTTGGCCTTCTCCCACTTGGGTCCGCGGCGTTCCCACTCGGTGAGCCAGGCGGAGACCAGGCCGCTCCAGTCGGTGCCGAAGCCGATGGAGAGGGCGTTGCGGTCGGGGGTGTAGGGCTCGGTGCGGATCTTGCGGATGGGGTCGAGGACGAGGAACGTCTCGTCGGAGTCGACGTTGGCGTGCATGAGGTCGCCGACGCGTTCGTCGGCGGTGAGGAAGTAGTAGTAGCGGCGGTAGGTGGTGTTGGCGATGCGCTGCTGCTTGGCGCTGTCCGCGTAGTGCTGGACTCCGTGACGGGTGCCGAGCCCGGCCCATTTACCGAGGTGGTAGACATCGACCTCGCCGGTGTGCCGGGTCATGGCCTCGGCGAAGCGGAAGATGTCGGCGCGGCCGGAGCGCATGTACGCGAACCAGAGCCACAGGTCGGGCGAGAGCTCGGAGTTGTCCCAGGCGTAGCCGCCGACGTCGTAACACCACTGGTGGCGGCTGGGGTCGTAGCTGTGCATGATGTCGCCGTAGTCCCAGAAGCCGTACCAACGGCGCTGCTCCACCTGGTCCTTGTAGTAGGTGAAGAGGAAGTCGAGATGGTTCTCGATCTTCGCCTTGGCGGCGGTGGAGCGGTCCGGCTCGGAGAAGAGCCTGCCGAAGACGCCCGCCTTGACGAGCTGCTGGGGCGGGGCGGCGAGCTGCGGGGGTGTGCGCACGGCCGCCACCTGCTGGGCCAGCGCCTCGGCGCTGGGCGTGGACTCGTGGGCCCAGAAGAGGAGTTCGCTGGTGCGGGCGATGCCGTAGGGGGTGCCGAACTCGGGTTCGTAGTCCTCGTAGGTGATGTTGAGGCCTTCGAGCTGTTCCGGGTACGTGTCCTGGCCCATGCCGTCGTGGTAGAAGCGCAGGTCCATGGGCTGCGCCTCGGGTGACCAGAGCCAGAGGGTGACCTCGGCCGTGTCGGTGTGGGCGCCCCGGATGTCGAGCTGGGCGGGGAACTTCTCCCAGAAGTCCCTGAGGCCGAAGGCGAACCCGCCGCTCGCGCCGCCCACGTATCCGAAGCCGCTCGCCCGCCGGCCGCCGCCCGCGCCGATCCAGCCGTGGCCCTTCTTGGTGCGCTTGCGGACCGTGAAGCCGTCGGCGGAGAGCTGGGAGAGCGTGAAGTCGCCCCACTCGGGGATGTACTGGAGCCGGGTGGTGACCCGCTGGTCCCAGGTGGACGGGTCGGGCAGTTTCCTGCCCTCGAACTGGGCCGTGCGCACGGCCTCCCCGGGGTCGCGGCGCAGGCCCGTGATGCCCTTGACGGCCTCGCGCAGCAGACCGGTGCCCTCGCCGCCGATGCGGATGTGCCGGTCGTACGCGGCGTCACGCATCGGCACCTTGAACCGTACGCCGATGCCGCGGATGAAGTCGCCGCCGGCCTTGCCGGGCTCCTGGTCGCCGTCGTACGTGATGGTGTGCACCATGCGGAACGACTCGGCGCCCGCGTAGAAGTAGAGCCGGACCGAGAAGGGCAGCCAACTGCGGTCGCCCTTGCGGTGCTTGCCGTCGATGCGGACGACCGCGCGGACCGGACCGTCCTGCTCGACCTCGGCCTCGCCGATGACGCTCTCGAACCGCTCGTACTTCTCGGTGCCCTGGTCGCCGTCCTCGATCTCGGGCTGGCGCAGGAGGATCAGGCGGCCGGTGCCGGCGATCTCCGTCGCACCGCGCAGGACCGACTTCACGAGCGTGGAGCCGCTCGTGCCGATCTTCGCGGTGATGATGCCGGTCGACACGTCGATGGTGCCGCCGCTCCGTTTGACGGTGACCTTCTTCTCGGGGGCGGCGGGGGTGCCCGCGGTGAGGGTGAGTTTCCCGGAGCCGGCGCCCGCGCCGACCGCGTGGGCGGTCCACTTCAAGGAGCCGTCGGGCCAGTAACCGATGGGCCAGGACTGGACGGGGATCTCCTTGCCGTCCACGTTCGTCAAGGAGAACGACTGTTCCTTCTCGTAGGTGCCCTTGGGCCAGGGCACACCCACGGTCGACCCGGGCGCGGTGCCCAGTCCGCCGCCCTCCAGCCAGTCCAGGGTCACGGGGTCCGCGTCCGCGGCCGCTGCCTCGGATCTGGTGGCGGCCTGTGCGTTCGTGCCGAGTGCCCAGCTGAACTGGGCGGCGGCTCCGGCGACCGCGGCCGCCTTGAGAAGGGACCTGCGAGGGATGGGAGACATCAGAGTTCAGCCTTTCCTTTCCGTGCGGGAACTTCCGTCGGGCAGGGGCATGACAGGTGGGCCGACGGCGTGGACGCCGTCCCCCGTGCGGGGGCGCCGCTCGGCGCGCCCGCTGAGATCCGGCTTCAGCGGCGCCGGTACCGCTCCTCCACGGCGACGGCCGCTGCCGCGACGGCCCCGAGTACCGGGACCGCCAGCGGCGCGACGAACCAGGCGGAGCCGGCCACCACGGCCAGTCCACCGACGAGCAGGAAGGATCCGGCAGGGTCGAGCACGGTCCGCCGCCCCGCGTCCGCGAGCAGCGTCCGCCAGGAGGCGGCGGGCTGCCACACCGCCGCCGCACGCAGCCCGGCGACGGTGAGGCCGATCAGCGCGAACACACCGACGGCGCCCACGAGTGGCCCTCCCGGGAGCCCTGCCCGTACGGCCTGGACGTCCACCCAGACCGCGGCCACGGTGGCCCAGCCCAGGAGTCCGGCGGCCCACCCACCACGCACGGCCGACCGGAAGTCCGCCACGAACTCCCGCCAGCCACCGCCCTCATGCGCGATGCGCCGCCGCAGATGCCGCGCCCCGGCGGCGAACGCGGCGGGGTAGGTGACGAGCGGCAGCGAGGCCACCGCGATCCACACGCCGGTCAGCAGACACTCGGCGAACAGCGCGAACCGCTCGGCGAGCAGGGACTCACCCCGTGCCGTGGATTTCTTGGCCCTGGCCTTCGCCTTGGCCTCGGTGGAGGTCTTCGTGGATGCCGGGACCATGGTCAGCTCACCTCAGCCCTTCAGGCCCGACGTGGCCATACCGTCGATCAGATAGCGCTGGAAGGCGAGGAAGAAGGCGAGGACCGGCAGGAGGGCGACGAGGGACATGGCGATCATGCCGCCGTAGTTCGCCAGTCCCTCCTGGTCCACGAACATCTTCAGACCGAGGGAGACCGTGTACTTGTCGGGCTCGTTGAGGTAGATCAGCGGACCCATGAAGTCGTTCCACGCGTTGATGAAGGTGAAGATCGCGCTGGTGATCAGGGCCGGACGGCACAGCGGGAGCACGATCGACCAGTAGATGCGCAGATGTCCGCAGCCGTCGAGACGGGCCGCCTCGTCGAGCTCCTTGGGCAGGTTGCGCATGAACTGCATCATCAGGAAGACGAAGAACGCCTCCGTGGCCAGGTACTTCGGCAGCAGGAGCGGGGTGTACGTGTTGATCATTTCCATGTTGCGGAACAACACGTACTGCGGGATCAGCAGCACGTGGTACGGCAACAGCAGCGTGCCGATCATCAGCGTGAACAGCAGGTTGCGGCCCGCGAACCTGATCCTCGCGAAGGCGTACGCCGTCAGCGAGCACGACACCAGGATCCCGATCACGGAACCGAGGGCGAGGGTCAGTGAGTTGAGGAAGAACGTGGAGATCGAGATGTCCGCGATGCCCTCGGTGAGCCGCGTGTAGTTCGAGGTGATCGGATCGCCCGGGAAGAGGTCCAGGCTGCCGATGATGTCCTCGCTCCTCTTGAACGAGCCGCCGATGACCCAGATCACCGGATAGAGGATCACCGCGAGGATCGCGAGGGAGCCGATGTGCCAGGCGACGGAACCGGGCAGCCGGCGCCGGAGGCCGCCCGCCCTCGTGGAGGTGGCCGGCGTGATGTCGGTGGCCTGTGCGTTCATCGCGCACCCTCCTCGTAGTGCACCCAGCGCTTCTGTGACCAGAACAGCACAGCCGTGACCAGGGCGACCGCGACGAGCAGCATCCAGGCCATGGCGGAGGCCAGGCCCATGCGGCTGTTCTCGAAGCCCTGGACGTAGAGGTAGCAGGTATAGACCATCGTGCCGTCCGCGGGACCACAGGCATTGCCTCCGGCACCGCCGCCGACGATGTACGCCGAACTGAAGATCTGGAAGGAGTGAATGGTCTCCAGCAGGACGTTGAAGAACAGCACCGGGGAGATCAACGGCAGCGTGATGTTCCAGAACCGCCGCAGCTTGCCCGCCCCGTCGACCTCGGCCGCCTCGTACAGCTCGCGCGGGACCTGCTTGAGGCCGGCCAGGAAGATGACCATGGGGGCGCCGAACTGCCAGACGGTGAGCGCCACCAGACTGTAGATGATCATGTCCGGGTCGCCGGTCCAGCCTCCGACGTTCAGCCCGAAGAGCTTCTGCGTACGGTCGACGATCGCGTCGTCCGAGAAGATGGCCTTCCACACGATCGCGATGGAGACGCTCGCCCCGATCAGCGACGGCGCGTAGAAGGCGGCCCGGTAGAAGGCCTGCCCGCGCCGCGACTGCGCCAGGAGCAGCGCCACCCCGAGGGCCGCGAGCAGCTTCAGCGGCGTACCGACGACGACGTACCACAACGTCACCCGCACCGAGTGCTGCCAGCGCGGGTCGCCGAACATCTCGGAGAAGTTGTCGAGACCGATCCACCTGGGCGCGTCGAACAGGTTGTAGTCGGTGAAGGCGAAGTAGAGCGAGGCGACCATCGGGCCCGCGGTCAGCAGCAGGAAGCCGGCGATCCACGGGGACATGAAGAGGTAGCCGGCCAGGTTCTCCCGGCGGCCCCGCCGCTTGAGGGCGGCGGGGCGCGAGGACTTGACCGGACCGTGCCGCGGCTCGGAGCCCTTGTCCTTGGACAGACCCTCCATCGCAGGGGCGTGTGTCACGGTGGTTCCCATCAGCTGCCGAGAGCCGTTTTCGACTCGGTGAAGAACTGCTTGACGGCGTCGCCCACCGAGCGCTTGCCCAGGGCGAGTTCCTCGGCGATCCGCAGGAACGCGGCCTCACAGATGTCCGCGCCGTTCGGGTGTGGGGTGATGGGCTCCAGGACGCCCGACGCGACGAGGGACTCCTCGTAGGCGGCTATCGCCTTGTTGACCTCGTCGGTCGGCTTGAACGCGTCGTACTGGGCCTGGGTCGCGGGCACGCCGCGGTCATAGCCCATGATCTTGGCCACCTCGGGGTCGTGCACCATGAAGTCGATGAACTGGGCGACTTCCTTGGGGTGCTGGGTGCGTTTGGAACCGCTCAGCATGAGGGAGCCGAGGTACTGGCCGGTCTTCTTGCCGTCCGTGGTCGGGATGGGGGCCAGGCCGTACTCGCTCTTGCCCTCGGCGGTGTAGCGGACGGTGAAGTTGTCCCAGGTGAACTCACCGCCGGCGATCTCCGCGGCGACCGCCGACTTGGGCTTGATCTGGGCGACCTTCTTGGCGTCGGTGTAGATGCCCTCCTCGACGCCCTTCTTCGCTTTCGTCCACCAGTCCGTCAGATCCGCCTCGGTGAAGCCGAGCCCGTCCTCGGTGAAGAACGCCTTGCCGTTCTGGCGCAGGTAGAGATCGTAGAGGTACATGACGCCGTACATGCCGCTATCGCCGGCGCGGCCCGTCTTGTCGCGGATCTTCTTCATCGCCGCGTCGAAGTCGTCCCAGGTCCAGCCCTGTTCCGGTGTGACCCCCGCCTTGGTGTAGACGGGCTTGTCGATCACCAGGGCCATCGAGTTGGAACCGACCGGAACCCCGAGGAGCTTGCCGTCGATCTCGCCGAACTTGTCCAGTCCGGCGCGGAAGCCGTCCATGGAGAGATTGCCCGCCTTGACCTGCTCGCTCAGATCGAGCAGCACATTCTTCGCGTCGTATTTGCGCAGGAACGCGACGGCATTCTGGAAGACGTCCGGCGGATTTCCGCCGGAGGCCTGGGTGTTGAACTTCTTCCAGAAGTCCGGGTAGGGCTGGAAGTCCGTTTTCACCTTGATCTTCGGGTACTTCTTCTCGAAGAGCTTGATGGTCTTGTTGATTCTCTGGGCGCGGTCCTCGGCTCCCCACCACGCGTAACGGATCGTGACCGTCCCGTCCCCCGCTCCGCTGTCGCCGCCGCAGGCCGTGGCTGTCGCCCCGAGCCCCGCGACGGCCAGTGAGGCTCCAGCCGCCTTGAGGATGGTCCGCCTCTCAAGTTTCTGGTCGTGCTGCATGGTTGAGCCTCCCCGCGACGTTGCGGCCGCCTCATGAATCGTTTCAAGTAAGCGCTTGCTGGCACAAGCTACGGAGGCCCTCCCAGCGCGTCAATAATCCGGACAGGAATTGATGGAAAGCGGAGGGTGCTCGGTGAGGTGACTCGGATGGGGTGCGGTGGGGGCGGGTCCGGGAGTGTGCAGG
>NZ_VMNX01000027.1 GCF_009377235.1 Streptomyces acidicola
GGCTACGTCCGCCGAGTAAGAGATGTAGGCGGAGGTGACCTCAGCTGATTCCGTCAAGACGCCGAAGCCATCAGTGATCGCTTCTTCCCCTGGACGGCCGCCCCAGTGACCAGCCCCAACGCCCAACAGCCCTCGCACCATCGCCAGTAAGTAGCCGATTCAGGGCCCATTCCAGCAGGTGCTGAAGGCTCTGGTGTGTTTTTCGGGCCGAAACGAGGTTCCGCCCTGGATCTGATCGTTCTGGGAAGGCCTCAACGCTCTCGATCCTCGGCATGTTCACCACCAAGATCAGGACAAAAATGGCTGATGACGGAACTTCGTATTATGAGCCTGGAGCGGGCAGGGAACTGGCCCGCAAGTTCGAGATGCAGGCATACGACCTGAGGGCCTACCTCAAGAAGTTCGAGGAGGAGACAGGGGAAGAAGCGATCACTGATGGCTTCGGCGTCTTGACGGAATCAGCTGAGGTCACCTCCGCCTACATCTCTTACTCGGCGGACGTAGCCAGCGCCATGAAGGTCGTGCATGAGCACTTGGACAGCATCGCCGACGCTTTGCGGAAGGTGAACAGGGACACCGAAGTTACCGACGATGACCTCGCGGTCCTCTTCGGGAAGCAATCGGACGGTGATCGGTGAGCGGGAACGAGTCCGCGGCCGAAGAGATCATCGAACTCGGCATCGAGGTCATCAATCCCGGCGGTCGCCCGGATGAGTTGGAAGCTGCGGCCAAGGCGTGGCGCCAGCTGAAGTCTGACGTCGAGGGCCTGGTCAAGGACCTGGACAAGGACGTCAGGGCAACAGTCGGACACACATGGCGTGGTGAGGCCGCCAATGCCTTCCAGGCTCATTGGGATGAGTTCGCGACTGCCGTGCTGAGCGCGACGGACGACTTCGACGAAGCTGCCCAGGGCCTTGAGGACGCTGCCAAGACTATTCGCGAGGTCAATGAGGAGATTCACGACATCTACGTGGAGATCGGGATCTCCATCGGGGTCTCGGTGGGCATGTCGTTCCTCACCTTGGGTGTGTCGGCGGCGGCCGGTACAGCGCGAGTCACCATGTTGGTCACGAGGGCTCTCGAGGCAGCGGGCCGACTGGGCGGGCTCCTAAGGGTGATCGGTACAAACTTCCTGCGCCTGTACAACTCGGGAAAGGCGGGCAGACTCTTCGCTGAAGGGCTGCTGAACTGGGCTGGCGGCACTGCGGGTGGCATGATCACCAGCCAGCTGAGCGGCAAGGGCTGGGAAGTCGGGACCAACATGATTGGAGGCCTGGCGGGCGCGACCGTCGGGACTGCGGCGGGCAAGGCCGTGACCACACTGGGTGGTAAGGAGATCGTCAGCGGCATGGTTGGCGGTGCGGCTGGAGGTATGTCGGGAGACTATGTGGACTCTATCCGCAAGGGTGAGGACTTCGACATCCGGCAGGGCCTTGTCACCGGTATCGCCGGAGGCGCGGCTGGTGGACTCGGTGGCGGAGCAAGGGCCGTCGACAGGGGTCTCGACGACATGGCCCGAGGTCTGAGGAACGACAACGACTTCACCTACAGCGGGGATCGACCGGAGCACCAGCGACTCGGTGGCGACACCGCCTTCGGTGCTGCCACGCCTGTAGCGGGGGGCGTTTCCGCGAACACCGCGAAGGACGGCTTCGACGGCGTGGACGAGAGTGCGAAAGAGGCTCAGAAGGCCGCCGAGAGGGGCGTCGAGGGCGAGCACGAGACGGCAACGGACCGGATTCGCGAGGACTTCGGCTGATGATGCATGCGGAAGTCACGCGTACGCCTTTCAAGGTGTCCTCCAAGATCGGCGCGTGGTGTGCGGGTCTGGGGTTGATGGCGGCGATGTCCGTGCTCGGGCTGTGGCTGTTCGGTACCGCACCAGAGCTGCGGCGGCAGCTGGTTCTGGTTTCCCTTGGCTGTGTGCTCGTCTGCGTCGTAGTGGTCGCGCTAAATCAACGGTCGTCAGGGGGACGGCGGCCGTTCAGAGAGGTCGCCGCGGCCGCATGCACCGAGGCGGCTGATGAGGAGAAGGGGCCGGCCACGGAGTCGGTCTCTGTGCCGCGGACCATCCCGTCGAGGCGGGGGCAACAACTCCGAGCTTTCGCCTGGGTGATCGGGAACGCAACCGTGCTTGTGGGGGTTTTCGCCCTGGCGGTAGGAGCACCGCAGAGGCCGGAGCGGGTGGAGCGCATCCATTCGGCCGGGGCCGAGTTCGGATTCGCACGGGCGGAAAAGGTCAGCGATGTACGGCGAAAGTCCTCCAGGGGCAAGGACCCCTACACGGCGACAGTGGTCGTCCAGTTGCCTGCCAAATCCGGTGGCGAACCCGTGTCGGCAACAGTCAAGGCGACGACGAAGCAGCCGTTGCGTCCAGGTGACCCGGTGGAGGTTCTGTACGCGCCCGCACAACCGCAGCTCGGAGCGGTAGCAGGGGACGAGCGGAGTCTCGGCTGGGAGTTGCGTGGGGAAACAATGCCCGCGTACATGCGCTGGTTCTTCTTCGCCGCCTGGCTTCTTAGTTGCTTCGCCGCCGTCAGTCATGTGTCGACCAGACATGGTTTTCGTTCATATTCACGCCTGGGCAAGAGAGACAAGGCCATGCGGGGGCACTACACCCGCGTTGGTGGGCCCGGTGCTGGGGCCGAGCAAGGGTCGTCAGGGAAAGACATCTATCTGGAGATCGGTACGGATGCTGGGTGGGTGCATTTCCGTACAAACGTCGGCAAGCGCGGTTTGCCAGAGGCGATGGAAGGCCAACAGCTCTGGCTGTGCTGGGACGCTCATCGGGGAGCGCGGGGTTCGCGGATCTCGCCGAACAGGACGCCTGCGGTGTTGGTGTTCGACACAGGGCTGGTCGTGCACGGAATGGTGAGCGTTGACGAGGCGCGGTCGTTGAATGACAGTGGTGTCTCCGTTGAGAAACTCCGCCCTGCTTTGCTGGAGGACCGGCCGCTTCGGCTATTCGATTTTCGCTCCCAGTGGCCTCTCTTTGTCGAGCCATTGGCATTGCAGACTTGCGTGGTGGTTGTCGCCTGTGCTGCGTTGCTGACGTTCGACGTGGGGACCGGGTGGCGTTGGGCCGCGGGAATCGTCGGTTTCCTCGGAGCGTTCGCGGCCAGTGGAGCGTATTTGAGTGAGGACCCTCCTGCGAAGCGAGCCGCACCATAACCGTTCTTATGTGACGAGGACCTGTGGAAGATCGCGACGCGAGTCTTCCTTTTGACAAGCACGGTATGCCGACGAATGAGGGCAGCGGCGCCGACCTCACGCGAAGGATCATCTAGCTCCGCATGACCGACTCCCGTACTGATTCCCGCCCCCGGGGCCCCGTGACCCGCGTGATCCTCTGGATCTGCGGCGGCATTGTCGCGTTCGTCGCCGCCTTCTGGGCTGTCACCGCGACCGCCGATCTCGCCCTGTCCGCAGGCGTCTACGGCACCCCGGGCACGTACAAGGTGGAGAGCTGCTACGACACCAACACCAGCCGTAAGAACTCCGACTACGACTGCTACGGCGACTTCATTCCGGACGGCGGCAGCGCCGACGACGCCGTCTACGTGCACCTTGAGGGAACCGGGCACGACTACCCGGACGGCACCGAGTTCGACGCGCGGCAGGGGCTTGAGCCGCAGACGATCCAGCGGGCAGGGGTCCGCGGCGTCGTGGGTGAGCTGTGGCAGGTCGGGTTTGCCGTGGCCATCCTCGGCTGGCTGGCGTATTTGGCGATCAGGCCACCAAAGTCGGGCGAGCCGAACCGGAGCCCGGAGCCCTCGTGGCGCGAGAGGGCGGCCGATCGGGCGGATGGCGGTGTCGTTGTCGGTGTCGCTGTGGGCGTCCTGGGCTTCGTCGCCAACATCGTGGAGTCGATTACTTCCTAGCGTTCCGGCGTCAAGCTCCCGCCTGCCCGGCGATGCCTGGCACGTACGCTCGCGGCGTTGCCGGGCCGGGCGGGTCCGTGATGGCTGTCGGTGTCCCGAGGGATGGACCAGGCGATCTCCACCTCGCGCTCACGGACGTACAGAGGGCTGACCCACCGCTCTCCGACGGCCAGCACGCGGTCCCCTCTCCAGACGTACACAGCGGTCCCGAGGCCCCCGGCCGCACTGTCCCATCCGTCGTTGAGTCTCTTCTCCTGCCGGCGCTTCTCCTTGCTCCGGCAGGGCCACAAGAGTCCCCGGAAGGGCATCAGGAGCAGGTCGCCGAGGAAATCAAGCGGGGCGGTGATCCACGCGAGGAAGCCGGTCATCCACGCCCGCACCCATACCCCGGCGGAGGGTCGGGGGCGGCGCTCGCCGTGGGAGAGGACGCGGGAAGTCGGCCGTCGGCGCATCGGTGGCTTGGGCGCCCGGGAGTGGCGCACCGACGGGCTGCAGATGGACTACACGGCCTCCCTGGAGCGCTGTTATCGCCAGTTCCCGGAGTTCGGCGTCCGTCCTGGACACCGTCATACGAGCCCTCCTGTGTGTCGTGTTCCGTTGCGTCTGCCGTAGGTCACCCGAAGTCCTCTCGCAGTTTCTTCTGGGTGGCCGTCTCGGCCGTGGACATCCGCTGGTCGTAACTCCGCGACTCGGGCCGCTGGTCGCATGCCGTCGATTCCTTCGGTGTCGGGCCGGGCGTGTACTCGTCGTAGGTCCGCCGGATGGGCTCGCCCACATCTTGGCCGATGGCCGACGTGACGATCCCCTCGTAGTCGGTGGGTGTGGCAGCAGCAGGGGCGGGCGGTGGAGCTGTGCGGTGTTGGAGTCGTGCACCTCGGCTTTCGGCGATGAGGAGGGTGTCGCCGAGTGCCTGGGTGAGTTGTTCGGCGAGCTGTCGGATCTCGGTGGTCAGAGCGGTGTGTGTGGCGAGTACTTCCCAGGCCCGTTCGTGGAGCCGTTCTGCGAGGCCGAGTTGTACGGTCTCCACGCGGTCGGCGATCCGGGAGAGGGTGCCGGCACCGGTGTCGTCCTCGATGAGATAGCAGCGCTGGCCGAGGAAGCCGGTCCAGGGGAGCAGGCGGGTGCGGGGCTCGGGCTCCTTGGGAAGGTCTTCTCCTTCTCCCGGTCCGCCTGTTTTTTCCGTGAGGTTCATCGGCCGACCTCCACTCCGGGGATACGGCGGGGGCCAACGTTCAGGCCATACGTCGCCAGCCAGAGGGCCCGGCGCCGGGCGCGCTGTTCGGTGGTGAGTACGTAGGGGCGGACAGGTGGGGTGGCGGCGTCGTCGAGAGCGGTGTTCGTGGCGTTGGGGCCAGGCGCTCGGCGGAGCACGGGCCCAGACTCTTGGCGGCGTACGGGCTCGGGTGGCGTGTGTCCGGCGCGGTGACGGCCCCGCAGGGCGAAGAGGACGGTGAGCGCGTCGAGAGCGCGGAGGGTCAGATTGATCATTGGGTCAACTCACCTTTGCTTTCAATGGCCTTGGGGCAGTCCTCGCAGTCGGCGCAGATCCGCACGGCCCAGCCGAGCCGGCCTCCGTCGAGGTGCTGTGTGTACGCGTGTCCGCCGGGCCGCAGCCCTCGTCCTCCGCCGCAGCGGACGCAGGCCAGGCCGTAGAGGCGGCGCCAGGATTCGTAGGGGAGGCAGAGGGGGTCGTGGGTGCCGGTACGGAGGTCGGTGTGGGGTGCTGCCATGGGTGCTCCAGGCGAAGGGTGAGCGTGAGCGTGGAGTGGTCAACCTGTTGCGAAGAGTGACTGACTAGAGCATGACGCTGAGAAAGGTTTCTCGGCAAGTTGGTTCGCGAGTTTTCTGACCGGCTCGCCGAACTGGCATATGTCGGGCCGTCCGGGCTGTGTAGAGTCCACGCCAGAGAGGCGGTGATCGATGCATGGCTGATGCTCGACCCAACCTGATGCGGCGCCGACTCGGCCTGGCGCTCCGCACCCTGCGGCAGCGTGCGGGCCTCAACCTGCCCGATGCCGTGGAGAGGTTGGGACTCTCCGGGCCCTCCGCGCTGAGCAAGATCGAGAACGGTAAGCAGCGCGTCCCGTCATCAGCCCTGGACAAGTACTTCCAGGCTTACGACGTGACGGACGAGCAGCGCATCCAGGAGGTCAGGCGCCTCGCCGCCATGGCGTCTTCGCCCCGTAGCACCAACCTGTTCAATCAGTACCGTGACGCGGTCCGCGATCCCTTCGCCGACTACCTCGAACTCGAAGAGCTGGCTGTCCATGCCGACTGGTATGCCGCTCAGCTCGTTCCTGGGTTGCTGCAGACACCCGCGTACGCGCACGCCGTCGTCGAAGGAAGCGGCAAGTGGCGGACGGCGAGGGAGGTGCGTACCTTCGTCGAGCTCCGGATGAAGCGCCAGTACGTGCTGCGCCGCGAGAACCCCTTGTCCCTGTGGTGCGTGCTGGACGAGGCGGTCCTGCGCCGGGAGATGGGCGGACCGGCGGTCATGGCCGAGCAGTTGCGTCAAGTGCTGGCGATGTCGGAGGAACTGCCCGGAGTGGAGTTCCAGGTGCTTCCCTTCAAGGCCGGAGTGCACGCCGGCATCGACGGGGCCTTCACCGTCTTCCGCTTCGACGCCGGTGACCCTCTGGCGGTGGTCGAGCCACTGACAACCTCCTTGTATCTGGAGGAGGATGTGCATGTGGGCCGCTACGACCTCGCCTTCCATCACCTGCGTGCGAGGGCGCTGGACATCCCGGCTTCACGCGACTTCCTGCAGGACCTCATCAAGGAGTAAGAGTGATAGGCCAGGCTGACCTGAACGCCGCCAACTGGACCAAGAGCAGCTTCAGCTCAGGTGGTGACAACTGTGTCGAGGTGGCATTCGGATCCGGCGAGACGGTTGGTGTGCGTGACTCGAAGGTGGTTCCGGGTCCGCTCCTGGCTGTCAATGGCGAGGCGTTTGCCGCCTTCCTCGACGGAGTCAAGCGCGGCCGGCTGGATCGTACGGCCTGATCGCCACGCTCGTGCGCCTAAGCAGGGGCCGCACCCGGATTCACCGGATGCGGCCCCTGCATCTGGGCCCTGAGGGGCAGGTGGGGTTGTCGAGCGGTACGCGGGGCTTGCCAAGCCGCCGCCTACGCGGCTCTGCCCCTGCAAGGAAGCAGCAGCAGCCCGGACGAGGAGCCCGACCTCGGTTCTGCCGCAGCGGCGATGAGGAGTGACTTCGGATGACTCAGCTGTCTCTCCCACCGAATGCGGACCAGGTTCTCCGGCATAACAGGGAGCACCATGGTCAACGCATTGCGGGTCGACTGGCCCTTGGCGTCGGCCTCATCGCCGTCCCGTTCGTGTTGCGGTTTGCGGAGGTCTCCGTCTACACCCTGACCGTGCTGCCAGTTGTCCCCGGCCTGCCGGGGCTACCGGAGACAAGTGGGTCGGCCGACTCGTCGGGATGGGCACGAGCAGGATTCCGGTCGCCGGTGATGCGGTCGGCTGGGTGGTGGAGGACATCCAAGGGGCCGTGGTCGAGCACTACACCCGTGACTCCAGCGACGAGGCCAGTGACGAGGCGAGGCGCGAGCTGGAGAAACAGCGCGAGACCGGCGCCCAGGCCGTCAAGGCCGCGACCCAGACTGCCGGCCGGGAGGCGGGACTCACGGAGGACCAGATCAGCACGCTCGGGGATGCCGTGTACCACCAGGCCAACCTGGATTACAGCGACGGCCGATCGCGAGCCAGAGGCCTCTGATGGCTGTGGGAACCGTAGCTCGCATGTTGGCACCCGTCGTGGTCAAGAGATCCGAGGTTCATGGCAATGGCCGCTTTTCGTGAGGTCGTCGATCCCCGGCATCCGAGCCGTCGGGCACGTTGGACGGCGGTTGCCGTAGCGTGTTCCGTTCTGGCAGGAGGGCTGGGGTGGTGGGTCTCCCGAGGCGGGGAAGGGCCAGCCGTGGCAGTACCGGCGAAGGTGTGTGACGGCTCCCTAGCCGGGAACCTGGTGTCCCCTCTTCCCGGGGACCACGGCACGGCGTACTCAGAGGAGGCACAGGGCTTCACGGGGGAGAGCACCACGGGGTTCTGCTCTGTCCGAGGTGGAGGACTGACGGTACGCATCTCGTATCGCCTTTGGTCCGGGGACTTCTACAAGGACGAGGCCATCGAGGAACTGATAACAGCGGACGGGCGCCAGGCACTGAAGGTGGGTACGGCCAAGGGATACGCGAGCGACACTTCTGGGGCGCTTTTCGTGCCGTGTCCGAAGAACGATGACCTCGAGTCGAAGGTCCAGGTCCAGGCGGAATATCTGAAGCACGATGATGCGAAGGACAATGGAACCGAGGGGTTCCGTGATCTGACAGCCGCGACCGCTCGTTATGTCGCCCAGGACCTACTTGGCTGCGAGGGGGCGGAATCGCTCTCGGAGCCAAATCCATGACAGGCCACTCGGCATGGCCGAGGACTGGCTGCCCAGGCCGCCGTGTCGGCTGCACAGTGCTTTCACTTGCCGCACTTCTGCTCGCGGCCTGCCCTGGTGAGACCCGTCTTGAGGTCGAGTGCGCCTTGCCTGACACCGTCTGCGGGGTGCACATAGGTTGATGTCATGGGACTCTTCGACAAGCTGACCGGAACCAAGCGCCCCGCCGACGGCATCGCCCCGCGATCCGCCGACGAGGTCCACGCGGCCCTGTTCGGCCTCAACAGTCCTGATGTTCCGTACGTCATCCGAGGCGGCCACGCGGAAGACGCGGACGTGGACCTGGTGGCCGAGTGGCGTGTCCTGGAGCCGGCCTGGCGGACTTTCTTCCTCCGTACTCAGCTGAGCCGGACGTTCAAAGTTCAAATGCGTCTGGTTCCGGAGAAGCACGAGGTCCGTGCCCTCGATCAGCAATTCGAGGTCGACTGGGTTGGTGACACTCCCAGGCTCGCCCTGTCATCCGAGGCCCAGCGCGGTCAGGTGAAGACCGTCTCGAAGCGCTGGTCGCTCGGCAGGGGCGAGGACGGTAGCCGCGACGAGACGTTCAGTTTCGACAGCGACGACCTGAAGACCCCCCTGCAGAGCGTCGTCCTGAAGTCGGGCTGGATCTGGCGCGGAGTCATCACCGGCAAGCTGTGAGAGTGGCGGGACTGCACCCGCTTGCCTACATGAGGTGAACACGAGTCTGGTGGACGACTTCGGATGAATGGTTCGGACGGAACGAGAATAGGTGCCATGAACGACGGTGGGCTTCGCATGCTCGGCCCGGCCATCCTCCTGGGCAAGGTGGTGGCCTGGGTGGCGTGCCTCCTGATGACGGTGCTCCTCGGGTGCTGGCTCTTCCTCGTGAAGTCCACCCTGCGGGACGCTCTAGTGCTGGGCTGCGCGGTCATGTTCGCTGTCCTTGCCCTCTCGGCATGGGCGTTGCGACGCGCGTCGGGCAACCCTGACTCCACGTTGGTTTATCGCGCCCTGGCCGATCGGACATCGGATGCAAAAAAGAGCGGACCCGGGGCGCCCCCCGTGAGGTTGCGAGGCGCCTCTGCTCTGTTGAACGGAGAGGCCCTAACGTTCTACGGCGGAGTTATGGCGCTGGTCCTCCCGCTCGCCCTTGGGGTGGGTGCGCCCACGCCCACGGGCAAGGCAGCGGAGATCGCTTCTTCGGGCGCCGTCGTGCGGGCGTTGCCGGTCGAGTCGGTGCGGGATGTCGTCAGGGACCGGCACAGGAACGGCAGCACGTACCACTGCACAGTGACGGTGCTGCTGCCTCCGGCCGACGGAGCCGGGAGCGGGAGGCGCGTCGCCTTCCGGTCGCAATGGCCAGATCCCGCGGTGGTCGGCGGCAAGGCCTACGTCGCCTACGCCCCCGACCGACCCGAACTGGGAGCCGTGGGCGACAACGACAGGGCCGATGTCGACCGTCAACTCTCCGGTCGTGCCATGAGCAACTGGTGGACCTGGATTCTGGGTTCGGGATGGCTGTTCCTCATCGGGGTACTCCTCTTCGTCCATCTCACGAGCCGTAGGGACCAGCAATTTCCTCGGCGGCTGCGCGGTAACGAACGCGTGCTGCGGGCGAGCATCTCCGGGTACGACGGTCATGGGGCGGGGAAGGCACACATCTGCCTGGATACGTCCAAGGGCCCCGTGAAGCTGCATGTCCATGGGGACAATGCCAGGTACGTGGACACAGTGGGGCGCGCGGAAGGCCATCTGGTCTGGGCGCCGGACCGCAACCGGCACGGAGGCCGGAAGGGGCCGCATCGTACGGGCGCGGTGTTCATCAGCGATGCCGGCTGGTTCATCCCGGGCGGGCTCGCCCCGGAGTATGAGGAGTCCGCGAGGGCGAAGGCTGGCCACCAGGCTTCTGTCGGCTCAACAGGCGAGAGGCGGCTGCTCGACCTCGGCGGCGGCTGGATCCTCAGCATCCCGAACCGACTGATGAACGTCCTCCTGCTCTGGACGCTCTGCGTCGTGGCGCTCGCGCTTCCCGTTCCCTCGGCGGCTTGGCGCCTGGTCGTCGCAATCGCCGGCACGGTCGGTCTTCTGGTGTATGGCCTGTACGTAGTCGTGAGCCAGGACACGGCGGCGCGGAGGCAGTTGAGCACCGGGCAGGGTGCCACGGGGTCTGCTCCGTAACGTCGCCCATGAGCCCGGCTTGAGAGGTTGCTCCGCTCAAGCCGGGCCGTGGGCCCGGCATGTGTCAGCACCGCCCAAACGTGTGTGGTGTCCGTGCAGCGGAACCGGCTCTCCTTCGGGTCCACGAGTACGCCTGCCCCCTTCACGGCGGCCCCTGGCCTGAGGGTGCGGGAGCGCCGCGCTCGTAGAACCGCACGGTGGCCTCCGACCAGGGCGCCGCCCGCAGCACCGTGAACAGCGCCGGCTGGCTGACCTTGGCCATCCAGTTCGAGATACCCGTGGGGAACCCGTGCCAGAAAACCGGCCTCGACTCGGAGCCTGCGACGCCGAGGCGGTTGTTCACAGCCGGACGTTCCTTGAGAGTTCAGCGATATCGGTGCCGAAGGTCCCGAGTGCGCCTGGCGCGCCGGACAGGGCCCCCCGCCTTGGTGCCCTCCGCGACGTCGTGACTGATGCCGTCATCCGGAAGCCACCTCTTCCGGCCCCACACCGGCATTGGCCGAGTCGACGAGCATCCTGAACAGGCCGTCGCCGGGGCGAGAGTTGTCCGTCGCTGTTGTCGAGCCGTCGGTCTTGCCGTCACAGGGGACCGCGGTCGTGTTCGACGTGCGGGTGCCTCCCAGCTGCGAGATCATCCTGTGACGGGCAGGCAGCGAGTCGGCATCCACCAGGCACCGGTCGGCGGGGCGCTCAGGGGCTGGGCGGACCATCGCAGCGTCTCCGTCCTCCTCGACGGGCATCGGGTCACCACGGTCCACTCCCGGCTACGGCCGGTGGACATCGCCTGCCTGACTGTGCCCTCTGTTGCCCGTCCGGCCGGTCCCGAGCCCGCACCTGCCGCCCTGCCCCGATCCGGCAGCGGCACGGTCATCCTCGCCGCCGGCGAACCGGTTGAGGTCGACCGCAAGGTCCTTCGCGACGGCCTCGTTTGCCTGGCGGGGCCCGCTACCAGGTCGGGTTCGCCCTCTCCGGCCGCACGATCATCCTCCGACCGGACGGGCGCCTCATGCACGCCACATCTTCACCGGCGCAGCGACGGTCGAGTTCGCGGTTACCGGGTTCGTCGGTCTCCAAGAGGTCGACACGACCGGACAGGGCGTTGGTCCTGCCGAGTTGTCTGTCGCCTGCCGCTTCGACCAGCTCCTTCACCCGGGCTGCCGCGGTGGTGTAGCGGAGGCGGAAGCGGTAGCCGGCCAGCTCGTGATCTCGGTGTACGCGATCCTCGCTCGCGCGGGAGCAGGTCGGCAAGGTCCGCTTGTCAGTTCGCAGCCGGGGAAGCCGCGTCGTCGGCCTTGATGTCGAAGTTGATCGTGTCTCCGTCGACGGAGGAAACAGTGACCGTCACGCCCAGGGTGCTGCCGTCGGCTGCTGTGAGTGTGCAGCGGGTGGTGGTGCCAACCTTCCCGGTGAGATCGTCGGGGCAGGTGACGTCCGGCTTCGGCTGGCCCGTCGTGGCGGCAAGCTTTTCGGCGACAGTGGTGGACAGCTTGTCCGCAGACAGTTTCGGCTCGGCCTTTTCAACGTTGACCGAGGCCGAGCAGCCGACGAGCAACGCACCGACGGCTACGGCCGAGAGGCTGCAAGTTGCTGCGGACAAGCGGGCTGTGGTCATGATGGGTTCCATTTCGTGTGATCAAGATAATCAAGGTGCTGGAAGCACGCTTGGCAGGATGCTCCAGACTTGAGTCGGATCAGTAAACGCTGCCGTCAGGGCAAGCCCCGGGAGCATCCCACGCTGTACTAAGGAGACAGCACGTGTCAGAACAATTAAATATCAGGCCGCCCTGGGTATCCGGCGGTGCATCATGATCCCTTCACTTTGCCTGCGGCCGGTCTTCACCCATGAAGGGCAGACGTCTGTGCCAGGGTGCCTCGCCGCTGTTGCGCTCCGCCCGCAGGATGCTGCTGAGGGGCCCTCAGGTATACACGCGTCTTCCGCGATCGGGATTCCCCCTGTTCTATTTGCCGTCGCACGTCCGCGATAATCTTGGTTCATGGAGCTGCTGGTAGGGATTCTCGTCAAGGTGTTGCTCTTCGCTGTCATCGCGGGCTTGTTCACCTTGGTGATCACCATGTCCGTTCGCGGACGCAGGCAGGAGGCGCGGATCAGGAACGAATGGGAGCAGATTGCCCAGATCGCTCCGGAACGTGGCTGGACTTACCATCCCTGTACGCGAGGGCAGATCGATCAGTATGGCGGTATGGGCCCCATCCTCTATAAGGGCGAGAATCAGGCCGCCTGGCACTACACCACGGGAGAGTTCCGCGGCCGCCCCTTCACGTACTTCGAGTACCGCTACAAACGATCCACGGTGGACGGTGACGTCAACGACTTTGGGGAGCACAGGCGTCTCGTCATCAAGGCAGTCTTCATCATCACCGCGCCTGGCTCGGGGTCGTATATGGAGATCCTTCGCAGGAGCAAGCTGGGGGCGGTGCTGGACGGGCGGCCCGGGAAGCGGGTAGGGGTACCGGAGTTCGACAAGGAATTCAAGGTCCTTGTGAAAGACGAGGACTTTTTCCAGAACGCCCTGAGTGGTGGCGTAGTGCCCTTCATGCTCGCAGACCACCGGGCCAAGAAGTCCCCACTTCGCTTCCGCGACAACGAACTCATCACGTGGTACACGGGCGCCCTGTCACCGCAGACCGTCGACGAGAAGTTGAACTACTTGTGCGATGTGCTCGACCGGATTCCGGCCCAGGCCTGGACCGCTGCCTGAGCAACCAGAATGCCCCTTGCCCCGGAGTGAAAGGTCTGCGGGCCAGGGGGCATTCAGTTTGGCTGCGCCGGAGCCTCCTCGGCCGGGCGCACTGTCCTGATGAACTCCTTGAAGTCCGCGATGACCTGGCCGAGTTGGCTCTGCTTCGCGGTGAGGACGAGTTCGAGGACGACGCGCTTCGACGGGTCCTTGACGTCCTCCATGCCGAGGTAGACCTGGCTCTGGAGCAGTTCCAGAGGTTCTCCCCTCAGGGTGGTGGAGAGTCGGAGGTTCTGCACGACGCCAGGGGCGTCCGTCAGACCCGGGGCGTCCGGCGTACCCACTTCGGTCTTCTTGATGACCTCTACGGGCCCTGCTTGCTGCAGTCGCCGTACCGACTCGTCGGCAATCTGCCAGATGCTGGCGCTGTCGTTGCGCATCTGCCCGGCGATGGTGATGTTCGCCGTGAACCCGTCCATGGAGGCGGGATGAAGCGCGACGAAGGCGACGCCAGGCGCCCCCACCTCGTCCGGCGGCGCCGCCTGCCAACCGTCCGGCAGTGAGAACGAGATCTTGATCGGCAACGTGGTGGTCATCGTGAATCCACTTCCTTGATGAGCGTCAGCTCAGGCTAGAACCAGCTGCCGACCGTGCTGTCCCAGGCATCTCCCACGGCGTCAGCCGCGTCACCCGCCGAGTCGATCATCTTGCCGGGATCGATGGTGATATCAACGGAGACCTTGCCGCCGATACCCAGACCGACTCCGGCCTCTCCGCCGATGGTGAACTTGCCGTCTTTCATGCCCAGGTCGGCACTGGCGGAAGCTCCCACCCCCGCCCAGGCCTCGCCCCCGACACCGACGCCGCCGACGTCGGCGGAGACCGACCCTGTGGCCTTGGCTCCGGCGAAGGCCTCCGCTCCGGCGTGCAGTCCGTCCTTGCCGGCGGACAGGTTCGCCGAGGCCTCGGCTCCCGCAAAGGCCTTTGCCTCCGCCTGGGCTCCGGCGATGCCGTACTGAACGCTGCCGTTCGCGGACGCCTGCGCCAGGTAGGCACTGCCCGAAACGCCGGCCTGTACTCGCCCGTTGGTGACGCTGGCGGTGGCAGATCCGTCCACCCCGAGCGCCGAAATCCCTGCTGCGCCCTTCAACGTGGCGCCACCCACCGTCGTCTCGCCGGGGGGAGTGCCTGCCGACCAGGCGCTGGCCTTGCCCGACCACTCGGCGAGCTTGATGTTGACATCCGCCTTCTTGCCAGTGGCCGGGTCCGCCGGATTCCCGTCCTCGGGCCCTGGAGCCTTGTCCCGGATATACCAGTTACCGTTCTCGTCCCTGCCCCACTCCTTGTCCGTGCGCCACTGGCCGTCTTCGCCTCTGGGCCGCCACCTCTCGTTCTCCCACTTCCAGTGGGTCTGAGTGGTCTTGCCGAGCCCGTGCTCGTCGGTCCACTGCTTGGCGTCCACCCAGTCCCTGGCCTCCGCGAGCCAACTGGGGCTGTCGGAGGAACCCCCCGCAAGGTCGTCGAGCTTCTTGGCCAACGCCTCGGACTCGTGCTGAAGCTGTTGGCGCGCGGTCTTCAGTACCTCCTCCGCCGAATCGCGTTGCCCGCTCTCCCATTGCGCAATCGCTGTAGCGGCCTGCTGCTGCGCCCAGCTCAGCATGGAGGAATACGAGGTGACTGCTTTGGCCGCCCCCGACATCGCGTCGGAAGCGAGGTACCAGTTGGTCTTCTCCTTGGACAGGGTGGGCCAGAAGGCGTCACTTGCCTTACCGGTCCAGCCCGGGATGCGCAGGGCACGCAGGCCGTCGCCGATTCCGTCGAACTTGTCCGACCAGTTGGTAAGGGCGGTGGTGAGCTCGCCAAGCTTCTCGACGTCTCCCGGGACGAGTTCCTTCGGGTCAGTCGTCTCCCCGAGCGCGGCTGCCATGAATGCGGATTCCCCGTTCTTAACTCAAGTCCGACTTGACTGAGTTCACTGCGTCGCGGATAGCCTCATCCGTCGCCGCGTAGTTGTTGCCGGCCGAGTTCAGCGCCTCTGCCAGGGTCACCGCGCAGTCGGCGAGGAACCCGGCGCCCGACTGCCACGTCGCGCAGAATGTCGCCAATGCCGCGGCGGCCGAATCGACCCCGAGCGAGGAACTCTGCTTGGCCAGCGGCTCCAGATCCACCTTTTCAACCGGCGTGAGACAGTCCAGAATGTCCGAAGCGCCCTTTTTGGGGATCTCGGGGCTCACTTCGAGATCGGTCACAGCAAGATCCCCTTGTTAACTCCGCCTGTATGCAGGCGCATTGGCAACCAGACTGCGCAAATTATCACCAGGATCGGTCCCGAAGATGCGCGCCCGCACTACCCCTTCACGACTCCTGCCGCGCAGCCGCGGAGCCCATCCAGCGCAGCCGCTGAGGTCTCCCCAACGGTGTGTGTTGCCGGCCTGTTGTGAAGGAGTAGCGGAGGCGCCCTGCGGGGCGAGATCCGCACCGCTGTCAGGTCCTTTGAAGAGAGCCCAGGCCACCGGCGGACACTG
Organism: Streptomyces acidicola; assembly: GCF_009377235.1. Taxonomy (GTDB): domain Bacteria; phylum Actinomycetota; class Actinomycetes; order Streptomycetales; family Streptomycetaceae; genus Streptomyces; species Streptomyces acidicola. Next base: position 15,710 of record NZ_VMNX01000027.1, read on the forward strand.
TCACCGGAACATGAACGACGCAGCCGGCCGCTTCGTCGGCGACGCCATCCATAGAGTGTGATGCGACTGGCGTCCCCGGGGCTCCAACCTTGCCCACAGGACGGCCTGCGGCTTCGCCCATTCAGGCAAGAGCCAAGGCAACACGCTCGGTTGCCACGGCCTGCCGTATTCTGCGCCGAGCACGGCGCGACCGAAGTGACAAGCTGGGTGTTGCCGCAGTCGAGAGGCGAAGAAGTGCGATGCCGGCGCAGCCGAGAAGAAGGCCACAGTCGACACGGCCAGGAACGCGTACGACCAGGCCGCCCAGCACCTGGACCTGAAGCTCGCGGGTCAGGCCTTCCCCTCGCAGGAGGAGGCCGACGCCGCGACCGCGCGGCTGCGCTCCGCCGAGCGGGAGTTGAACGAGGCGAACTCCGGCCCTCGCCCAAGGCCAACATTGACTACGAGTCACTCAAGGAACTGGAGGCCGAGCACACCAGCGAGGCCGCACAGGTCAGCTTCGGTCTGGGCGCTCGAAGCCGGCATCCTTGGAAGGCGCCCTGCTACCCGAAGTCCGCCCTGACATGCTCGGCGACGGTACCCCTCGTCTCGCCCCCGCTGTCCGGGACGGAGACGGTCTCTGCGCCGCTTGAGACCGTGAGGTCATGCGCCGACTTCGACAACAGCGAGACGTAGAAGGGCAGGTCGGGCAGGGAAGGTGTGGTGAGACTCAGGACGAGTAGCCGTCCCGTACGGGGAAGGGGGAGGTACACGTCCGCCCTGGCCAGTGGCAGGGAGGGAGCCGTGTCATCTGCTGGATCCGACTGCCACTCAAGGCCGCACAGGACGAGAACGCCTGGCCCGGCTGGAACACGGATCTCCTCGACCGTGTTCTTGTCATTCGCGGACAGCGCCTCGAAGAGGCCGCGTGCCGAGAGTTCGGCGTCCGGCTCCTCCAACGGGTCGAGGCGGGCCAGCATCGATGCGGTGGTGAGGCGGCCGTCAGGCGTTTCGCCCAGGCAGAAGCCGGCGTAGAAGGAGTTCTCGGCGAGGGCGTGGTCAGCCATCTCGCGGTAGGAGTGGAAGGCGACCTCGCGCTGGAAGTCGCTACCGGTCGGCCAGATCTCCTTCGCGATGGACCACAGCTGTTCCACCTGCGCCTCGGGGCCGAGATCGAGACCCAGGGAATGGAACCCTCCGGGGATGTCCAGTTGCAGTTCTGGTTCGGCAGTGTGGTTCATGCGAGTTCCGTCCACAGGTGTCCTTCCCAGATACGCAGCGATGTGTCGTCGCCCGAGACGCGAAGCCCATGCGAGGCGATGATCTCTTCGATGGTGTTCTCCGACAGACCCCGGTAGTCACGGGGACGCAGTGTGAGCCCCTTGCTGTCCTTGCGTGCATTCCACCTGGGGGCATGGAACACCGAGGTGCCAAGAGTGAACCGCTGGGTGCGGATTTGTTCGGCCAGCCCGGCGATTTTCCTGTCAAGGTGTGCCCGCCGCTTCGCCGGGTCACGTGACATCTGGAACCGCAGGCTGCGCGGCGAGGTTGCCCGCGACACGGCGCGGCGAGGGTCGATCCCGTCGGAGTTGGCGCCGTCCGCGTCCGCGACGAGCTTGAACGCCAGGAGCAGGCAGCGCGCCACGGCTTCGAGGGGAATGACGATCCACTGCACGACAAACCAGAGGAGCAGTGCCCATCGGGGAAGTAGGGGAAGTACCGGAGCCACCGAGCGCTGGCCAGATGTAGCCGACGGGGACTCGTCAGCCGCGGTGTGCCTCATGAGGCGGGCCTCGGGAAGAAGGAACAGGTCGATACCGAGGGTGAGGTGCCGTGAGGTGTCGAAATCCAAGTGGTGCGCGTGCGCGAGGCGTTTCAACGTGCCGACGGTAAGGCCCCGGTAGTACCGGGGCTTCAATTGGACGCCAATCTCCCGGGATTTCAAGCGGACGCCGGTTTTTGTATCGGATTCCCTTTCGGGGAGCAGGGGGAACTCATGGCAGAAGCGGGTGCGGAAGCTGAACCGCTGTTGCTTGATCTCTTGGGAAATGCGGGCGAACTTCCGGTCCAGGTACCTCTCGTGCCAGGCCCGACTTCGAGACAGGCGGAGCACCAGTTTGTATGGCGACAGGAAAGCTCTGACCGGGTCGAGCACCTCAGATACGTGCGACTGCCCGGTGAGAACCATGAGAACCTGGCCGACGAATCCCAGCGGGATGAGGAACCACTGCGTGGTGAACCACAGGAGGAGCCCGATTCTGGAGCGGTGGGGGAGAACGGGGTCGGTGGACACATCGAGGTGCGGTGCGGCAGCCATGGCTATTCTCCCGTCACGCTGTCGTAGACGCCGGTGACGGCTCCCGGCACAGACGTGGCGAGCAACGGGCCCTTCGACCACCAGGAGGTCGGATCGAGCGTCCCGTCAAAGCGCAGTGCGGACCGGAAGGAATCCATGTTCCGCAAGCCGGGAACACGCTCGACGACTTCCAGGAGTCCCCTTTCGCCGATACTTGATCCAAGGTTCTTGGCTACGGTGTGCTCCCAGGCGAGCTTGAAGCGGTGACCGTCCGCCGCGATCACGTCGCCGATCCGTGCGTTACTGAACAGTTTTGTGGCAGGACCCTTGACCGTGTCGAAGCCCGCGTCGGCGATGCGGGCGGCATACATCATGTCGTCGGCACTGCGCCCTGCCGTCGTGACCACTTTTACTGTCCCGGTGATGGCGGTCTTGGCGAACGCTGCGCCGGGGATGGCGCCGAGCGCGTCACCCGCAAGGTCCATCAGCCCCACATCAGCCCCGCCGATCATCGCCGCCCCGTGCGCAAGCAGCGCTCCCGCCGAGAGCCCGGCGCCGGCCAGGGCGAGGGCGCCCGACAGAGGCGGGCACCACAGGGTCAGCAGCGACAGGATGCCGAGGACGGCGGAGATGTTGCCCAGCCAGTCGCCGATGGACTTCAGGAGGTCCTTGTTCCGGGCGCACCATTCCTGGATGGCGTGGCCGAGCTTCTGGAACTGATCACCCAGGCGTTCCCAGAACCCCGGGTCGGGTGCACCGTCGGTCGCCTTGCGCAGTTGGCCGGCAATGCCGCGGGCCTGGGCCTGGTGCTCCTCGTACAGCCGCTCCGCCCGCTTGATGATCTCTTCGAGTTCGCGCTCGGCCTGGTCCAGTCGCGAGGAGGCTGCCGACAGGTCGCCGTCGGCCTGCTGCAGCCGGGTGCTGGCCGCGTCGATCTTCGCCTGGGCGTCCTGGAGTGCGGTGCCGGTGAAGTACTGGCCGCTGAGGCGGAACGCGGGATCGGACGCCGCCTGGTTGTAGCGGTCGGTAGCGGTGCTCTTGGTCTTCTCCGCGGAGGCGACCTGGCCCTTGGCCTCCTTGGCCTGGGTCTCGTACGTACGGGCCGTGCTCTGGTAGTCGGTCAGCGCCTCGCGCCACTTCGACAGCTCCGACGACGCCGTGCGCATCGCCTCGTGGCTGTCCTTGAGGTAGCGGGGCAGTTCTCCGACCTTCTTCGAGAACGCGGAGGCGGCGTCTCCGGCCCAGGTCACGTTTCCTGTGAGGCGCTTGATGCTGTTCTGGGCGTTGTCGAGTGCGTCCGCGGCCTTCTTGGTGCGGGCGGAGAGCGAGTCGACGTTGCCGGGGTTGCCTGGGGCCGGGTCGAAGCCGAGCGCGGGGTAGGCGTCGTTGCTCACTGGGTGCCGCCCTTTCCGGCGAAGCCGTCACGCAGGGCCGTCTCGACGTCCCGGTAGGTGTCGCGGGTCTTCTTCAGCCCGTCCTCGATGGCCTGCGTACCCTCGGCGATCTTCGTGATCGCGTCGTCCCAGCTGTCGTGGAACTCGTCGCACGCGTTGTCGAGTTCCTTGCTCCCCGTGGTCTTCGGGCCGGTGTCGCGCAGCGCGTTCAGCGCCGCGCGCATCTCGTCCTGACTCCGATGGAGTTCCCTGACGAGACCGTCCAACTCCGATATCTCTACCTTGAAGCCCGCTCCCATGGCGCCGGCATCCCCCTGTCCCCCGCTACGCGCAGTCATTGGCTGTCGTCACACGCTATCCAGCTGGATACGAACGGCCTGTTCAGGGTCTTCGCATCCGCAGAACCTTCACGGCTTCTTACGAGAAGACCCCGGTGTTCACACCTGGTCAGGGGAACCGATCGCGAGGCGTCACAGGACGGCCCGTGGCCAGCGAGCCGTTACCCGTGCGACCTCGCACGTACGGCGACCAAGTCGGCTAACCTGGGCGCCTCGAACTCATGGGCGAGCAGTAACAACGGGGGTTGGTTCATGTCGCCATGCGGTGACTTGTCGTGTACCGAATTGTCATGCACTGAAAGATCTGCATCCGGGGCGAGCGGGAGCCGACGTGGCCTCTGACTTCTCGCGGCTGATGAAGCAGGATTTCTCCGACCTGGAAGCCGCGGCCAAGGCCTGGCGTGGACTGTCGACGACGATGGACTCCCTGACCGACCGCCACCGCCGGCAGGTCACCGGACCGCTGCACCACTCCTGGCAGGGCGACGACGCTGATTCAGCCCTCTACTACCTGGAGGACGTGGAGTCGCGGATCGGTGTGGTCGAGACGGAGGCCATGGCCATCGCCTCAGCCCTGGAATCCACGAAGTTCTGGATGGAGCAGGCCCAGACGGAACTCCGCAACGCGGTACGGCGTGCGGAGGAGGACGGCTTCGAGGTCGACGCCGACGGTGGGATCAGCGACGGGGTGATCGCGGATCTTCCACGCAACAACCAGGTGATCGCCGAGGAGCGCGGCGCTCTGCTCCAGGAGCACCGCACACGTATAGACGAGGCCCTGAGCGACGCGCACAAAGCCAGCAACGACGGCGTGAGGGCCCTGACGGAGCTGAACGGCGACATCCTCACCGATCCGTTCAACCATGACGCGGCAGCGGAATCCGCCCAGGACACCAAGCGAGCGATGAAAGCTCTCGGCGTGGAGCCCCCGCAGATCCCCGAGGACGACCCGAAGGCCGCCGCCGAGTGGTGGAAGGCCCTCAGCCCCGAGGAGCGCCAGACCTACACCACGCTCTATCCGAAGGAGATCGGCGCGACCGACGGTCTGCCGACGGACGTACGCAACGACGCCAATCGCACGGCCCTCGCCCAGGAGCTCAACATGCTCCAGGAGGGCAACTACGACGAGGGATTCCCGGGCGAGAGCGACGAGACGGTCAACCAACGCCTGAACAACGCCCTGTTGCTCAATGACCGGCTCAACGCCAGCGACAGCGCGCCCAGGGGCAAGGAGTTGTACCTCCTCGGCTACGACTCCAAGGACGACGGTCGGGCCATCATCGCCATGGGCAACCCGGACACGGCCGCGAACACAGGGATTTTGGTGCCCGGCACCAATACGGACATGACCGGCGTGCCCGGTCAGATCGAACGCATCGACAAGCTGCAGTCGGCGGCGGAGGAGCAGTCCAAGGGCGAGAGTGTGGCGATGGTCACCTGGCTCGGATACGACGCTCCCGAGGCCAAGTCGACCGACTTCAACAGCGTCGGCGGGACCGGGCGGGCCGAGGACGCCGCTCCGGACCTGCGTCAGTTCGTGGCGGGTACGCAGGCCTCGCACGACGGGTCGCCGAGTCACACCACCGTCCTCGGGCACAGCTACGGCTCCACCGTGGTCGGTGCCGCCGCCGCAGGAGGCTCCGGCCTGGGCGCGGACGACATCGTGGTGGTCGGCAGTCCGGGGATGACCGTGGATGAGGCGGAGGATCTGCAGATGGATCCGGAACACGTATGGGTCGGCGGGGCGGAGGACGACCCCATCATCAACCACCTCTCCGACTACACCCTCGGCCGCGACCCGATGCTTGGAGGCTTCGGTGGCAACAACTTCGAAGTCGACACCCACGGCCACAGCGGCTACTGGGACAAGGACAGTGAATCCCTCGACAACCAGGGAAGAATCATCGCGGGCAAGCGGCCTGGGGAGGTTCCGAAGAAGGGCAGCGACCTGCCGCCGGAGGCCACCATTGTCCCCGGGCTGTAATCCCCTTCTCCGCACGGTCCTCGCTGTCTTCGCAGCCCTGCTCTCGACTGGAGGCTGTATGTCCCAGAGCGACAACCCCAACGCCCCGCTGCCCCGTATGGAAAAGGACGCCGCGGTGAAATGGGCCGAGAACTACACCGCGTATATGGCCCGGCTCACCGATGTCGAACTCACCCCTTCGACGGCCAAAGTGAACTTCGAGGCGTGCATCGGGGAGAACGACGAGGTGGCTGAGGACGGGCGGTACAGCCTCTTCTACTACGTCTACTCCCCGGCTCCCGTCACGGAACACACACGCGTCGTGCGGACACTCCGCCGGGAACTGTCCGAGCAAGGGTACGAGGTCACCGGATACCGGGAGTTCCAGGACGCCTATTCATCGGCGATCTTCAGTGCCCGCAACAAGAAGAACTCCTATCGGATCAAGGCCGACACCGTTGGATCCGGCAAGAAGGAGCCGCAAGCCCTCTCCTTCTCCGTACGCACCCCGTGCATGCTCCCGCCCGGCGCCGAACAGCAGCAGTTCTGAACGCCTGAGAGGAACCGGACGTGTCCCAGCGCACCAAAGTCGACCCGGCCGAACTACGCGCCTCAGCCGGAGCCTGCGACGGTATAGCCCGCACCATGAAGGACCCCGCCGACAAGGCGGTCAAGGAGGCCAGGACCGCGGGCAGCTCGCTCACCGGCTGGTCGATCGGGCCCGCCCTGACGGAGATCGCCACCAGCTGGAAGCCCGCCCTCGACGGCCTGCGCGCCCGCGTCCAGGCCGGCGGGGACAACCTCAGGTCGTCGGCGGACGGCCATGAGTGGAACGAAGAGCGGGTCTCCCAGGACTTCGAGAAGACCGGCTCGGACGCCGCGATGCAGGCCACCCCCGGTGAGATGCCCGCAGCACTGCGCCCGCGCGAGGGCGAGAACCACCCCATCGGGCACCTGGGCGGCACCGCCCCGGGCTTCGACCCGGGTGGCCGGCCGTCCGGCGACGCACCGCTACTGGACCCGCGCACCTCGTACGGCACCAACATGCCGACGTACGACGAGACCATCAGCACCCGTCCCACGCCCGGCACGAACGACTTCGGCTGAACCGCCACGTCTGCCCGACCGTCACGGAGCCGTTCAGCGAACGGGCAGAGCGTCGACCAGGGACTTCCACCCGGCGTCCCGTGCCTGTACGTCGCACCAGGACCCGTCCCGGAAATGCCACCGGAGCGTGGCCTGTTGCTCGTCGTGGGTGTCCCAGTCGGCAAGCTCCACACCGGCCACCTCCTCCCGCGGGACGGTCCAGGCGAGCTCCGCCTCGCGCTCACCGACATACACGAGGCCGACCAGCCGCTCTCCGACTGCCAGCACGCAGCCGCTCCAGACATGCACAGCGATCGCGAGGCCCCCGGCCGCACTGTCCCATCCCCCGTTGAGTCCCTTGTCCCGCCGGCGCTTCTCCTTGCTCCGGCAGAGCCAGAACAGCGCCCGGAAGGGCATCAGGATCAGTTCGCCGAGGGAATCAAATGGGTGGAGGAACCACAAGAGGAAGTCGATCAGCCTGTCCCGCACCCGTATCCCGAAGGGGGGCTTGGGGCGGCGTCCGCCATGGGGGAGGACAGCGGGGCGCGGCCGTCGCCGCCTCGGCGGCCTGGGCACCCGGTAGTGGGACACCACCCGCTGCAGGTGAACCACGCGGTCGCCCTGGAGCGCTGTCGTCGCCAGCTCCCGGAGGGTGGCGTCCGTCCTGGCTGTTGTCATACAAGCCCCTCCGTTTGTCGTGTTCCGTCGACCCTGTCGCAGGTCACCCGAAGTCCTCTCGCACCTTCTTCTGAGTCGCAGTCTCGGCCATGGACATCCGCTGGTCGAAACTCTGCGACTCGGGCCGCTGGTCGTAGGCCGTCGCTTCCCTCGGTGACACACCGGGCGCGTCGGCGGGCGCGAACTCGTCGTACGCCCGTCGAATGGGCTCGCCCACATCCGCGTCGATGACCGGTGTGACGATCCCCTCCTCGATGCCGTACTTGACCGCCTCGAACGCGGCGTACTGGGCCAAGTCGGCCCGGTTGCCGCCCTGGACGCCTGTCACGTTGCCGCGGAAGCGGTCCAGGCCCATGCGGTAGGCCTCTTGGGCGTTCTTCTTTCCCGCGCCCAGCTTCTTGAGCTCGCCCGCGAGCTTCTCAGCTCGCTCGATCGCCCTCAGTCTCCTCGCCAGGTCGCTCAGCTTGTCGGCCAGGTTGGAGGTGATCCTGACGGCCTTCAGGGCCCTCTGGGTGATGCCGGCCGCTGCGATCAGCGGTCCGATCGCGGCGGCGGCGCCGGCCGTCAGGAGCGACAGAATCGCCGTCGTGGCCGCCGCGGCCAGCGCCATCTCGATGATCTCGACGATGAGATCGATCATCAGCTGCTCGGCCATGGCACAGGCTTCCGCAGCCGTTTCGAGGAGCGTGGCGATGGTGTCCATGTCGTCGGCTTCGCCGTCCAGCGCCTTCTCGAACGCCAGCGACTTCGCACGGAACGCGTCGGCGGCCTCACCACTCCACTTCTTGAGGAGTGTCCTTCGCTCGGCCTCCAGGTCCTGGACGACGCCGCGCAGGTCCCGAGCCGCCTGCCGGTACTGGGCGGCGGTCTCCAGGAGTTTCTCGTTGTCGCCGCTGACCTTCTCCAGGTCGTCCTCAAGGCCGAACTGCTTGATGATCCCCCGGACGATCTCTTCGAGGGTGTCGGAGAACGGCCCGCTGATGCTGACTCCGAGACGACTGAGGATGTCCATGATCACGGGCCTCCGAAGCCGGCCGCGGTGTCGTCCTCGTTGCCGTCGTAACGGTCCGCGGTCACCCGCGCCGCGTCGACGATGCCCTGAAGGGCGTCGGCCGCGTCACCCAGGTCCTTGACCGCGCCCTGCTGCTTCGTGTCGTAGTCGGCGCTCAGCTCGTCCGACTGGGGCAGCATGCCGAAGGTGCCCTCGGACAGCTCCAGTTGCTGGATCCGGTTGCGTATCCGCTGTATCCGGTCGACGTCCGGCTCGGTGTTGCGGGCGTATGTCCGCAGCGCGTCGCTCGCTACGCCAAATCCCTGACTCATTCGGTCCCCCGTGTCCCGACAGTTGAGATTTTCAACTTCACGTCAAGATCCACAGTAGTCAATGATCTCTACGGCTTCGTTCGAGAGGCTTCACCGCCCGTGCACAGCGCGTACTGCGGGGTTTTGTGAGAGTGGCAGTTACTGGCACGGGGCGTTGGACGTGGTGCGGGCCACACGGATTGCGGCCGTGAACCTGCGTGGGAAGATGGGCGCCTTCATGGGTGTGCTCGGTGGGAGGCGAGGGGCTGTGACGGAACTCAGGGAGACCGTGCTCGGTGACCCTGCCCAGTTGCCCGGGCGCAGCCTGGGCGGGCGACTGTTCGGGGTTCTGCTGCTCCTTGTCGCGCTGGGGATCTGCGTGGCCGGGGTCAACATGATGCTGACCGCCGCCGGGATGCAGGGCGTGCAGGGAACGCTGACAGTTGAGCGGTGCTGGAAGCAGGACCGCAGCGGCAAGGCCTTCGACGAGCCGCGCTGCTCGGGGACCTTCCGGCCGGACGAGGGCGGGGAGCCGGTCGAGAACGCCGAGTACCGGGGCGGCGGTGCCGCCGACGTAGCGGTCGGTCAGAAGCTCGACGTGCACGAGGACGGCGCGACCTACAAGCTGTCCGGTGGCAAGGGCCTCGCGCAGGGTGTGATGGCGGTCTTCGGAGGGCTGGCCTTCTCGGCGCTGGCCGTGCCGTTCCTCGCGACGGGGATTCAGCCGCGCTGGTTCGGGCGCGGCGAGAACCGTACGCGGGTGCTGGCCATGGTGACGTTCGGGATCAAGGGGACGACTGCCGGACGTGTGCGCAACGCGCTGCTGCTGGTGGGGCTTGCGGGCATGCTCGTCTCGTACTTCACGTACGCGACCATGAGTTGAGGCGCGGCGGGAGCGTAGTGTCCGCCCCGCGCCGCAAGCAGCCCCGGGGGAGCCCCGGCGTGGGACGTCCGCTCACACTCCCGGGTGGTCGTACGCCCCGCCCACCTCGGGAAAGTTCTGCAGCGCCGTGCCGAGGCCGCCGACGATGGCGCCGGACGCCGTCACCGAGATCATCACCGCCTGCTCGCACGCGCTGTAGGCCTCGGTGATGCGCCCCCACGTCTTGATCATCTGGATGATCTCAAGTGCTCCCACGGCGTAACCCGCGATCAGTCCGACCCCTGTCTCCGCGAGGAGCGTGCCCGCCGCGAACGCGACCCCCGCGATGATCGCCTCGTCCAGCAGCTGCTTGCACAGGCCCGAGATGAGGTCGGCGCCGGCCCACACGGCCGCGTACAACTCGTCGTAGTGCTGCTTCAGCTGGTCGAAGTCGTCCTGCAAGCCCTCGATCTTGTCAGCGAGCTGCTCGAAGTAGACGAAGGCGCTGTCGGCGGCGTTGCCGTTCCAGGTCTGGTCGAGGGTGCCGTTGCCGCTGTCGAGATTCTTGGCGATGCCGGCGGTGAGCTCACCGATGTTGGCCCAGGCGTCGGCGCACTTGGCATAGCCCTCCCAGTCCCCGGCGAACCACTTCGCCACCTCCTCGAACGGGTCGAAGTCGAAGGCCGCCTTCAGGGCTTCCGCCGCCCAGGCGGACGGGCTCAGCAGGTCGCTCACCGCACCGATGACGTCGCTGACGGGGCCCTTCTCGGGCTCTTTCGCCTGCGGCGCCTTCAGATACGACGTGGGCTCTACGGTGTCGGTGAAGGACATGGACGGGCGCTCCCCTGGTCAGCGCTTGGACGCCGGGTAGGTGGCGTCCTGGCGTGCCGCTTCGTCGTGGTCGGTCTTCTCGTACAGGCCGGCGGAGCGGTCCAGTTCCCGGGAGCTGGAGTCCAGCAGCTTACGCACGCGCTCCAGCGTGTCGTCGACCCTGTCCACCGCTGACGGGTGCAGTCCCAGCAGGTGCAGGATCAGCCCGTCCTGGGACTGGCCGCCCACCGCGTCGCCGTGTGTCTTGGCGTACTTCTTCGCTTCCTGGGCGTCCTCGGCCGCGCGCCCGATCTGCTTGCCGAAGCTGCGAACGTCCTTCGGTTCCACATCGAATGACACTGCCACCGTCCCCCTGTCCGACCCGCTGCTGGCTGGATACCATAGCCTGCCATCACGTACGCCCTGATGAACGAGCGTGTCCAAATGAGCACAAGTCCACAACCTGACGAGCAGTTCACGGAGATGACCGGCGATCCGGTCAGAGCGCGCCAACTGCGCAAATCACTCCAGACCATCCTCGATCGCAGCAACGATCCGGCCTTGCGTGAAATGGCAGGTGAGGTGCTGTCCGGCCGGCTGAGTCTCCGTGACGCCGCCAACGTCCCCGCGTACGGCGAGGCCATGCGCACCGGAATGCAGCAGGGTCTGCGCGCTTACGAGGCGATGTCCGAGTCGGAGCGCCGCGGGGCCGAGGAAGAAGGCCGACGCCAATTCGACGCGGTGCGGAGCGAGTTGGATGAGGAGGCGCGTGAGCGCAGCCGTTCGGAGGGCGGCTCGGGCAACCGGCCGGGCAAGCACAACGGCCGCGGCTGGAGTCTCTGAGCGGCGGCCCGACCTTCACCGCCGCGTCCGCAGCCACCGCCTCCACCGTCTCTGAAGAGGATCTGCACCTTTCCTCGACCGTGCGGAAGTGTGGGAGAGGTTCAGTGGCCCGTGTGATGTCATCGTCGGTGTCGGCGTCAGCGGCCGCCGGAAGAAGCGTCAGAAGAAGTAGCTGACCAGGAACGACACCCCGGCCCCGACGAGGCCCACACCGATCATCCCGATCACGGCCGGGCGCGTCACTCCGCGCGCCGACGCCTCCCAGGCCGCGTTGTACGAGATGCGGCTCTGGCCGAACGGAGCGTAACCCGTGACGAGGCAGAAGACGCCGAGGCCCGTGAGGACCCAGCCGCCGAAGAAGGCGCCGAGGAAGCGCCAGGCCCGGTCCATGCCGCCCTGGACGTAGTCGCCGTCCGTGGCGTCATCCGTCGTGGGCGGGTCCGTCTGCTGCACCGACAGTTCGGTGCCCGGCTCGTACCGATGCCTGACCTGGACCGCGGCGTTGGCGTCCTCGCTCTTGCCGTTGTCGGAGACGAAGGTGCCGTCGCAGCGGATGGGGCGGCGGTTCTTACGGCTGCTCCGCGAGGCGTTGTTCGGGTAGCTCTCCTCGCACTCCTTCACCGTGAGGGTGCCGTGCGTGCCCGCCCACCCCGCTGTGTACGCCGCTTCGTACGCGCCCCATCCGCTCAGGGCGAGACCCGCAACAAGGAAGACCAGTCCGCCCGCGCGGCCGAGGCGGCCGAAGGCTCTGCCGACGAGGCGGGCGAGGAAGCTGTTTGTCCCGGTGCCTTGCTTTCGAGCCTTTCGAGCCATGACGATGCCGTCCTTCTCTTCTTCGGCTTGCTCTTTGGCTTGCTGTTCGGCTGGTGCGGTCAGTCAGCATGGCACCCGTGCCTATGAGTACGACGGGGAGGGTGTGTCTTTGGTGCAGCACTGCATCGGCTCGCGGGTGCGGCGGGGGATACTGCGGGTGACGCGAAGCGAGGAGAGACGAGGAGAAGCGAGATGACCAGGCGACCCGAGAACTCCCCGGACCCGGACGGTTCTTCGCCGGACCGCGGAGTGCTGGACGAAGCACTCGAACCGGAGCAGATACGTTCCCTGAACTCCGCCCTGCGCAGGCTCTCCGCATCCGACGGAGGCGCGAGCAAGGAGATGCAGGAGGCGGCGAAGAGGCTGCTCTCCGGGCGCCTCGCCCTGCGCGACGCCCTGGACGACCCCGCCGTGGCACGCACCCTGGGCGGGGGTGGCATGGCGTCCCTGCGCAGGCAGTGGGAGTCGCTCCCCGAGGAGGAGCGGGAGCAGATGCGGCGTGGGGAGGCACCGCCGAGCGGCGGCTCGGCCCCGGGAGCCTCCGAGCCCAGGCCCTCGGAGGGACAGTCCTCGTCGCAGCCCGGCAAGAAGAGCCCGGGGCGGCACAGCGGCGGGTTCTCGCTGTACTGATCGCGTAGTACTGATCGCGTACTGACCGCGGAGCCGTGCCCTGCGGGGAGTCAGGGCCGACAGGGAGTCAGGACCGGCGGCCCCTGTTACCGGCGACGTAGGCGAGGCCCCAGGCGGCGGCTGCGGCGACCACAAGACCGAGCAGTGAGATCCATGTGGTGTCACTCGCGCTGCCCCACCAGGCCTTGGCCGGGAAGAAGGGTTCGTTCTCCAGCATGTCCCACACGACAGAGGGCGCTCGGCTGTCGGCGATGACGAGCGGAACGGCGTTCGTGTAGCCGAAGAAGGCGCCGAGCGGGGCGATGACGGCCGCGCCGATCCGGGCGCCGTTGCCGCCGCCGCCCACCAGGCCGGCCAGGGCGCCGACGACCACTCCATTGAGGAGCGCGTGGCCCACATAGAGGGTGTGGGCCATGGATTCCGACTGGTCCTTGTATGTGAGCAGGACAAGACCGCTGTAGAGCACCGAGACGACGACCGAGGCGAAGAACCCGAGGAGGACCCCACCGACCGGACTCCCGCCGCGTGCGTTCGGCTGCGGTCCGAGGTGGGGCGCCTGGTACGGCAGTCCGGGCTGCATCGCGTGGTACATGGGTGCCTGCCCCGGCACGGGCGGTTGCATGGGTGCCTGCCCCGGCACGGGCGGCGGGCCGCCTTGCATCGGTGGTTGCCCGGGAGCGGGTGGCGGACCGGACGGCGTCGGCGGCTGACCCGGGGCGGACGGCGGGCCGAACCCCGGCTGCTGTTGCGGCGGCGCCGGCTGGCTGTACGGGTTGTACGGGTTCTGGGGCGCCTGGGACGGCTGCTGGGGCGGCTCGGGTGGCTGCGGTGGCGGCTGGAACGGCGGCTGGCTCATCGATTCCCCCACAGAGTGAACTGACAGGGACAGCAAGCTATCAGTGAGATCAGGAGGGGCCCGTCGGAGCCCGAGCGGGCAGAGTGAAGGGCGTTGGGACCGTACCAGGCGAGGGACAGGGTGCCCGGGAGTCGACGGCGGACCGTGGGGCGCCACTCCCCGCGCGTCGGTGGGCGGTCAGAACAACCCGTGCCACATCTGCTCGACGATCAGCGACCACCACGTGTCCGCGTTCCCCAGCGCGGAAGTGTCGACAGTCACCAACTGCTCCTGCAACTCCGCCACTTCGCTGCCGGCAGCGACCGGGTCCAGGCCCTCCATCCGCTGCCGCGCCGTGGCGAGCAGGGCGAGGGAGCGGGCGAAGGCGGCGGCCGAGGTGTTGACGTATCGGGCGGTGGCGGTAACCGGGTCCACCGCCCAGACCGCGCCGAGGCCGTCCGGTTCCGTGGTACCGGGCAGGCACTGCACCGCGATCACAGCGACGCCGTCGAAGCCGATCCGGGCCAGGTGCGCCAGGACGCCGATCTTCTCTTCGCCCGCCGGGCTGCGGCGCTCGCGCAGGTTTGTGGCGACGTCGGTGAACAGACCACCGGCCGGTGGGGCGTCGGGCCGGTCGGCGGTGAAGAACAGCGGGAGGCCGGCGGGGATTCCGGCCAAGGTGAGCATGGCCTTGGTGGTCTCCGGCAGCGGAATGTCGGCGATGTCGTCGGCGTCGTAGCGACGTACGCCGTCCTCTCCGAAGACCTCGACGAGGTGATGGCCGAGGGACACGTCGCGCATCGGCTCCGCGGGCATCACCGGGGAGGGAACGGGGAGCCGGTGCGGGCGGGGCGGAGGCTGCTGGCCTGCGATCCGGTGCATCGTCTCGACCTGCTCGACCAACGCGGCGATACCCTCCGCGCGTGCCTCGGGACGGGCGCCGTAGCCCTGCGAGCAGGAGAGCTGGGCGTTGGGGAAGGTGTTGAGGAGTTCGGCGGTGTAGCCGCCGGGGAGCAGGCTGGGACGTAGGTCGGTGTGGACGGCCAGGACATGGCCGACGGGTACGTTCATCCGCTGCAGGTCGGCCCACGCCTGGTACTCGGCGGGGGGCAGGCCCGGGCCGGAGTTGCGGAAGAGTGTGGTCTCCTCGCCGGTGGCCGGGTCGGTGTAGGTGAAAACGGCGGTATTGCCGGGGCCGGTGACTGGACGGGCACCGTGCTGCGAGCCCTCTCCCTGTGCGTCACCGCCGTGCTCGTCACCATGCTTTCGCCGGTACATTCGCACGACCTCGTCGACCGGCACCGACGGCCAGACCGTCAGCTCGCCGGTACGCCGGTCCACCACCCCGCACGCGTTGCCGATCTCGGAGGGCGGTCGGCGCTCCCCGGTCTCCGGATCACGCTCGGGCGCCGCGGGCGCGGCCCATACGACCCAGCCCAGGTCGAACTCCTGCATCCTGACCTCGCGGCGCGGCTCCGCCGAACCTTCCGGGTTGAGCCAACGGTCGGCGACGGCGAGCGCCTGCTCCTGGCTGGTCACGGGGACGCTCCTTCGGGGGGTCGGTCGAGAGGGGAGGAGGATGGGGAGGACGTGACTCGTATGTCTACTGTTGTCCACTGCCTACGAGGCTATCGCCGAGGTCGCCGGGTGGATGAGGAGGGCCTTCGCCCCGCGCTCGGTCGCGATGACGAGAATGCCGTCGGGGGACAGGTCGGCAGCGGTGAGCGGCACGTCGGAGATGAACGCGGCCACGACCTCCTGGCTCGCCCGGTCCCAGACACGAAGGTAGTCGGCACCGCGGCTCAGCCCCAGAGGAGCGGCGGCACGCTCCTCCTCGGAGGGGCGCATGACCTGTCCGAGGTCGGGGGCGGGGTCGGTTTCGCCGAGGTCACCCGGTCCTGCGAGGCTGCGGACGATCACTGTGATACGTCCCTCGTCGTCCTCCTCGCCGCCCGTCTCATCGACCGGGCGTGCGCCAGGCGTGTCCGCGGGCACGGCGAGAACGGCGACGGGGACGGCCGGGCCGTCGGGCCGGGGCAGGCTGCCGACGGTCACGGCGCTGACCCCGGGTACGGGCACGCTCCACAGGGTCCGCCAGGGCAGTTCGAGACCGAGCCGGCCGTGAATGGCATCGGCGTACTCGGGCAGGCCGTCTTCGACGAACGCGGTCTCCAGGAGCGCGGCGCGCAGCGTGGCGGGCGCCTGGGTACGGGTCAGCAGGGGCGCCGTACGCAGATACGTACGGGCCGGTGCACCGAGCTCCTCCGCCGGGACGGCCTCGATGGCGGCTCGCAGCGGTACCGGGTCGGCGTGCACGAACAGCCCTGGGTCCGTGAGGAGTTGGGGCAGCAGCCCGGCCTCCAGGGTGTGACCCGCTATGTGGTCGCGTACGTAGGGGTCGGCCTTGCCCCAATTCTGCTCGGGCACGGCCTCCAGCAGCGCCACCGCGATCTGCGTCTGGGTGGCGCGGACGTTCGGGAGGCCGGCGCGGATCTCGTCGCCGATGGCGGGGTGCAGCAGCCGGAGCAGCGTACGTCCGCTGACCCTCTGCCCGTCCTCTCCGGACTCTCTGGCCTCTCCCGCCTCTCCGTCCACTTCCTGCTCCACGGGCTGTACGAAGGGCCCGGCGAGCGGCATCCCGCCGGCCATGGCCTGGCCCATGTCCTGTCCGGCGACCGCGCTCGCGAGCCGTGCCCACAGCTGGGCGGGGATGCCGTCGGCCTCGGAGAGGGCGAGCGGTGCCAGCATCAGCCGTAGCGTCTGCGGATCGGCGCCGAGCCGCCTGGCATGCAGGTCGAGGGCTTCGCCGACGGAGGTCGGCAACAGGCTCTCGTAGGCGGGATCGAAGCCCTCGGGGGCCATGAGGACGCAGTGGACGGCGAGCTGTACGACCAGCGGACTGGTCCCGGCCCGGCGTCCGATGGCGGCTCCCAGCGCGAGCCGGGCGGCGGGATCGACGGTGAACGGCAACTCGGGCGCCCCGAACTCGGGGTTCAGCGCCGCCTGGGCGTGCAGCACCAGTCCTTCGGGGTCGGCCCACTCCGGTTCGTCGAGGTCTATGACCTGCACGGTGCCGGGCGGCAGGACGTCGGCCAGGGCGGAGGCCAACTCGGCGGCCAGGGGACGCGGCACCGCGGCGAGGAGTCGGACGCTCTCGGTGGCGGCGAGCGGGGTGAGAACCTCCCGCACGAGCCGTGCGGGCTCGCCCGCGGCCCGTACCGGACCGGCCCGGTCGACGTCCGGCACGACGACGGTCACCGGCTCGTCGAGCGCGGCAAGCTCCGCGAACACCTCGGCGGTGCTGGTGGCGTTCAGCTCGTAGTGGTCGGCGAGCAGCCACAGCACCTGCGCGGCGGTCAGCCCCTCAGCGGTGGGCACGGCCGGGGCGGGCAACTCCGGCGGCACCGTGGACGGATCCAGCTCGTCCAGCGGCAGCTGCTTGCGGAACTCCGGCTCGCACAGCATCAGAAACCCGGTGAGCAGCCGCGAACGCCCGCTGCCGGAGCTGCCGGTGAGTACGACGACGCGCGGCGCATCCGGTGCTCCGGGCGCGGCCCCGCGCCAGGCGGCGAGCGCGCGCAACGCTGCGGTCCGGCCGCCTATGTGGGGGTGCGGTGCGTAGTCCTCGGTGTCCTTGGTCGAGCCGGTCATGGGTCCCCGTCCTCCGCCACGTCGTTCGCCATCGCGGACTCATTCGCGTACGACGCCGATCTTAGGCGCCGGTTGTCGGGTGGCCGAGGCCTGCGGATCGGGCGAACAGCCATGCCTGAAACTGCTACCCGTCGCTAGGCGTTCGGCCGCCGCGCCCGGTACTGCTTGCGGTAGAGGGCGATGGCCGCCTCGGTCGGGTAGTTCGGGACGGTGACGGTCTCCCCTGTGTCCTTGGCGACCACGATCTTGCTGCCACCCGGAGCTGAGGGCCGCGGCTGGCCTGTGGTGTCGGCGACGGGCGGGAACGTCGCGTACACCAGGTAGCCGATGTCGAATTCGTGGACGTGCATGGGGGCCGGGGTCCCGTCGGGCAGCTTGGGCTGGGCGTAACGGCTGCGGACGATGGCGAGGGCTTCCTCGGGAGTGTTCGGGGGCGCCGGGTTCTGCGGGAGAGCGGGGTTGTCCGGGGTCATGGAGCTGGTCTCCTTGTCGTGACGGTCGTACGGACTGGGTGTCGGAGCGGGTACGAAGCCGTTTCGCCCCGCCGGTCGTAGCTGCCGTAATTCCCCCCCCAGTGACCGTCGCGTGCCGGCGTACTGAACGCCGCTCAAGGCAACGGTCAAATGGGCAATGCGCCTTTGAAGTGGGAATTGAGGGCTCCAGGGTGAGTAGTGGCAAGCCAGCCGTGTCCGTGCGTCTCGCGCTTGCGCATGAAGCCGACATCGACGGAGAGGTGACGGGCCGCGACATTAGCGTCAGTCACTCCATGTGCATCAGCCTGCGACGGATCGATCCAGACTTTCCCTTCGATGTATTCAACCTCGAAGGGAAGCGGCTCTCCCTCCCATTCTGGATCTCCCCAAGTGGCGTGGCGGCGTACCATGCGGCCATTTCTGGCGACATACCAGACGTGGGCGTCGTGGTAGGTGTCGACAGAATAGAATTGAGCTTCGCCGCACTGTTCGCTGGCCTTCTCGGCCAGGTACTCTCCGCCGAATCCATCCAGGAACGAGTTGCCGTACAACAGGCGCCAGTTCCCGAATTGAGGCGTGATGAAGACGCGGTTGACCGTCTCCTTCTTGCCATGCGATGTTTCGATCTCCAGTGAGTCGTGGGCGCCGCCGGCCTCGGTGGCAGCTAGTCCCATGACGGTGGTGGCCGCACGGAGATCATGCAGTCCAAGTGCGGATATGACGGCTTCAAGGTGGTCCGCCGGGAAGGCCATCCAACGGCTCTCCGGCGGCAGAGTCACTGGGCGCTCGGACAGCAATTTGACCCGTACGAGCCGTTCGATGGCTCGGCGGTCGACCGGGTCGAGTCCCTGTTCGCCGCTCAGCTCGGCGACGAAACGGAGAGCCATGCTCCGTAGTTGCCCGGGGCCGTTGCGCCGGATCTCCCTCAGGCGTGGCACCGCCTTGTCACCCAGGCGACTGAGGACGGACTCGGCGCCGCGGAAGGAACGGCTCCTTGGATGGCCGCTGCGGAGAATGGGCAGCACGTGGTCGACGACCGGGGCTCCGAGCGCGACCAGGCCGTTCTCCGCGGTGGCCCGACGGTTGCGGTCGTCATCATCGAGATCATGTAGCAGGGAATCGATGGTGTCTGGCATGGGACGTAGCCTAGTTGTGGTCCTGGGGCGGCGATGAGGGACCACCCCTCAAGCCTGTCTGATGGACGTCAATCGTCAGTTGACCAGCTGGGGGCGTAGTTTGCCCCAAATCTCTTCGAGAGCTTCCATGTGTCGAGTCATTTCGGCAATCATTGCACGTTCTTCGTCGGTCTTGGTGGCCTTGCGAATCGCGTCGTATTCGTTGGCGACTTCATTCTCCAGCCGTTTTCTGGCTGCCTCGGCAGTCAGGTCTTCTATGTCTTTGAGGTTCTTCGGAAGAGCGGGTGAATTTTCCTTGAGTCGGTCGCGTACCCGACGTTCCAGTTCTTCCTTGACCCCCTGATCCGACAAGTCGTCGATGGCGTCCAGTGCTTGCGCCTTCTCCGGGAGCAGGGCGTCGCGTATTTCCACGCCCGCAGGGTCCTGTCGGTACGTGGTGCTGTAATGAATGGGGACGCCCGCGAGTCGTTGGTCGAGGAGTACTTCCGAACACTTTGCGTGTCCTCTGCCCGTGCCGCATGGTTCGCGTTCGGTGTAGAGCCCCAGTGGTTTGTACTTATCACCCTTGGGGTCGACGCGCTCCAGCCATTCCAGCAGATGCCTTTCCGAATGGCGTGGGCTGACGCCCGGAGTATTGGGTGGCACGGACGAATCCACGACATAGGTGACCCCGTCTGGTCCTTCCACCTCGAGAACGGCGAAGTTCTTGTCGGTGAGGTCGGGCGCCTGTCGCCTGAGTTTCTTTGCTTCGTCTTCCGGAAGTTTCTTGTACTCAGCCGCCCTGAAGAGCTTGTTGACTGCCATTCGGTGCAGCCGCACGCCAAGCGACTGCTTGGACATCTTGGCCCCTCGATCCCTCGTACCCGGTGCAGGATCGGACTCTCCCGGCTGGCGATAGGGGTTGGTGATTGGCTCAGGACTGCGGCCAACACTGTGCTGTTGGTGGAACGAGAGGCTGAGTCGCGCGAGGGAAGCAACGACGGCCTGTTGCTCGCCGGGCGACAGCCGGGAAAACCCGTCCAGGTTGTCTTCGAGTTGGGACCTGGTGAAGAGGCGCGGGCCCTTGGGGCCGTTGGGGTGTGGTTGGGCGCCGGACGTCATTTGGAGTACGTGTGCGAGTTCACCCGATTTGGTCCACGTCTGGAGCTGGTGGTGAACCCGGTCGAGGTCGACCCTGTGGACACTCCGGTTTGTTCTCAGCGATTGCTGCAGTGCATCGGGCTCGATGCCGTATTCCCTGGAGAGTGCGTCTTCGCGCTCATGGGTGCGCGACACGTCGCTCTCTGGGCCGTCGTGCGTGACAGAGCGGCTCTGGTCGGAGGTATCGCTCGTACCTCGGTCGTGAGGATCGCTGTATGGAGGGTCGTTCGGGTCTTTTCCTTCATCCGTGGCGTCTTTGGAGTCGGTGGACTTCTTCCCGTTATCGGGTTTCTGTCCGGCGGGCTCTTCGGGACCACGGCGGTGTGGGCTGCCTGGGGTCTCTGTTGGCTGGTTGGTCGTGGTGTGTCGGCCTGTTGGGGGCGTGTCGCCTGGATTCGGCCGGATCGGGGTCCCACTGGTTGGTCGGTCAGCCGGTGTCGAGGGCGTGGGTTCCGGGACAGGGGTTTGCTGTGGGGCACCCCGATCGGGTGTCGGGTCGTTCGGCGCTGCATGCGGAGCCGAAGGGACCGCATTGTCCCTGAGGGTACGGGTGTCAGCGTTACCGGAGTGGTCAGTCGGCGAAGGGTCCCTCTGCGCAGGGTCCGGATCTGTGGTACGGGGGCCGAGAGTGCTGGTCTCGCCGGTTCGGGTGCCCTTGTCCGATCCAGTCGCATCCGGTGCCTGTGTGGAGTGGGACGGCTGACCTGTTGAGAGGCCATCGGAGCGCGGTATGTCCGCGGGGGGCGTTCCCTCCTCGGTGTGGCCCTGGCTGCGGGCATCAGTGGCCGATGGATCGTCTGCGGTTGTTCCGAGATTCGAGTGGTCGGAGTTTTCGCTGGACGAGCCGTCCGGTTTCTCGCCCGAGGTATCCGACTGGGACGCCTCCTGGTCCTGGTTCCCCTGTGCCGAGTCGTTCGCCTTCGGCTGGGAAGTGCCGGTCTCTTCTTGAGGCGTGTCCGAATCGTGCTCGGAATCCCCTGCGTCGGACTGAGTGAGGTCTATGGGGTTCCGGTCGGCGTCCAGAGGGATGTGCCAGACGTGCTCGGCGTTGTCGATGTGGAGGGGCTCGTTGCTGACCTCTCCGCTCTGGGTGTCGATCCAGACGATGTTGCCGTTGTGGTTGACGACGTTGAAGGCGTGACCGCCACCCCCATTCGGCCAGTCGACCTGGACAATGGCCGCTGAGCCGGGGCCGGCCTGCTGGAGGACCGACGCGATGTTGTCGGCGGTCGCGGGGTCGCCGCCGGGTCCGGCGTAGGTGTGTGCGGCACCCGTCCAGCGGATCTGGTTGTCGTTGGCGTTGTCCTCGGGGGTGAACGGGTCGTGGTTGCCGTTTTCGTCGTAGTCAGGGGTTCGGGCGGCCGAGACCTGGGGGTTTCCGTACCAGGTCTCCAGGAAGGAGCGCGAGCAGTCGGCGCAGTTGTTGCTGCGTCCCGGTACCTGGATGCCGCCGTCGTTCTGGAGCTGTGACCAGGAGCCGAAGGGGTCCGGGAAGCGTTCCGGGGTGCCGTCCTCGTTGCGCGGGACAGCGTCGACCAGCGCCTGCTGGTCGGCGGGGTCCGGTTCGGACAGACCTCCCGGGTAGTGGTCCAGGTCGGACCGGATGTCCTCCAGACCGTCCTGCTGCGGCTGCTGCTGGTGGTTCGGGTCGCCGGGGGTGGCCTGGGGCGAGCCCGGCGGGTGTGGTGTGGCGGGAGCCGCGTGTGGCGGTGGCGTCGAGGAACTCGGGGTCGTGACCACCGTGTGGATCGGGACCGCCGTGACCTGCTGGTGCTGTTGCTGCTGCGGGTTGGGCGGGGTGTTCTGCGGCGTGTGAGGCTGCGCGGCCGGTTGCTGAGGGGTGTTGGGCGTGTTGGGGGTACTGCCCGCGGGCTGCTGGGGCGGCCTGGTGGGAGTGGCGGGTGTACCGGCGCTCGGCTGGTTCTGCGTTCCCGGTGTGCCGGACGTGTTGGGCGTGCTGGGCGTGCTGGGCGTCTGCGCCTGGCCCGGCCGTGTCGCGGAGTTCGGGTTGCTGCTGCTCGGCGTGGAGGCCCGGTCGGTGCCGGTGCCGGTCCCCGTGCCGGTAGACGTCGAGGGCGTCGTCGTAGGGGTGCTCGTGCTCGGGTTCTGCCCCGGCGTGGACGTGCGCGTGCCGCTCGGGTCCGGGCTGGTACGGGACGATGTGCGGTCGCCCGGGGTGCTACCGGGGGTGTTCCGGTGCGCTGTGCCGTCGCCCGGCGGGGTGCCGGGGGTGTTGCGGGGCGTAGTGCGGTCGCCGGGCGTCGTACCGGGCGTGTTCCGGGGCGTGCTCCCGTCACCCTGGGTCGTACCAGGGGTGCGCTGGGCCGGTATTCGGCCGTCCGGCGTGGCCGGAGTGCTCGGAGTACGGCCATCTGTACCGGGCGTGCGACCGTCCGGCGTTGCAGTCGGGGTGCTCCCTGGAGTCGTCGCCGGTGACGTGGGGCTCGGAGTCGAGGCAGGTCCCGTTCCCGTGGAGGAGGGGGTGCCCGCTGTGCTGGCGGAAGGATTCCTCGCCGCACTTGAGTTGGGGGTCGGGCTGGTCGGGCTCGTGGCGGAGGGCGTACCGCCAGCGGCGCTCGCGCTCTGGTGCGAGCCGGACACACCACCTCCCGTGGATGGCGCCACCGGAGACGTCGGTGCGGTCGAGCCGCCATCTGTACGGCCCCCTGTGCTCGCGGAGGACGGATCGGTCGCCGTCGGCGTTGGCGCCGCGTTGGACTGAGTGGGGACTGTGGCG
This sequence comes from Streptomyces acidicola, assembly GCF_009377235.1. Classification (GTDB taxonomy): domain Bacteria; phylum Actinomycetota; class Actinomycetes; order Streptomycetales; family Streptomycetaceae; genus Streptomyces; species Streptomyces acidicola. The sequence goes on from NZ_VMNX01000027.1 coordinate 38,676, forward strand.
GCCAGGCTGTCGATCGAGGTCCCGATCGCTCCGCCACCCGGTGACGAGGACGACGTACCGCCGGACGGTGCGGCAGCCGGCGCGGATTGCGCGGCCGGCGACGAGATGCTCGACACGGAGGGGCCACCGCCGGTGTGGGACGGTCCGGATGTACTCGGAGTACCGGACGAGCCGCCCGAGTTCGAGCCACCGGACTGCGTTCCGCCGGGTGCTGGGTCGTCGAAGTCCGACAGCGTCGGCCCTGACAGCGACGGTGTCGGCCTGGGAGCCGGGGCGTCCGAGGCGGAAGGATTCTGCCCGGCGCCGGACCCGGACGCGGACCCGGATCCTGAGTCAGAGCTCGGGCCCGAACCCACGTCCGGCGCGCCTACGCCACCGCCACCGCCGTCGGCGGATATCCCGCCACCTATGTTCACGCCCGCGCCGTTCCCCGAACGCGTCGACGCAGACGAGTCCGACCCGGACGAGCCGGAGTTGGACGAAGACGAAGATGATGAAGAGGAAGAATCGGAAGAGGAACCGGATGAGTCGGAGGACGAGCCCGAAGACGAGCCCGAACCCCCGTCACTCCCCGATGTTCCCGACCCCAGTCCATAGCCGTCGACACGGCTTTCGACCGAGTTGCGCGCATGGCTGCCCGCCTTCGACCCCAGGCTGTCGCGCACGCCCTCGGCCAGGGTCTGCGGGGTCTGCTGGATGGCCTCCCAGCCGCCCTGGGCCCCGGCCTTGGCGGTCTGGCTGAGGTCGTAGCCCTGCTGGGCGCCGAAGCCGACGTTCACCGTCTGGCGGACCAGGTCGGTGATGATCGCCTCGATCGCCGAGACGGCCGGCTCCTTCATCGCCTCGACGATCGCCTCCATGAGGGCGTCCTTGAGCTCGTCGAGGAGGCGGCGCACGATCAGCCGGGTGGCCTGCGTGGCGCCGAGAGCGCCGAGTTCGGAGAGGCCGAAGGTGAACGGAGCGGCGAGCTGGGCGGCGGCGATCTGAATGGCCAGGGCGACCAGCTGGGCGATCACCGCCCATTTGGCGAACTCGACGATGTAGGCGCAGGCCTCCATCACGTTCGCGATGATGTACGCCGCCTGTGCCGCGTTCGTGAGGTAGCCGTCGCCGCCGTTGTCGAACTTGGCGTAGGTCTTGGTGAACGCGTCGATCGATTCGCCGCCGTTGTGGGCGGTCACGTTCCGGGCGGCGGAGTTCGCCGACTCGTGAAGTCGGACGACGTCATCGCCGAACTTCCGCCACAGCTCGGCGGAGTCTCTCAGCTTGTCCTCGTCTGCCGTCGGCCAGTTGTAGCCGAGCATCTCGAGAACCCACTCGAGCTCGTCAGGCAGCATCATCGACACAGCTAAAGCACCCCCGTCAGCCGACACGGCCGTACAACTGTCCCCACTCACAAGGAAAATCAGACAGAAGTACAGCAGTGCACAGAGTGTACGGACACACCCGCGGACAACTTCAGGGGGTTGCTGTCACAAATCTGCTGCAAGTCAGATCTCTTGCAAGTCTCTTGCAAGGCAGATCGCTTGCAGGTCAGATCTGTTGAACGTCGGAGCTGTTGAGCGCCAGACCCGCTGAGCGCGCCAGACCCGTTGAGAGTTCAGAGGCCCTGACGAGGCGTCAGCGTGGCCTGCACACCCGACGGCATCTTCACCTGACCGTCGTACTCGGCGGTCGTCGCCCGCCAGATCTCCTCTTCCCTGGCCTCGTTCTTCTCCTGCGCCACGCCCATCTTGGTGAAGGCCAGCCCTATCCCCGCGAGCCGCTCCGCCAGACTGCCCATCGAGTCGTACATGCCGTCGCGCAGGCCCTCGTACACGACACCGAACTTCGAGCCGATGTCGTCGTCACCCCAGGGCGGGGTGTCACCCTTCTCAAGCGCGGTCAGTCCGTCCTCCAGGCTCTTCGCGGCCTTTGCGAAGTCCTGGCCGACCGTGAACATGTTGAAGCCCTCGTCCTTGAGGACCTTGGGATCGGAGATCGTGTGGTCCGACGACACAACTGCCCCCCGTGGCTCGCCTTTTCTGTCGCAACGCCAGACTAGCCGGGGCACCGGGCCCAGACCCACCCCCAGACGCAACGGAGAGGGGCGGCACCACCTGGTGCCGCCCCTCTCCATGCCTGTACCGCAGACGCGCCCCGGATCAGTACCGAGCCGGCAGCCACCCCGTCTGAATCAGCTGCCCACCCCGTCGGCGCGTGTGGAAGTACCCACGCCCGGGCGGCAGTTGCGAGGCGGTGATGTTGCCGAGCAGCGCACCCTCAGCCCGGTCGCCGGAGAGCACGATGCCCTGGGCGCCGAGTTCGCGCAGGCGCTGCATGACCGGCTCGTAGAGCGACCGGCTGGCACCGCCCGAGGCGCGCGCGATGATGATGCGCAGGCCGATGTCGCGGGCGAAGGGCAGGTACTCCTGGAGCGGGGACAGCGGGTTCATGCCGGTCGCCACCAGGTCGTAGTCGTCGATGATGACGAACGCGTCCGGGCTGCTGTACCAGCTGCGGTTGCGCAGTTGCTCGGGCGTGACGTCCGGGCCCGGCATACGGCGGCTGAGCGAACCGGCGAGTCCCTCCAGCGTCTCCGACAGGGCGGGCGCCGACGCGCAGTACCGCGAGAGGTGCGACTCCGGCACTCCCTCCAGGTGGGCACGCCGGTAGTCACCCATGACGATCTTCGCCTGCGTCGGCGTGTAGCGCTCGCAGATCTGCTTGATGAGCAGCCGCAGCATCGCCGACTTACCGGACTCGCTCTCACCGAACACGATGAAGTGCGGGTCCGTCTCGAAGTCGACGAAGACGGGCGAGAGCGAGGACTCGTCGATACCGATGGCGACACCGCGGTCCGGGTGCTCGAAGCCCTTCGGCAGCCGGTCCACCGGGAAGAGCGTGGGCAGCAGCCGCACGGCCGGAGCGGGGTTGCCCTGCCAGTTGTCGTTGATGCCGCGGATGAGGATCGACGTCGCCTCCGACAGGTCCTCGGTCTCCGAGGAGCCGTCGACGCGCGGCAGCGCCGTCATGAAGTGCAGCTTGTCCGGGGTCAGACCACGGCCGGGCACGGTGGCGGGGACGTTCTGCGCGACCTTGCGGTCGATCTCCGACTCGGTCGGGTCACCGAGCCGCAGCTCGATGCGGTTCTGCAGCATGTCCTTGAGCGCCGGCCGCACCTCGGTGTAGCGGCTCGCGCTGAGGATCACGTGCACACCGAAGCCGAGGCCGCGCGTCGCGATCTCCGTGACGGTGGACTCCAGCATCTCGTAGTCCGTCTTGAACGTCGCCCAGCCGTCGATGACGAGGAAGACGTCACCCCAGAGCTGGTCCGGCAGCTGGCCCGCGGCCCGGCGCTGACGGTACGTCTGGACCGAGTCGACGTTGTTCGCGCGGAAGTACTCCTCGCGCGCGTTGAGGATGCCCTCGACCTCGCTGACCGTACGGCGCACCTTCTCGGCGTCGAGACGGTTGGCGACGCCGCCGACGTGCGCCAGGTCCTCCATCGCGATCAGACTGCCACCGCCGAAGTCCAGGCAGTAGAACTGCACTTCGGACGGCGTGTGTGTGATCGCGAACGACGAGATGAGCGTACGCAGCAGCGTCGACTTGCCGGACTGCGGACCACCGACGAACAGACCGTGACCCGCACCGCCGGAGAAGTCCCGGTAGAGCACGTCACGCCGCTGCTCGAACGGCTTGTCCACCATGCCGACCGGGACGTTGAGCCGGCCGAGCGCCGTGTAGTCGGGTGCGGTCAGGCCGCGCTCCGGGGTGACGGCGAGCTGCGGGAGGAGCTGCTCCAGCGAGGGAGCCTCCTCCAGCGGGGGCAGCCACACCTGGTGGGCTGGCGGTCCCTGGTTGATCATCCGGCTGACGAGGACGTCCAGGACGGTGTCGGCGAGCGCGTCGTCCACCCGGTTGTCGGGCTCCGGCTCCTCGATCACCGGCTGCGGGGGCAGTGCCACATGCTCCGCGGAGAACAGCGCGGGCCGCAGCTGCGTGGAGCGGCTCACCCGCGAGGGGCCCTCGCCGTGGTACGCCCCCGACACGTACGCCGCCTTGAAGCGGACCATGGTGTCGGTGTCGTACCGCAGATAGCCGGAGCCCGGGATCGACGGCAGGTGGTAGGCGTCCGGGACACCGATCGCCGTACGGGACTCGGCGGCGGAGAAGGTCCGCAGACCGATCCGGTACGAGAGATACGTGTCCAGGCCGCGCAGCTTGCCCTCTTCCAGGCGCTGCGACGCCAGCAGCAGGTGAATGCCCAGCGACCGGCCGATGCGGCCGATCTGGATGAACATGTCGATGAAGTCGGGCTTGGCCGTGAGGAGCTCGGAGAACTCGTCGAGCACGATCACCAGCGAGGCCATCGGCTCCAGCGCGGCGCCCGCCGCCCGTGCCTTCTCGTAGTCGTTCAGGTTGGCGTAGTTGCCGGCCGAACGCAGCAGCTCCTGGCGGCGCTGCGTCTCACCCATGATCGAGTCACGCATACGGTCGACGAGGGTGAGGTCGTCCGCGAGGTTGGTGATCACGGCCGCGGTGTGCGGCATGTCCGCCATGCCCGCGAAGGTCGCACCGCCCTTGAAGTCCGCGAGGATGAAGTTGAGCGTCTCCGAGGAGTGCGTCACCGCGAGACCGAGCACCAGCGTACGCAGCACCTCGGACTTGCCGGAGCCGGTGGCGCCGACGCACAGGCCGTGCGGGCCCATGCCCTCCTGCGAGGCCTCCTTGAGGTCCAGCATGACCGGCTCGCCGTTCTCGCCGACACCGATCGGCACCCGCAGCCGCTCGTGCAGCGTGCGCGGACGCCAGGTGCGGGAGACATCCACGGAACCCGCGTCGCCGATGCCCATGAGGTCCGTGAAGTCCAGGTTGGACAGGAGGGGTTCGCCCTCCTCCGCGGAGCCGACCCGGAAGGGGGAGAGCTGCCGCGCCAGGGACTCGGCCTGCGCCGGGTTGAGTACGTCGGGCTTGCCGGTGTACGCGGACTCGTGGCCGACGAACAGCCGCATCCGGTCCGGCTTCACGTAGGCCGTCAGACCCGCGCGCAGTTCCTCCTCCAGTTCGCCGGGGGAGATCTCGAGGAAGGTGACGCCCTGGAGCCCTTCGCTGCTGGCGAGTTCGGAGTCCGGCGGCACGGTGCCGCCGTCGAGCACCACGATCAGGTGCGGCTGGTCGTAGACCGGGTTGGCCTCCCGGTTCCAGCGGGGCCTGTCGTCCAGCTGGTCCGCCAGGGCCTCCTCCAGCTCGCCGAGGTCGTCGAACAGGAGCCGGGCCGAGCCCGCCCCGTCCTTGGCCTTCGGGTGCTGGCTGTGCGGCAGCCACTTGATCCAGTCCCAGTCGGCCGCCGAGGAGGGGTGCGCCACCACGGCGATCATCAGGTCCTCGGGCGAGTGCAGCGTCGCCAGCTGGGCCAGCGTCGCACGCGCGTTGGCGTAGACCGTGTCGGTCTCTCCGCACACCGTCACGTGGTAGAAGGCGCGCAGCGAGATGGAGACGGGCAGGTCCGAGAGACTGCCGTGCGCGTCGAGGAAGGCCTTCATGGCCGCCGCGGTCAGCGGCTCCAGCTCGTCCTTGGGGGCCGTCTCCGGCGCGACGAGCGGAGTGTTCAACTGCTGGACACCACGGCCGATCCGCACGGAGGCGAAGTCCGCGTCGGTCGGGCGCCGCTCCCACAGCCGCTTGCCGTCGGCCGCCACCGCCCACAGCTGCTCCGGGTCGGGGTGCTGGAAGAGCTGGCTGCGCCGCTGCAGTTCAGCCGTTTTGTGTACGTCCTTGCGGACCTGTTCGAGATAGCGGAAGTAGTCACGCCGGTCCTGGGCCATCCCCGCGCCGCCGCCCTGCCGGGACTTGGCGAACTGCGCGATGGCCATGGCCAGGGTCGAGGCCAGCATCAGCCCACCGACCACCCTCATGTAGGAGGGCAGGTTGGGCATGAAGAAGAAGCCGACGGAACCCAGCATGCCCATCATGGGCAGCAGGTTCATCAGCATGCTCTCGTCGCCCTCGCGCGGGATCTCGGGCGGCGTTTCCAGCTTGACCTCGCCGTCCGGTACCACCGGGGGTGTTATCCGCGGTGGCCGTTTGATGATGACGACGCTCACCGATGCACTCATCCTTCGCGATTGATACGTCTGACTACGTCTGATACGTCCTGGTGTGACGCCCCCGTGTACCGCGACGTGTTCTCGTCCGCGTTAGGCGTCGTCCGCGTAGGCGACGATCCTACTGATGCGAGCAGTGCGCCAGGGCGCCAGGAGGATGGAGATGCCGAGGGGGTCCGGGGAGAATTGAGGGAGGCAGGCCCTGTTGCGCCTGCCGTAGCGGATATGGTGGCGCTCCGCGTCGTACGAACGGCGCGAAGAAGCCTTTTCCACAGGGGGATGTACCAGGTGAGCACGGGGACTTCGACAGGTTTCTGCCGAATCACCATCGCAGCGCCGGACAGCCGAGTCGATGTGGCTCTGCCTGAGGATCTGCCGATCCAGGACCTGTTTCCTGAGATCGTCAGGCTCTCGGGCCTGGTCCAGTCGGACACCAGCCCCGCCGGCTACCACTTGGTACGCCGCGAGGGCGAAGTCCTCGACGCGAGCCGTTCGTTGCTCGAGCACAGGGTCAGGGACGGCGAGGTGCTGCTGCTGCGCACCTTCGCCGACTCACTGCCGCCGGCCGTCCACGACGACGTGGTGGACGCGATCGCCGCCGCGGTCAAGCAGGACAGCCGCAGTTGGAACGACAACCTCATGCGGATCGCCGGCCTTGTCTCCGGCGCCCTGCTGCTGGTCATGCTCGGCTTCGTCTTCTGGTTCGCGGACCCGGTACGGCATGACATGCACGGCCTGCAGGGCATCCTCGCCGGCGTCGCCGCGGTGACCCTGACGGCACTCGCCGGTGTACGGGCCCGGGTGTACGACGACCGCGGCAGCGCGGTCGCGCTGGGCATCTCGGCGCTGCCGCACGCGCTCATCGCGGGCTCCGGCGTCATCTCCCAGGACCCGGGGGAGGGTCCGGGCAGGATCCAGTTCCTCGTCGGCTGTGTCGCCGTCCTGCTCTTCTCCGTCATCCTGATCATGCTGCTGCCGCAGGGGGACGCCCCGTTCGTGGCCGCCGCGCTGGCCTCCGCGATCGGCACGCTCGCTGTGTTCTGCGGTGTGCTCACCGAGGCGGAGCCGCGGGAGATCGCCGCCGGTACCTCGGTCGTCGCCCTCGCGGTCGTCGGCTTCCTGCCCGGCTGGTCGGCCCGCTTCGCCAAGCTGCCGATCGGTTTCCGCAACCCGGAGGACCTGGCCAGGGCCCGTCGCGAGGGCCAGGAGGGCGACCTCGAGGCCGTCGACGTCCAGCGCATCGTCGCCCAGACCAGCCGCGGCCACGAACTGCTGCTCGGTCTGGTGGGCGGCTGCGCCGCCGTCATCGTCGGCGCGGGCGGCGCGGTGCTCGGCTTCAGCGACAGCGGCTGGGCGCAGCTGCTCGCCCTGTGCACCGGCGTCGCCGCGATGCTGCGGGCGCGCCTGTTCCGGTACACGGCCCAGGTCACCTGCCTGTTCGTGGCCGGTGTCGTCACGCTCGGTCTGCTGATCCTCGGCCTCGCGATCTCGCCCCCGGCCGACATCATCCTCGAACTGGTCCAGGGCAACACCGGCCCCGTCGACGTACGCACCCTGTGGCTCGGCGCCTCGGTCGCGGCCGGTGTGCTGCTGCTGATCGCGATCGCCCTGATCGTCCCCCAGAAGGGGCTCTCCCCCTTCTGGGGCCGCATGCTGGACCTCGCGGACTCGCTGGTGCTGCTCTCCCTGATCCCGGTCTGCCTGGCCGTCCTCGATGTCTACGGCAAGGTCCGCGGCGGCGTCTGAGCCCCGCGGGCCACGGCGGAAAACCGGACACTTCCGGGCTGGTACGCTGTGTGACGGCCGTTTGTGTGCGCGTTCGCGGTACCTGCCGGAGACCGCGCCGGACGGATCCCCGCCTCCCGAGTCACGGAAGCTCCCCTGAGAAGAAGACCAGGGGGCACTCGGTGGCAACAAGAAGACCCACGAGGAGTACGCGTGCCGCTCGACGCCGCTACGAAGAAGCAGATCATGACCGAGTTCGGTACCAAGGAGGGCGACACCGGCTCCCCCGAGGTCCAGGTCGCGATGCTCTCGCGCCGTATCTCGGACCTGACCGAGCACCTGAAGACCCACAAGCACGACCACCACTCCCGCCGTGGCCTGCTGATCCTGGTCGGTCAGCGCCGTCGCCTGCTGCAGTACCTCGCCAAGAAGGACATCCAGCGCTTCCGTACGCTGGTCGACCGCCTCGGCATCCGCCGCGGTGCGGCGGGCGCCAAGTAAGACGCCGTGAAGGGAGCGGTTCCCGGAGGTGGGGGACCGCTCCCTTTGCTGTACGTGCGGAACGTGCGGAGTGTCACCGCCGCTTTGTAGGGTGGTAGCACAACGCAGTACACACGACACAGCGTGACGGCAACCGGGACACGAGCGGACACCCGGATGACCTCACCCACACCGAACGAGGAGAAGCGCGTCTCGCCGCCGCCGGTCCTCGGTAGTGGCCCCCGGGGGGAAGTGAGCCCCGGGTGCTTCGATCGAAGACCGGCCCGCACCAGACGGAGCGCTTCTCCACCACCGTCCCCCCGCCACACGGGCGGGACCAGGGACGAAAGACGATATGTAACGGAGAAAACGCTAGTGGAGAACGAGACCCACTACGCCGAGGCCGTCATCGACAACGGCTCCTTCGGCACCCGCACCATCCGCTTCGAGACGGGCCGCCTGGCCAAGCAGGCCGCCGGCTCCGCCGTGGCGTACCTGGACGACGACACCATGGTGCTGTCGGCCACCACCGCATCCAAGAACCCCAAGGACCAGCTCGACTTCTTCCCGCTGACGGTCGACGTCGAGGAGCGGATGTACGCGGCCGGGAAGATCCCCGGTTCCTTCTTCCGCCGTGAGGGCCGGCCCTCCGAGGACGCCATCCTCACCTGCCGTCTCATCGACCGCCCGCTGCGCCCGTCCTTCAAGAAGGGCCTGCGCAACGAGATCCAGGTCGTCGCCACCATCATGGCGCTCAACCCCGACCACCTGTACGACGTCGTGGCCATCAACGCCGCGTCCGCGTCCACGCAGCTGGCCGGCCTGCCCTTCTCCGGCCCGATCGGCGGCGTCCGCGTCGCGCTGATCCGCGGCCAGTGGGTGGCCTTCCCGACGCACACCGAACTCGAGGACGCCGTCTTCGACATGGTCGTCGCGGGCCGCACCCTGGAGGACGGCGACGTCGCGATCATGATGGTCGAGGCCGAGGCCACCGAGGGGACCATCAAGCTGGTCAAGGGCGGCGCCGAGGCCCCCACCGAGGAGGTCGTCGCCGCCGGTCTGGAGGCCGCGAAGCCCTTCATCAAGGTCCTGTGCAAGGCCCAGGCCGACCTCGCCGCGAAGGCCGCCAAGCCGACCGGCGAGTTCCCGATCTTCCTGGACTACCAGGACGACGTGTTCGAGGCGCTCTCCGCCGCGGTCCGCACCGAGCTCGCCCAGGCACTCACCATCGCCGGCAAGCAGGAGCGCGAGACCGAGCTCGACCGCGTGAAGGGCCTGGCCGCCGAGAAGCTGCTCCCCGACTTCGAGGGACGCGAGAAGGAGATCTCCGCCGCGTACCGCTCGCTCACCAAGCAGCTGGTCCGCGAGCGCGTGATCAAGGAGAAGAAGCGCATCGACGGCCGTGGCGTGACGGACATCCGTACGCTGGCCGCCGAGGTCGAGGCCATCCCGCGGGTGCACGGTTCCGCCGTGTTCGAGCGTGGCGAGACCCAGATCCTGGGCGTCACCACCCTCAACATGCTCCGCATGGAGCAGCAGCTGGACACCCTCTCCCCGGTGACCCGCAAGCGCTACATGCACAACTACAACTTCCCGCCGTACTCCACCGGCGAGACCGGCCGCGTCGGCTCCCCCAAGCGCCGCGAGATCGGCCACGGCGCCCTCGCCGAGCGCGCCCTGGTCCCGGTCCTGCCGACGCGTGAGGAGTTCCCCTACGCGATCCGCCAGGTGTCCGAGGCCCTCAGCTCGAACGGCTCGACCTCCATGGGCTCGGTCTGCGCCTCCACCATGTCGCTGCTGAACGCCGGTGTGCCGCTGAAGGCCCCCGTCGCCGGTATCGCCATGGGCCTGATCTCCCAGGAGGTCGACGGCGAGACGCACTACGTCACCCTCACCGACATCCTCGGTGCGGAGGACGCCTTCGGGGACATGGACTTCAAGGTCGCCGGCACGAAGGAGTTCGTGACCGCCCTCCAGCTCGACACCAAGCTGGACGGCATCCCGGCCTCCGTCCTGGCCGCCGCGCTGAAGCAGGCCCGTGACGCCCGCCTCCACATCCTCGACGTGATGATGGAAGCGATCGACACGCCCGACGAGATGTCCCCGAACGCACCGCGGATCATCACCGTGAAGATCCCGGTCGACAAGATCGGCGAGGTCATCGGCCCCAAGGGCAAGATGATCAACCAGATCCAGGAGGACACCGGCGCCGAGATCACGATCGAGGACGACGGCACGATCTACATCGGTGCCGCCGACGGCCCGGCCGCCGAGGCCGCCCGCACCACGATCAACGGCATCGCCAACCCGACCATGCCGGAGGTCGGCGAGCGCTACCTGGGCACGGTCGTGAAGACGACCACCTTCGGTGCGTTCGTGTCGCTGCTCCCGGGCAAGGACGGTCTGCTGCACATCTCGCAGATCCGCAAGCTCGCCGGCGGCAAGCGCGTGGAGAACGTCGAGGACGTCGTCGGCGTGGGCCAGAAGGTCCAGGTCGAGATCGCCGAGATCGACTCCCGCGGCAAGCTCTCCCTCATCCCCGTGATCGAGGGCGAGGGCGAGTCCGACGGCGGCTCCGACGAGAAGAAGGACGACGGCGACAAGTGACGTCGCGTAGCTCCCTGGCGACGGCCCGCACCTCCTCCGAGGCGCGGGCCGTCGCCCGTACCCAAACCCTCATCAAGGGCAGCAACGGCATCGGTACGGTCCGTAAGACCACCCTCCCCGGCGGCCTGCGCATCGTCACCGAGACCCTGCCCTCCGTGCGCTCCGCCACCTTCGGGATCTGGGCGAACGTGGGCTCCCGCGACGAGACACCCGCGCTGAACGGCGCCACGCACTACCTGGAGCACCTCCTCTTCAAGGGCACCACACGGCGCAGCGCACTCGACATCTCCGCCGCCATCGACGCGGTCGGCGGCGAGATGAACGCGTTCACGGCGAAGGAGTACACGTGCTACTACGCACGCGTACTCGACACCGACCTGCCGCTCGCCATCGACGTCGTCTGCGACATGCTCACCGGCTCGCTCATCCTCGAAGAGGACGTCAACGTCGAGCGCGGCGCCATCCTCGAAGAGATCGCCATGACGGAGGACGACCCGGGCGACTGCGTGCACGACCTGTTCGCGCACACGATGTTCGGCGACAACCCCCTCGGCCGCCCGGTCCTCGGGACGGTCGACACGGTCAACGCCCTCACCGCCGACCGCATCCGCCGCTTCTACCGCAAGCACTACGACCCGACGCACCTCGTCGTCGCGGCCGCGGGCAACGTCGACCACAACAAGGTCGTACGGCAGGTCCGCGCCGCCTTCGAGCAGGCCGGCGCCCTCAAGCGGCCCGACGCCACCCCGATCGCCCCGCGCGACGGCCGCCGCACCATCCGCACGGCCGGCCGCGTCGAGCTCCTCGGCCGCAAGACCGAGCAGGCCCACGTCGTCCTCGGCATGCCCGGCCTGGCCCGCACCGACGAGCGCCGCTGGGCCCTCGGCGTCCTCAACACCGCACTCGGCGGCGGCATGTCCTCCCGACTGTTCCAGGAGGTCAGGGAGAAGCGCGGCCTGGCGTACAGCGTGTACTCGTACACCTCGGGCTTCGCCGACTGCGGTCTCTTCGGCGTGTACGCGGGCTGCCGGCCGTCCCAGGTCCACGATGTGCTGAAGATCTGCCGGGACGAGCTAGACCAGGTCGCCGAGCGCGGGTTGCCGGACGACGAGATCGACCGTGCCATCGGCCAGCTCCGCGGCTCCACGGTCCTCGGCCTGGAGGACACCGGCGCGCTGATGAACCGTATCGGCAAGAGCGAGCTGTGCTGGGGCGAGCAGATGTCCGTCGACGACATGCTGGCCCGGATAGCAGCGGTCACCCCGGACGACGTCCGGTCCGTGGCCCGCGACATCCTGGGACAGCGCCCCTCGCTGTCCGTCATCGGTCCGCTCAAGGACAAGCAGGCCTCCCGGCTGCACGACGCGGTCGCGTGAGGCGCGGCGGCACGCATCGCCGGTAGGTTCGCGTACGTCCTCGACAACCCGCATTCCCCTAAGGAAGCAACAACATGAGCAAGCTGCGCGTGGCGGTCCTCGGCGCCAAGGGCCGTATCGGATCCGAGGCGGTACGGGCCGTCGAGGCTGCCGAGGACATGGAGCTGGTGGCCGCCCTCGGCCGCGGCGACAAACTGGAGACGCTCGCCGACACGGGAGCCCAGGTCGCGGTCGAGCTGACCACCCCCGCCTCGGTCATGGGCAACCTCGACTTCTGCGTACGCCACGGCATCCACGCGGTCGTCGGGACCACGGGCTGGACCGACGAGCGCCTCGCGCAGCTGCGGGGCTGGCTGGACCGTTCCCCGGAGACGGGCGTGCTCATCGCCCCCAACTTCTCCATCGGGGCCGTGCTGACCATGAAGTTCGCCGAGAAGGCCGCGCCCTACTTCGAGTCCGTCGAGGTCGTCGAGCTGCACCACCCGAACAAGGTGGACGCCCCCAGCGGCACCGCCATGCGCACCGCCCAGCTCATCGCCGCCGCCCGCGAGCGCGCCGACAGCGCCCCCCAGCCTGATGCCACGGTGAGCGGCCTGGACGGCGCCCGGGGCGCGGACGTCGACGGAGTGCCCGTCCACGCCGTACGCCTCCGTGGCCTCCTCGCCCACCAGGAGGTCCTCCTCGGCGGCGAGGGCGAGACCCTCACCATCCGCCACGACTCCCTCCACCACAGCAGCTTCATGCCGGGCATCCTGCTGGGCGCCCGCCGCGTGGTGACCGCCCCGGGCCTCACCTTCGGCCTCGAACACTTCCTCGACCTGAGCTGAGCGGCCGGGAACCACCATGCGCGCGAAGATCACGTACACCGTCACGGCCGCCGTCCTGCTCGTCTACTTCGTCCTGGTCGGCAGCCGCGGCATCCTGCTGATCGAGGCCGGCACACCCGTCACGATCGTGTTCGGTGTGGCGGTGCTGATCCTGCCGGGGATCGGTCTGTGGTTCCTGTGGAAGAACACCCAGTTCGTCCACAAGGCCAACCAGCTCGCCGCCGAACTCGACGCCGAGGGGGGCCTGCCCGTCGACGAGTTGAGGCGCACCGCGGGCGGCGGCATCGACCGCGACTCGGCCGACGAGGTCTTTGCCCGGCGCAAGGCCGAGACCGAGGACGCCCCCGACGACTGGCGCAGCTGGTTCCGCCTCGCCATCGCCTACCGCGACGCCCGGGACACACCCCGGGCACGCAAGGCGATGCAACGGGCGATCGCGCTGCACGACAGCAAACCTGTCCAGCCCGCCTGAGCGCACCTTCCGACACACCGAGGGCCGGCCCGCACACGCGGACCGGCCCTCATCACATTCCGCTCGAACTCACCGCGTGTACTCCGCGGCCCACGCCTCCACCGTGTCCGTCGCCCGGTCGAAGGCATCCGGACGGGCCAGGAAGTCGGCGTCGTGCGAGGTCATCAGCGGCAGCACGGCCTCGGATGCCCGGCCCTTGCGTTCGAGGACGAGGGCCTGGCCCTGGAGCGTGCGCGGCAGCCCGAGCCAGCGCACCGGCTGCTGCACCGTCCGTGCCGAGGCGACCTGCTCCCAGGGCGTCGTGCGCGTGGCCAGGAAGCTCACCTTGCGCAGCCCCCGCCCGCTCACCCAGGTCCCCATGCGCAGCAGCCGCAGGGCGCCGGCGATGATGCACAGCGCCAGCCCGAAGCAGACCGCGCCGGCGGCCAGGGTCCCGGCCACCGTGATGATGACCGCCGCGAAGAGCACGTACGAGGCGAGCAGCAGCAGGATCGCGGCCGCGCTCACCCGCCACGGGCCAGGTCGGTAGGGCCGCCGCCAGCGGTCGCGGTCGTCGAACGGCAGCGCCTGGTCGTCCACCGCCTCGTCAAAAGCGCGATCGGCGGTCAGGAAGGGCAGGGGCACGACAGATCCTCACTCAGTCCAGACTCAATCGATGCGGGGGACATCGCCGAGTGAGGCTATCGAGCCGGATGCGCGCCCACCACCCGCGGGGGTCCATGGGGGTGCGCACCCTGCCATTCGGGCGGCCGGCCTGGGTGGCCGGCCTGAGCAGCCCCGCGGTCAGCGGTTCTGGGACGCCTGTGACTCGTGCGCGGGCGCCTGGTCGAGCGACAGCGCGGGCATCCCGAGGAGTACGGAGCCCACGAGCCCCGCGACGACGGTGAGACCTATCAGCCAGCGCCCGGCCCTCTCGCGCGCGGAGGTCCGCTCACGGGGCGGGGGAGTGACATTGCTGCGGAACCTGTCGGCTTCGGCGATGAAGGCGAACGGTACGGGCTCGCGCCGACGGAACATGGGGTGCGCTTCTCCTTCGGGACCTTGTGACGGACCTGGCGACTCGAACAATCGCGGTCACCTACACAGACGTGCGAAACCCCCAGAAGGTGCCCGCTATCGCCGATTTCACAGAAGTTCGCCGACGAATGTCGCGGACCGCCACCGAACGCCGCGTTGTCAGTGCCGGACCGTAGAGTGGGCGCCGCCCGAGAGACGTGATGGAAGGGACCCTCCGAGCCGTGACCCACACCCCCGCCGACGACCTCAAGCCCAGCATCCGCAGCGACGTCACCGTCGAGCTGGTCAAGCACAGCGCGGCAGACTCCGACGTGCTGTGGGCCGCCCGCGTCTCCACCGCGGGCGAGCAGTCCCTGGACGAGCTGAAGAAGGACCCGGAGCGCTCCAAGGGCCTGATCAACTACCTGATGCGGGACCGGCACGGCAGCCCCTTCGAGCACAACTCGATGACGTTCTTCATCAGCGCCCCGATCTTCGTCTTCCGCGAGTTCATGCGGCACAGGGTGGGCTGGAGTTACAACGAGGAGAGCGGCCGTTACCGCGAGCTCCAGCCCGTCTTCTACGTCCCCGACGAGTCCCGCAAGCTCGTCCAGGAGGGCCGCCCCGGAAAGTACGTCTTCGTGGAGGGCACCCAGGCACAGCAGGAGCTGGTCGGCCGGGTCATGGAGGACACGTACGTACACGCGTACGAGGCGTATCAGGAGATGCTCGCCGCCGGCGTCGCCCGCGAGGTCGCCCGTTCGGTCCTCCCGGTCGGTCTGTACTCCTCGATGTACGCCACCTGCAACGCCCGCTCGCTCATGCACTTCCTCGGCCTGCGCACCCAGCACGAGCTCGCCAAGGTCCCGTCCTTCCCGCAACGGGAGATCGAGATGGTCGGCGAGAAGATGGAGGCGGAGTGGGCCAGGCTGATGCCGCTGACGCACGCCGCCTTCAATGCCAACGGCCGGATCGCCCCGTAGTACCCACGGGGACCCGTATCGCGGGCGGCTCCGGTCGCCTGGGACACGCATGTACGGGTCAACCGAGAGAGGCGCCCGGATTGCGGCATTTCGCGAAGTTCATCTAGCCTGATCAAACGGACCCGGCACTGCTTGAACCCCCGAGCAGGCAGTGCCGGGTTCCACCTTTGTCCGGACTTTTACGGCCCCCCGCGGGCAGACCGCGCCTTGAGCAGCGAGTAGCGTGTTACCCATGGCTCCGACCTCCACTCCGCAGACCCCCTTCGGGCGGGTCCTCACCGCCATGGTCACGCCCTTCACGGCGGACGGCGCACTCGACCTCGACGGCGCACAGCGGCTCGCCACCCACCTGGTGGACGCAGGCAACGACGGCCTGATCATCAACGGCACCACCGGAGAGTCCCCCACCACCAGCAACGCGGAGAAATCGGATCTCGTACGGGCCGTCCTGGAGGCCGTGGGAGACCGCGCCCACGTCGTCGCCGGCGTCGGCACGAACGACACCCACCACAGCATCGAGCTGGCGCACGCCGCCGAGAAGGTGGGCGCGCATGGCCTGCTCGTCGTCACGCCGTACTACAACAAGCCCCCGCAGGAGGGCCTCTACCGGCACTTCACGGCCGTCGCCGACGCCGCCGAGCTGCCGGTCATGCTGTACGACATCCCCGGTCGCAGCGGCGTCCCGATCAACACCGAGACACTCGTCCGCCTCGCGGAGCACCCGAGGATCGTCGCCAACAAGGACGCCAAGGGTGACCTCGGCCGCGCCAGCTGGGCCATCGCCCAGTCCGGCCTCGCCTGGTACTCCGGCGACGACATGCTGAACCTGCCGCTCCTCTCCGTGGGCGCGGTCGGCTTCGTCTCGGTCGTCGGCCACGTCGTCACCCCCGAGCTGCGCGCCCTGGTCGAGGCGTACGTCTCCGGTGACGTCCAGAAGGCCACCGAGATCCACCAGAAGCTGCTCCCGGTCTTCACCGGCATGTTCCGCACCCAGGGCGTGATGACCACCAAGGCGGCGCTCGCACTCCAGGGCCTGCCCGCAGGACCCCTGCGCGCCCCCATGGTCGAGCTCACGCCCGAGGAGACCGCCCAGCTCAAGATCGATCTTGCCGCCGGCGGGGTACAGCTCTGACAACGGACTTCACAACTGAATAGGCAGGACACAGGTGCCTGCGTCCCACACTGACAACTGCTTTTGCACGAACGTCATGCGCGCCACGTGCCCTACAGGTACGTGGCGTGTGTGGTGAGGAGAGTCTTTTGAGTCATCCGCATCCTGAACTCGGCCCGCCGCCGAAGCTCCCCGAGGGCGGCCTGCGGGTCACCCCGCTCGGTGGCCTCGGCGAAATCGGCCGGAACATGACCGTATTCGAGTACGGCGGCCGCCTGCTGATCGTTGACTGCGGAGTGCTCTTCCCCGAGGAGGAGCAGCCCGGAATCGATCTGATCCTGCCGGACTTCTCCTCCGTCAGGGACCGCCTCGACGACATCGACGGCATCGTCCTCACACACGGCCACGAGGACCACATCGGCGGCGTCCCCTACCTGCTCCGCGAGAAGCCGGACATCCCGCTGATCGGCTCCAAGCTGACCCTCGCCCTCATCGAGGCCAAGCTCCAGGAGCACCGCATCCGTCCCTACACCCTGGAGGTGGCCGAGGGGAACCGTGAGCGCATCGGTCCCTTCGACTGCGAGTTCATCGCGGTCAACCACTCCATCCCCGACGCCCTGGCCGTCGCCATCCGCACCCCGGCGGGCATGGTGGTCCACACGGGCGACTTCAAGATGGACCAGCTCCCGCTGGACAACCGCCTCACGGATCTGCACGCGTTCGCCCGGCTGAGCGAGGAGGGCATCGACCTCCTCCTCACCGACTCCACGAACGCCGAGGTCCCCGGCTTCACCCCGCACGAGCGCGACATCTCCAACGTCCTGCGTCAGGTCTTCGCGAGCGCCCGCAAGCGGATCATCGTGGCCAGCTTCGCCAGCCACGTCCACCGCATCCAGCAGATCCTCGACGCGGCCCACGAGTTCGGCCGCCGGGTCGCCTTCGTCGGCCGCTCGATGGTGCGCAACATGGGTATCGCCCGGGACCTGGGCTACCTGCGAGTCCCGCCGGGGCTGGTCGTGGACGTCAAGACGCTGGACGACCTCCCGGACGACGAGGTCGTGCTGGTCTGCACGGGCTCCCAGGGCGAACCGATGGCGGCCCTGTCGCGCATGGCCAACCGGGACCACCAGATCCGCATCGTCCAGGGCGACACGGTGATCCTGGCGTCGTCGCTGATCCCCGGCAACGAGAACGCGGTCTACCGAGTGATCAACGGCCTGACCCGCTGGGGCGCGAACGTCGTCCACAAGGGCAACGCCAAGGTGCACGTCTCGGGCCATGCGTCCGCGGGCGAGCTCCTGTACTTCTACAACATCTGCCGGCCGAAGAACCTGATGCCGGTCCACGGTGAATGGCGCCACCTGCGCGCGAACGCCGAGCTGGGCGCCATGACGGGCGTCCCGCACGACCGGATCGTCATCGCCGAGGACGGCGTGGTCGTCGATCTCGTCGAGGGAAAGGCGAAGATCTCCGGCAAGGTCCAGGCCGGTTACGTCTACGTCGACGGCCTCTCGGTCGGAGGCGTCGGCGAACCCGCGCTCAAGGACCGCAAGATCCTCGGTGACGAGGGCATCATCTCGGTCTTCGTCGTGGTCGACTCGTCGACGGGCAAGATCACGGGGGGCCCGCACATCCAGGCCCGCGGCTCGGGCATCGAGGACTCGGCCTTCGGCGATGTGACCCCGAGGATCACGGAGGTGTTGGAGCGGTCGGCTCAGGACGGCGTCGTTGAGCCCCACCAGCTGCAGCAACTCATCCGCCGCACGCTGGGCAAGTGGGTCTCGGACACCTACCGGCGCAGGCCGATGATCCTCCCGGTGGTCGTCGAGGTCTGACCCGCCGTCACGGGCGGCCGTTCGCACGGCCGCCCGAACCGTGGTGGGTGTGAACTCGGGGCGGGGCCCCTCGATTTGCATCGGGGCGCCCCGCTCCAGTACGTTTACGGCTCCACCAGAACGGGAACCCAGGTGCTCCACGCACCGGGGATTCACTCCCGGACCGGATGGAAATTCCGACTCAGAATCTCTGATAAAGTCGGAAACACCGAAGGGAAGCGCCCGGAGGAAAGCCACGAGAGAGTCTCTCGGGTGAGTACAAAGGAAGCGTCCGTTCCTTGAGAACTCAACAGCGTGCCAAAAATCAACGCCAGATATGTTGATACCCCGTCTCTCCCGATTCCGGGAGGGCGAGGTTCCTTTGAAAAAACACAGCGAGGACGCTGTGAGCCGGGGGGATTATTCCTCCTCCTGGTTCCGCTCTCGTGGTGTCATCCCGATTACGGGAAAACATTCACGGAGAGTTTGATCCTGGCTCAGGACGAACGCTGGCGGCGTGCTTAACACATGCAAGTCGAACGATGAAGCCCTTCGGGGTGGATTAGTGGCGAACGGGTGAGTAACACGTGGGCAATCTG
>NZ_VMNX01000280.1 GCF_009377235.1 Streptomyces acidicola
GGGGTGAGGGATGGGCGGGCTGCGAGAGTTGGCGGCGCCGTTCGTGGTGCCCGGCCCTGCCGGGGTTGCGGTCCGCGACCGGCTCAAGCACCTGACTGCTGGGGACGAGAGGGTTCTTCGTCTGGTCGGTGATCTGCTCGGTACGCTCACCTCCCGGGATCTGAAGGTGCGGTGCGCGGCGGGGCTGGAGCACGACACAGACCAGTGGGCGCAGCGCAAGCGGGCCCTGACGAAGGACTCTTCTTCTCGGTGGGCCGGGTCGATCACGAAGGCGACTCATGATCAGTGGGCGCTGGCGCGGCGCGGGCAGCTCGCGCGCATTCAGAGCCTGGAAGCCGGGGTCAGGACGATCGCGCATCGCCTCTCCCTGCCTGTGGGTGAGAAGGGCAGCAAGAAGGCTCCGGGCGGATACCGCACCCGGCAGGAGTGGTTTACCAAGACCCGGCGTCTGCAGGTGCTCGTCGATCGTCTGGAGGCGGCCCGGGCAGACTGGGAGGCCGGACGGGTGGGCGTGGTGCGGGGTGGGAAGAGGCTGCTGAACTCCCGTCACCACCTCGACGCCGCCCGGCTCACCGAGGAACAGTGGCGCTCGCGGTGGCAGGCCGGACGCCGTTTCCTTCAGGCCGATGGGGAGTCGGGGAAGCGGTTCGGCAACGAGACGATCCGTGTCTCTCCCGACGGTGAGGTGTCCCTCAAGCTCCCCGCGCCGCTGGCGCACCTGGCCAACGCTTCACACGGCCTGTACGTGCTCGCCTCCGGGGTGGCGTTCGCGCACCGGGGTGAGCAGTGGCGTGACCGCGTCACCGCGAACCGGGCGGTCGCCTACCGCATTCATGAAGACGTGCTGCGGGGGCGCTGGTACCTGACCGCGTCGTGGACGGTCCCCCGGTGAAGACCGTGCCCCTGGCCACGGTCCGCACGAGGGGCATGATCGGTGTCGATACCAACGCCGACCACCTGGCCGCCCGGCGCCTCGACACGCACGGCAACCCCGTCGGCGAGCCCCTCTGGTTCGGCTACGACCTCACGGGCACCGCCGCCCACCGCGACGCCCAGGTCCGCCACGCCCTGAACCGCCTGCTGCACTGGGCCAAACGCCACAGCCTCGCGATCGCGGTCGAGGACCTGGACTTCCAGGCGGAGAAGACCCGCGAGAAGCACGGCCGCCGCACACGCTTCCGCAAGCTCATCTCCGGCATGCCCGTGTCCAGGCTGCGGGCCCGGCTCGTGTCCATGGCGGCCGAACTCGGCATCACCATCGTCGCCGTCGACCCGGCCTACACCAGCCGCTGGGGAGTCCAGCACTGGCAGAAACCCCTCACCACCACAACACGCAAGACCACGCGCCACGACGCAGCCGCCGTGGCGATCGGCAGGCGCGCCCTGGGGCACCCGATCCGGCTGGGGGTACCTCCCAGGCCCTTAAGGCACTGAGGGAGGACGGCACCGCCCCCTGCTCACCGGAGTGATGAGCAGGGGCATCGGACCGTCCAGGCCCGACCGGGCACCCCGGGGCGTGAGGCTCTGCCCATCAGCGGCCTCCGGCCGCGGGCCGCCCCCGCATTCCCGGACCACGGACACGATCCGTGCGCGCCGGACGCGGAGCGAACGCGGGGAACCAGGACACCCAACACCGTTCGGGGCGTCCGACTGAGCATGAGTTCTGGCAACAGAACTCACTCCCGCTCAGTCTTCAGGAACGGTGTCCTCCCAGACCACGATCGCCACATCGCCGGGGACGCGCAGTGCCTGTCGGCGAATGACGTCGACACCGGCGACCGCGAGCACCTCGTTGTCGTAGATCAGAGCCGTGGGCCGCGGGTTTCCGCGGAGCACGGACTCGGTGACGGCCTCCCCGGCCACCGCCGAGAAGTCGGTGGACAGAGCGCGGCAGTCGCTGAACCCGAGGTCACTCCCGGTCTTCTCGAAGGACTCGACCCGGAGGTGCACATGGAGCATGGAGGCGGTTCCCGACAGAGACGGGTGGCCTCCGAGACACCGGGCTTCCCGTTCAGGGTGAAGGAAGCCGCTGCTTCGGATACCCCCACCAGGTCGGCGATATCGCGGAGCCGGGGACGACGACCCTCGACGATCATGGAACCCTCGGCGTGTTGTGTTCCGCCCCTGCTTCCGGGGATCTCCCGTCTTGGGTGGCGGATCACGCCATTTGTCCCGTACCGCTGGAGCTGATGCTTCGTCATGTCCCTCTTGCAGGGCCAACTTCAGCGTTTTAGTGTCGGCCCCGTTCTGCGCCGCACGGTGCGTGCGGTGCGTGCGGTGCGTCGGCCTGCCCTGTGTCTGCCGGAGGGGATCCCCATGCCCGTTGACGAGATAGGCCCGCCCCAGAGACCCGTTCCGGCGGCAGAGCCGGAACGCCTTCCCAAGCTGCGACGCCGGCGTTTCCTCCAGACCGCGGGCGCCGGGCTGATCGCGACCGCTCTCCCGGCAGCGGGCGCCGGAGCCCCGGTCGCCCGGGCCGATACCGCATCGGACCGTACGTCCACGGCCACCGCAGCCGCGACGGCGGACTTCGGCCCCGAACCTCCCCTGATGCACGGGTACTCGGGCCCGCAGATCAAGGCGTGGAACCCGGACACCGACCGGAACGCCCGCTATCTGCGCTCACGGGTCCCCCTCGCCCGGCGGATCGCCCCCTTCGAGCCGACCCAGGCCCGGCGCGGTCTCGACTCCCGCCCCAGACTGGCCGTTCTCGCCAATGACTATGTTCAGCCCGGTTGGGAGACCGAGGGGTATCCGTACGGGCCGGGCGCCGAGGCGTACGCCCTGCGGTTCTGGCAGTACGCCGATCTCCACGCCTCCTGGCACGGATTACCGCTCGACGGCCGGCACGACGAGACGAACCCGCCGTACGGGCTGGTCAACCTGCCCAATCCCGGGTACACCGACGCGGCGCACCGCAACGGTGTCCTCAGCCTGGGCTGCTGGTTCTGGCCCCGCCCGGAGAACTTCGCGGAGATCGTCGAGAAGACTTCGCAGGGCACCTTCCCGACCGCCGACAAGCTGATCGCGATGGCGGAGTACTTCGGCTTCGACGGGTACTTCATCAACCAGGAAGCCGTCATCTCCGCGGCGCAGGCGAAGCTCCTGATGGAGATGCTCGGCTATATGGCACGCAAGGCCCCCAGCGGTTTCCACCTCCAGTGGTACGACTCCCTGACGGTGGACGGCCGGATCTCCTACCAGAACGAGTTCAACCAGGTGAACTCCCCCTGGGTGGTCTCCGGCGGACAGCGGATCAGTACCAGCGTCTTCCTCAACTACTGGTGGAACTCGGCCAAGATCCAGGCCTCGCGCACCCATGCGCTCTCGCTGGGGCTCGACCCCTTCGAGGTCGTCTACGCCGGCAGCGAGATCGGCATGTACCGGTTCGCCCAGCCCTACGATCCCCGCGCTGTCTTCCCCGAAGGGGCCGAGCCCCGTACGAGCTGGGCCTTCCTCGGCTCCGAGATGGTCTGGTACACGGTGGAGGGCGACAAGAGCACCCTCGCCGCGCAGGCCCCCGCCTACGCACGGGAGCGCCAACTGTGGTCGGGGCCGGCCGAGGACCCCTCGCGCTCCGGCCGTACGCGGCAGCCCGACAGCAGCCGTCCGCTCGACCCGGCGGGCTGGGACGGCGCGGCCCACCACATCGTGGAGAAGTCGGTGATCGGGGAGCTGCCCTTTGTCACGCGCTTCTGCACTGGCACCGGGGAGCGTTTCTTCATCGACGGTGCCCGGGTCGGCGACCAGCCGTGGTTCGACATCGGCGTGCAGGACCTGCTGCCCACCTGGCAGTGGTGGGTGCGCGACGCCGACGGAGCTCCGAGCGACGCGGTCCGGGTGGACTACGACCACACCGCCGCCTACGACGGAGGGTCCTCGCTCCGCCTCACCGGTGCACTCGGCCCGTCGCAGTCGGTGGTCGTACGGCTCTACAAGACCCGGCTGAGGCTCACCCCCACCTCCACCGCCGGCCTCGTGCACCGGGGTTCCGCCGCGGCGCCCGGCGGTGACGGCCCCGTACTGAGAGTCGGCCTCGTGTTCGAGGACGCCCCCACGGAGACGGCCTGGCTCACCGTCGACGGAGCGACGGGCGCCGGCTGGTCGCACTGGACGGGTGCGCTCGGGCAGTGGGCCGGCCGGACCGTGGCCGCCGTCGGCGTGTCCCTGGTGGCCGGCGCACTCGGGGCGGAGGACATCGCCGTCAACATCGGCGAGCTGCGACTGGCGGATTCCGTACCGGAGCCTGCTCCGCGCTGCCCCGCCGAATTCACAGTGGACCGGGCGGTACGGGCGAACGGTACCGCGAGTGTCTATCTGAGCTGGGATTTCGAGCCGGCGGGCGTGGCCCACTACGACATCTTCCGCCGAACGGCCAACGGCAGGCAGTGGCTGGGACGAACCTACGACGGCGCTTACTGCGTGTCCGCGCTGGCGCGGGACGGGGACGAGGAGACGACCCGCCTGGAGCTGGAGGCGGTGTCCGTGACAGGTCGGCGCAGCTGCGCCACCGCAACCGAACTGGGCTGGTAGGACCGGACCGCGCCGGTCCGGCACACCCGGACCGGCAACGACCACCGAGGACAAGCGCCACGCCAGGTCATGCACGTTCCGAATCGGCAGTGGCCGACGGGCGGTTCGGGGCCGGACAGTCGGTCCCTTCGGGGTCGGACAGTCGGTCCCGCTCCGGGGATCACGCTGCCCGCCCCGGACTCCCGCTCCGTCGACGCCGATCCGATGCCCGCAACCACACCGAGGGGAACGCCAGGCATGGGTCCAACACCAAACCACTCCGTCCTCCGCGGCCACCGCGCTCACCGCACCCGCCGCGCCCAACGTCGGTTCGCCGTCGCGGTGCTCGCTCTGCTCTGCCTGCTGACCGGTTCCCTCCCGGCGGCCCACGCGGAGCCCGCCGGGGCCACGACCGGGACCACCGGCGGCAAGGCCGCCCTGCCCGACGTCACACCCCGTCCACAGCACATGGAAGGCAACGGGGACACCTTGGCCGTGCCCGCCCGGGCACGAGTGCTCACCGCCGGGGACGTGGACCGGCCCGCCCTGGACCTCGTCGTCTCCGTGCTGCGCGAGGCGGGTGCCGCAGACATCGAGGTGGCTCCCCTCCCGGCAGGACGGCGCCACGCAGGCGAACTGACCGTGGTCGTCGGCGGGATCGAGGACGCCCGGGTGACCCGGGCACTGCGGGCGGCGGGCGGCCGGGTTCCGGACGACCTCCCCGCCGAGGGCTACGCGCTGGCCTCCCGAGCCGCCCGCGACGGCGGCTCGGTGGTCCTCGCCGGCGCGGACGGAGACGGCACGTACTACGCGGCTCAGACCCTGCGGCAGCTCACCTCGGGCCCGACTGTCGCGGGGGTGTCGGTCGTCGACTACCCACTGATGCCGCTGCGTGGCGCGATCGAGGGCTTCTACGGCAGCCCGTGGACGCATACCGAGCGCCTCGACCAGCTCGCCTTCTACGGCGAACTGAAGATGAACACCTACCTGTACGCCCCGAAGGACGACCCCTATCACCGCGAACGCTGGCGGGATCCGTACCCGGCGGAGCGGCTCGCGGAGCTGGGCGAGCTGGCACGGCAGGCGTCGGACCACCATGTGCGCTTCACCTTCGCACTCTCGCCCGGCGTCTCCATCTGCTACAGCTCCCCCGGGGACCGGGCGGCGCTGGAGGCCAAGCTCCAGGCCGTGTACGACCTGGGGGTGCGCAGTTTCTCCGTACCGCTGGACGACATCAGCTACACGCGGTGGAACTGTGCAGGCGACCAAGCGGCGTACGGGGCGCCGTCGCGACAGTCCGCGGCACAAGCGCAGGTGGATCTGCTGAACAGGCTGCAGCGGGATTTCCTGGCGGACAGGGAGGGAACTGAGCCGCTGCAGATGGTGCCGACCGAGTACGGGGACGTCACCGAGACCGCCTACAAGAAGACCATCCGCGAGCAGCTCGACCCGGGGATCGAGGTGATGTGGACGGGCACCGACGTGGTGCCGCCGAGCATCACCGTCGAGGACGCCGCCCGAGCCGCCGGCGTGTGGGGCCGCAAGGTGTTCCTGTGGGACAACTACCCGGTCAACGACTACGGTCAGGCGGAGGGCCGACTGCTGCTCGCGCCCTACGCGGAGCGCGAACCGGGGCTGCACGCGCAGTTGTCCGGCCTGGTCCTCAACCCGATGAACCAGGCGGCGGCGAGCAAGGTCGCGCTGTTCGGCGGCGCCGACTTCGCCTGGAACGACACCGGCTACGACCCGCTGCGGGCCTGGCGAGCCGCCGCCGACCACCTGGCGGGAGGCGACCCGGACACGGTCCGGGCGCTGCTGGCCTTCTTCGACGTCGAGCATCTGGCACCGACCTTCGGCACGGACCCCTGGCAGCCGGCGGCCCCCGAACTGGCCGCCCGGCTGGATCGGTTCCGCGCGGACTGGGACGGCGGTGCCAAGGAGGCCGCGCTGCGCGGCCTGCTCCCCTACGCGCGACTGCTCGCCACGGCGCCGGAGCAGATCAGGAACGGGGTCGCGGACGAGGGCTTCGTCGCCGACTGCGGTCCATGGCTGGATGCCTTGCGGCTGTGGGGAACGGCGTTCGAACGGACCCTGGACGCGCTCCGCGCCCGCCTGTCCGGCGACGACGATCGCGCCCAGCAGTTGTTCGACGAGGCGGCCGCGCTGGCCGAGCGGGCAGGCGCCATCGAGACGATACCGGGCGAGACCCGCCCTCAAGGCCCGGTACGGGTCGCGGACGGAGTGCTCGACGTGTTCCTCGCCGACGCCCGCGCGCTGCGGTGACGCCGCGCTGTTGCCCTCACGCCGCCGGTGTCCCGCTGCCGGCCCGTCGATGCTGCGGGTGCGCGCGCCGGCGAGGTGGCCGCCCGGCCTCAGCGCACAGGGACTGTTCGCCCGTACCACGGGCGTTCCAGCGCGCCGCGGCCCGCACCGGCTCCCTCACCCGGAGCACGCGCGAGGACCGGGACGGACAGGAGGCGCACCTCCCGGCGTCGTACCCACTGGAAGTGCTCGGGCTTCGGACACAGCCCGAGCACGAAGAAGGGCAGGAACCGCAGGACGCGTTGCAGGTCGAGATCGTCACCGATGTCGGATGGGACGGAGGCCGGAGCCGCGATGGCGAGCGCGAGTGGCAGTGGCCAACGGGCGGCCTGCCGCAGCGGCGTGGTCAGCCGCCAGATGAACAGCGCGAGCAGGAACCACGTGAGGTACCACGGATCCAGCAGGCTGATCGGGTAGCCGGGGTCGTCGTCGGCCCACCTCTTGAACAGCGAGTACGCGAGTACGCGACCCCGAAGATCACACCGGACACAGCACAACCGCGCTGGATGTGCGCACCGCGCCCGTCGGCCGTCCTGCGCAGGGCGCGCAGGACGGCCGACTCGCTCACGTGGTGACGGGTGCCGGGCCGACCAGTTCTGTCAGGACGTCCTCCATCGTCACGAAGCCGATGACCGCGCCGGTCTGGCCGGTGACCGCGGCGAGGTGGCTGCCGTCGGCTCGCAGGGTGGTGAGGGTGTCGTCCAGCGGGGTGTCGATCCGGACGCGGGTGACCGGGTGGAGCGCGCTGCGGGGGAACGGCTGGTCGCGTTCGGTGACGCCGAGGGTGTCCTTGATGTGCAGGTAGCCCATCAGGGTTCCGTCGGGGCCGGTGACGGGGAAGCGGGAGTAGCCCGCCTCGGCCGCGGTCCGTTCCAGTTCGGCCGGGGTGACCGTGTGCCCGACGGTGCGCATCGTCCCGGCGGGGACGAGGATCTCGCCGACCGGGCGTGTGCCCAGCTCCAGCGCGTCCCGCAGCCGTTCGCCGTCGGCGGGTGACAGTAGCCCGGCCTCGCTGGAGTCCACGACCATGCGTGCGAGCTGGTCGTCGGTGAAGACCGCCTCGACCTCGTCCTTCGGTTCCACCCGCAGCAGCCTCAGCAGCGCGTTGGCGAAGGCGTTGATGCCGAACACGACCGGCCTGAGCGCCTGGGTGAGGGCGATCAGGGGCGGGCCGAGCAGCAGCGCGGTGGGCACGGGGGCGGCGAGGGCGATGTTCTTCGGGATCATCTCGCCGATCAGCATGTGCAGATACGTCGCCGCGGCGAGCGCGATGACGAACGCGATCGGGTGCACCAGCCCGTCCGGGACGCGGGCCGCCTCGAAGACGGGCTCCAGCAGGTGCGCGATGGCCGGTTCGGCGACCGCGCCGAGCACCAGCGAGGAGACGGTGATGCCGAGCTGGGCGGTGGCCATGACCGCGGAGAGGTGTTGCAGGCCCCACAGGGTCATTCGGGCCCGCTTGTCCCCCTCCTTCGCCCGCGGCTCGATCTGGCTGCGCCGAACGGAGATCAGGGCGAACTCGCCGCCCACGAAGAAGGCGTTCGTCAGCAGGGTCAGGGCACCGATGGCAAGCTGCAGGACGGTCATCGGGACTCCCCCGCCGGAACGGGAACCGGGGCCGGTTCGGTGATCCGGACGCGGTCGGCCCGGTGGTGCTCGACGTCGAGGACTTCCAGCTGCCAGCCGTCGAGGTCGAGGACGTCGCCCTTGGCGGGGATGCGTGCCAGGCGGGTGGCGATGAGGCCGGCCACGGTCTCGTACGGGCCCTCCGGTGCGGTGAGCCCTATCTCGGTGAGCTGGTCGATACGGACGGAGCCGTCGGCCTCCCACACGCCTCGGCCGTCGCTCGTCCTGGGGCCGGGCAGCAGGTCGGGCACCTCGACGGGGTCGTGCTCGTCGCGCACCTCGCCGACGACCTCCTCGACGATGTCCTCCACGGTGGCCACGCCCGCCGTGCCGCCGTACTCGTCGATGACCACGGCCATCGTGCGGTTCGCCCGCAGCCGCTCCAGAAGCCGGTCGGCGGTCAGGCTGTCCGGGACCCGGAGCGGGTCCGTGGCCAGCTCGGTCACGGGCGTGAGCTGCCGCTTCTCGGGCGGCAGGGCGAGGACGTCGCGGATGTGGACGGTGCCGATGACCTCGTCGAGGCTGTCGCGGTAGACCGGGAAGCGGGACAGGCCGGTGGCGTACGACAGGTTCGCCGCGTCAGCCGCCGTCGCGTGCGCTTCGAGTGCCCGGACGTCGACCCGCGGGGTCATCACGTTCTCCGCCGTGAGCTCGCTCAGGTGCAGGGTGCGTACGAAGAGCTCGGCGGAGTCCGCTTCCAGCGCGCCCTCGGCGGCCGAGTGCCGGGCCAGCGCGACCAGTTCCTCGGGGCCGCGGGCGGAGGCCAGCTCCTCGGCGGGTTCCAGGCCGAAGCGGCGTACGAAACGGTTCGCGGTGTTGTTCAGGTGCCGGATGAACGGCCCGAAGGTCGCGGTGAAGCCGCGCTGCGGGGCCGCGACCACCTTGGCGACGGCCAGCGGCCGGGAGATCGCCCAGTTCTTGGGCACCAGCTCGCCCACCACCATCAGGACGACGGTGGAGAGGGCCACGCCCAGCACGGTGCCCACCGAGGAGGCGGCACCACCCAGGCCGACCGCCTGGAGCGGGCCGCGCAGCAGCACCGCGAGCGACGGCTCGGCGAGCATGCCGATCACCAGCGAGGTGACCGTGATGCCGAGTTGGGCGCCGGACAGCTGGAACGTCAGACGGCGTACGGCCTTCAGCGCGCCCTCGGCACCGCGCTCACCGGCCTCGGCGGCGCGCTCCAGCTCACCGCGCTCGACGGTGGTCAGGGAGAACTCCGCGGCGACGAACACGGCGCAGGCCAGTGTGAGGAGGAGGGCCACCAGGAGCAGCAGGACCTCGGTCACCGAGCCACCCCCCGTCCCTCACTCACAGGCAGCGCGGGCTGCGGGCGGGGCATGGCACAGCTGGTACTGGGAGGCTCACCCATGGCGGGACCGTGGCTCCTTCTCGTTTCGGCGGGTCGGGTCGACCCGCGGTGGGGAGAGTGTGGACACTCTCCCCCTTATGGTAAAGGGAGAGCAAAGCTCCTTGGTCAAGCCCGTGGCAGCCCCTGCAATGGGCCGGTTTTCGGACTTTTCCAGGTCGGGGTCCGGGACTTACCCGCCGGCGAGCCCGCCCACGCCTATGCTTCTACACGTTTGTAGCGAACGGCCGGGTGTTCCCGGTTGTTCCCGTGCCGCGACCTTCCGGAACACGGCACACCCCGACAGGACAGACGCACGTAAGGAGTGAACGCCGCGATGGTGTTCAAACGGCTGCTCGGCTCGCTCGGCGTGGGCGGCCCCACGGTCGACACGGTCCTCAACCCCGGCGCGGCCCTGCCCGGCGGCGCCCTGACCGGCCAGGTCCACCTCAAGGGCGGTGACGCCGACTTCGACATCGAGCACATCACCCTGGAGCTGGTGGCACGGGTCGAGGCAGAGCACGGGGACGGCGAGAGCGAGGGCGTCGTCACCTTCGACCGCTTCACCGTCGCAGGCGGCTTCCGGCTCGCCGCGGGCCGGCCGCACAGCATCCCGTTCACCGTGATGCTGCCGTGGGAGACCCCGGTCACCGAGCTGTACGGCCAGTCCCTGGGCATCGTGCTCGGCGTCCGCACCGAGCTGGCCGTGGCCGGCGCCAAGGACAAGGGCGATCTCGACCAGCTGACCGTGGGCCCGCTGGCCGTCCAGGAGGCCGTCCTCGAAGCGCTCGGCCAGCTCGGCTTCGGCTTCAAGTCCGCCGACCTGGAATACGGGCACATCGGCGGCACCGGCCAGCAGCTGCCCTTCTACCAGGAGATCGAGCTCAACCCCTCTCCGCGGTACGCCCACCAGATCAGCGAGATCGAGGTGACCTTCCTCGCCAACCCGGCCGGCGTGGACATCGTCCTGGAGGCCGACAAACGAGGAGGTCTGTTCTCCCAGGGTCACGACGCGCTCACCCGCTTCACCGTCTCCCACGACGCGGTCGCCCACCAGGACTGGAACACCCTGGTCGACGGCTGGATCCGCCAGCTCGTCGAGCACCGGGCGTCGTACGGCTCCCACGCCCCGTACGGGCACCAGGACCCCTACGCGCACGGCCACGGATACGGGCACGGACCCGACAAGCACCACGACAGCCACCACGACGGACACCGCTCCGGCCCCGGTATGGGCACCGTGATCGCCGCCGGCGCCGCCGGACTCGCCGTCGGTGTCGTCGGCGGCATGGTCGCCGCCGAAGTCGTCGACGAGGTGGGCGACTTCTTCGAAGGCGACGACGAGGACGAGGGCGAGGACAGCTGACCGCGAGACCACCGGCAAAGCGGTGAAGGACTCGCTCGCAGGGGGCGGAGAGACCTGGTTCTCCGCCCCCTGCTGGTAACTTCTACATCAATGTAGAAGACCGTGGCCTGGTCTGCATCAGCCCGACCCCGGTCTGCACTCACCCCGAGACACGTACGGAGCTGGCATGGCCCTGTGGGACCGCATCAAGGAATCCGCGTCGACAATGCAGACGCAGCTCAACGCGAAGAAGAACGACCTCAAGAGCGGCGCCTTCCGCGACTCCAGCAT
>NZ_VMNX01000281.1 GCF_009377235.1 Streptomyces acidicola
CATGTCCATCGGGTCCATGACGGCGGCGGCGAGCGTCAGGGCGCGCAGGCCGTCGGCCAGGGCGTGGTGGAACTTGAAGAGCACGGCGAACGAGGTGCCGTCCTCACCGGGCAGCACATGGGCCTCCCACGGTGGCTTCCCACGCTCCAGCGGGCGCTGCATCAGGCTGCCCGCCACCGCGTGGAAGTCCGCGGTCGGAGCGTGCAGCCTGACGTGGTCCAGGGGGTCGAAGTCCCGGGTGGGCTCGCGGACGGCTCCGCCGAAGGCGGTCGGGAAGGAGGGTGCGAACGCGAGCGGCCGCCATACGTCCCGGATTCGCATACGCAGCCCCGGCACGGCGGCGGCGCGGGCCGCGAGCAGGTCGGCCGCATGGACGCCGGCGGTGGGCGAGTGGGCCGCGAAGACCCCGAGGGCACCGAGGTGCATCGGGTGCTGTGCGGACTCGATGTTCCAGAAAGCCAGGTCGAGTGGTGCGAGCACGTCGGAAGTCAATGGCTTGCCTCGCGTCGACGAAGTGTGGAAGTCAGCAGTCAATCGCCGACAAGCGATTACGGTCAAGTACGATCAAGCTACGCACAGTTAACAGCAGATTAAGTCCCGCCCCTCCGAAAGGGGCGGGACTCATGAGGCGCTTGTGGTCACGCGACGACAGATGACGTCACCCTTGCAAACACACCCCACCCGTACGGGCGCGGGCCAACCGGGCAGGGGCGCGTGTCATCCGCCGGCCTCACTGCGCCGGGCATCCCTCCGGAGCGGCACGGGACGCGTCGCGGATCAGGGCCTCGTGCGCGGCCCTCAATCGCCCGACATCCGGCTTCATGACCGCACGGTCGTACGTCAGGAAGCCGTTCAGCTCGCCCTCGACGTCCGTTATCTGGGTGTAGACGGCACCGTTGCTGCCCCGGCAGGCCAGCGCGCGCACCTCGTCGAGCTTGGTGAGGTAGTCGTCGGTGTAGGTCGCCGGGTCGACGTCGACGTACGACTGCTGGACGGACCAGGCGTGCCCGGGGACCGCCAGGCCGAGGCCGCCGTACTCGCCACTGACGAGTGCCCGTTCCCCGTCGGGGCGGGGCGGGAGCGCGGGGCTCGGATAGCCGTGCTCGTCCATGATGTCGCCGGTGCCGCCGTCGGCCCCGAGGTTGAGGCCCGACTGGCCGTTGACCAGCCGCGTCGGGTCCCAGGCCTTCGCCTGCTCGGCGATGCGGCCAATGTCGTACTGGCCCCAGCCCTCGTTGAAGGTGACCCACATGACGACCGACGGGCTGCTGATGTGCTCGTCGATCATCTCCTTCATCTCGCGCTCGTACTCGGCACGGGCCGCGGGGCTCGGATTCACCCCCGCGGTCATCGCGGGCATGTCCTGCCAGACCAGCAGGCCCAGCCGGTCGGCCCAGTAGAACCAGCGGTCGGGCTCGACCTTGATGTGCTTGCGCACGGCGTTGAAGCCGAGCTCCTTGTGCGCCTTCAGGTCGTACGCGAGCGCCTCGTCGGTCGGGGCGGTGTGCAGACCGTCGGGCCAGAAGCCCTGGTCGAGCGTGGCCATCATGAAGACGGGTTCGCCGTTGAGGAGGGTGCGCGGGGTGCCGTTCACCTTCTCGACGGCGACGGACCGCATGCCGAAGTAGCTGCCGACCCGGTCGGCGCCCACGCTCACCTTCAGGTCGTACAGGAACGGGTCGTCGGGCGACCACAGGTGCGGGTCACGGATCGCCAGGGTCAGCTCAGTGCCGGTGCGGCCGCTCGCCGTGGCGACCTTTCGCCCGCGGTCGTACGCTGTCGCCGTGACGGGCACGCCGTCACGCACCCCCTTGGGCTCGACGGTGAGCCGGCCGCTCTCCGCGTCCGGTACGAGTTTGAGGGAGTCCACATGGTCGGGTGCGACCGGCTCCATCCACACCGTCTGCCAGATGCCGGACGACGGCGTGTACCAGATGCCGCTCGGGTCCAGGCGCTGCTTGCCGAGCGGCGGGTTCTCGCCGTTCGCGGCGTCGGTCGGGTCGTAGACGCCGACGATGAGCTCCTGGGTGCGGCCGGGCTTCAGCGCGTCGGTGACGTCGGCGCTGAACTTGTCGTAACCGCCCTTGTGTTCGGCGACCTTGGTGCCGTTGACGTACACCTCGGACTGCCAGTCCACGGCACCGAAGTTCAGCCGCAGCCGCTTGCCGGAACCGATGTGCCAGTCACGGGGAACCGTGAAAGTGCGGCGGTACCACATACGGTCCTCGTGCCGCTGGATGCCGGAGAGCTGGGACTCCACCGGGTACGGGACGAGGATCCTCTCCTTGAGGGTCCGGCCGACGGGCGGCTGCTCGCCCGCCTCGGCCGCCGCGAACTGCCAGCGCCCGTTGAGGTTCTGCCAGGCGTCGCGCGTCAGCTGGGGCCGGGGGTACTCCGGGAGGGCGCTGTCCGGTCCCACGTCGTCGGCCCAGCGGGTGCGCAGTTCGTAGGTGGAGCGGTTGGGGCCGCTGCTCCAGAACTCCTTGACAACGTTGCCGTCGGCGCCTGTGAGTCCGCCCCGGCCGTCGTAGTGGAGGTCGGTGGCCCCGCGCGCCGTGCCGCTCTTGTTACCGACCACGGGCTCCTTGAGAGCGACGAGCAGGGCCTTCGGGTCGGCGGGGTCCGGCGTGGCGGCGCCCAGGGGCCACTCGGCTCCGCCGATCACCGCGGTGACGTGGTCGGTGAACCCGGCTTGGGGTGCGGCGAGGTCCTGTGCGAAGTCCAGCTTCATCGTGCGGCCGTCACTCAGGACCGTGGCCGCGACGGCGCCGTCGTAGTCGAAGCCGTCGGGCAGGCGGAACGCGGACTGCGGGACGGGTCCCTTGCTGCCGCCCGGCGGGGTCCAGCGCAGGTGGAAGTTGGAGCCGCCGTAGTGCTCGAAGTACTCGACCTTGATGTCGTAGGCCTGGCCGGCGGTCAGCTCGATGGGCTGGGCGGTCTGTTCGCGGTCCCAGTCGTCGACCCAGTGGTCGATGGCGATTTTTCCGTCGATCCAGAGCCGGAAGCCGTTGTCCGCGATGATCGAGAAGGTGTGGGGTCCGGTCTTCTCCGGAACGATCTTTCCGGTCCAGCGGACGCTGACGTCGTCCGACTGTCCGGCGGTGGCCGCCAGGCGCGGCTCCAGGTTGTCGAAGTCGAGGTTCGGTTCGAAGCGGGTGGCCTTCAGCTCGTTGAAGTCGAAGACGCCCGGGGCGGAGTGCGTGTAGTACTCGCCCTTCAGACCCTGGACCTCGGCGGGGTCGTCGGCGGCGGTCGCGGTCGGTGCGGCGGTGAGTCCCGCGATACCGAGTGCGACCGCAAGGAGTAACACGAGCGGTGACGCGAGTCGGTTTCTGAGTCGTCTGATGCGCACGGATCCCCCCTAGGGGTGAGGATGGGTGGCGGCTCGGTGCTCAGTTCTCAGCGGTACAACGTTGTCACGTACAGCAGTTGGCATGACAACACGGATTCCGCTTCCCGTCCAGGAACTACGACACCATCTGGCCCTTGCCCAGCGCGATCACGCCGCTCTTGGAGACCGTGTACAACTCGGCGTCCCGCTCGGGGTTGACGCCGATCGTCGCGCCCGGCGGCACCTGGACGCCCTTGTCGAGGACGGCGCCGCGCACCACCGCGCCCCGCCCGACGTGGACGTTGTCGTGCAGCACCGAGCCCTGTACGACCGCGCCGGGGTCGACCACCACACCGGGCGAGAGCACCGACCGCGTCACCTGACCGCGGATCAGGCAGCCGGCGCTGATGATCGACTCGCCGGCCATGCCGCCCGCATTGAAGCGGGCCGGGGACAGCTGGCCCGAGTGGGTGTAGATGGGCCAGCTGCGGTTGTAGAGGTTGAAGGCGGGGCGCTCGGCGATGAGGTCCATGTGGGCGTCGTAGTACGCGTCGAGGGTGCCGACGTCGCGCCAGTAGCCCCGGTCGCGGCTGGTCTCGCCGGGCACGTGGTTGGCTTGGAAGTCGTACAGCTGGGCCTCGCCGCGGCCGGTGAGCTGGGGCAGGATCGAACCACCCATGTCGTGCACGGAGTTCTGGTCCTCGGCGTCCCGCTGGAGGGACTCCACGAGGGTCTTGGTGGTGAAGATGTAGTTCCCCATCGAGGCGAACACGCGCTCGGGGTCGTCCGCCAGGCCCGGCGGGTCGGCGGGCTTCTCCAGGAAGCGTTCGACGGTCTGCCCGTCGGAGCCGGGCGTGATCACGCCGAACGAAGACGACTCGGCGCGTGGCACCCGTATCCCCGCGACCGTGACGCCCGCGCCGCCCTCGATGTGCTGCGCCAGCATCTGCCGCGGGTCCATGCGGTAGACGTGGTCGGCGCCGAACACCGCGACATAGTCGGGCTGTTCGTCATGGACCAGGTTCAGGGACTGCAGGATGGCGTCCGCGCTGCCGAGGTACCAGCGCGGGCCGAGCCGCTGCTGCGCCGGGACCGGTGTGACGTAGTTGCCGAGCAGGCTCGACATCCGCCACGTCGTGGTGATGTGCCGGTCCAGCGAGTGCGACTTGTACTGCGTCAGCACACAGATCCGCAGGATGTCCGCGTTGACCAGGTTGGACAGGACGAAGTCGACGAGCCGGTATGTTCCGCCGAAGGTCACCGCGGGTTTCGCACGGTCGGCGGTCAGGGGCATCAGCCGTTTGCCCTCGCCGCCCGCCAGTACGATTCCCAGCACCGAAGGTCCACCGCGTCGCATGCCGCCCGCCCCTCTACGCCCGGTTGTGCCGCTGTGCTCTGCTCTCTGCCTGTCCCTGTCACCCCTGTTTGAGGACTTCCTCGTAGAGGTTGACAGTGCGCCGGGCCACCGCGTCCCAGCCGAACTCCCGTACCGCGCGCTCCCGTCCGGCCGCGCCCAGACGCGCGGCGGTCTCCGGGTCGGCGAGCAACGAGTCGAGGGCGCGCGTGAGACGGGCCTCGAAGTCGTCGCCCGTCGGCACGAGCAGCCCCGTCACTCCGTCCTCGACGACCTCGGGGATGCCCCCGACGCGGGAGGCGACCACGGCCGTCCCGCTGGCCATCGCCTCCAGGTTGACGATGCCCAGCGGCTCGTACACCGAGGGGCACACGAACACCGTGGCGTGCGTGAGGAGTTGGATGACCTCCGTGCGCGGCAGCATCCGCGGGATCCAGTGCACGCCCTCGCGCACGGCGCTGAGCTCCTGGAAGAGGGCGCGGAACTCCTGGTCGATCTCCGGGGTGTCGGGGGCGCCCGCGCACAGCACCACCTGCGCGGCGGGGTCGATGTCCCGTACCGCGCGCAGCAGATGGGGCACGCCCTTCTGACGGGTGATCCGGCCGACGAACAGGACGTAGGGGCGGCCGGTGTCGAGGCCGATCCGGTCGAGGACGTCCGTGCCCTGGTCGGGCTGGTAGAGAGTGGTGTCGATGCCGTTGTGCACGACGCGGACCCGGTCCGGGTGCAGCGTCGGGTAGCTGCCGAGGATGTCCTCGCGCATGGCGCCGGACACGGCGATCACGGCGTCGGCGGCTTCGATGGCGGTGCGCTCGGCCCAGCTGGACAGCGCGTACCCGCCACCGAGTTGCTCGGCCTTCCAGGGGCGCAGCGGCTCCAGCGAGTGGGCGGTCATCACGTGCGGGATGCCGTACAGCAGCTTGCCGAGGTGGCCGGCGAGGTTCGCGTACCACGTGTGCGAGTGGACGAGTTCCCGGCCTTTGAGCGCGGCCGCGACGGACAGGTCCACGGAGAAGGTGCGCAGCGCGTCATTGGCGCCGTCGAGTGCGGGCCAGGGGCGGTGGCGGACGACTCCGCCCGCGGCGCCCTCGCCCCAGCAGTGCACGTCCAGGTCGGTGAGCGACCTCAACTCCCGGGCGAGGAACTCGACATGGA
The DNA here is from genome assembly GCF_009377235.1 of Streptomyces acidicola. Lineage (GTDB taxonomy): Bacteria > Actinomycetota > Actinomycetes > Streptomycetales > Streptomycetaceae > Streptomyces > Streptomyces acidicola. Next base: position 5,841 of record NZ_VMNX01000281.1, read on the forward strand.
CCCCCGCTCCGCCGTACACGTCCGGCGGGTACTCCCGGGTCAGCAGGCCGACTCGCACCCGGAACCCCCTGTCGCAGCGGTTGGTTCCCACATGGTCACCCAGATGTGGCGGCTGGGGAAGACCGCGTTACTCCTCGGGTGGCCCGCGTTCAGTGGCGGGACGGCGGGCGGTCGAAGCAGCAGTCGCCGCACAGTCCGCCGCCGGGCACGCGGTAGTAGAGGCAGCAGCTGCGGCGCCGCAGGGTGGCGGGGTCGAGGGTGTCCGACAGGCCAGGGTGTGCGAGGAGGTCCGCGGCGAGTCCCCGGGCCCGGTCCCGTACGTCCGGGCGCCCGCCCGCGGCCGACCAGCGTTCGAGCTGGCGCAGGGCGCCCATGAGCGCGGAGCCCGCGTTGCCCCGCAGCAGCCGCTCCGACATACGGAACCGCTCGCGCAGGGCGGCCGCCAGCGGGGCGAGATGGCCCTCCCGGACGACCTCGCCGATCGCGTCGGCCGGCCGGGCGCGCACCTCGGTCAGCCACAGCTCGTCCGGGGCGGCGCCGTCCGGGTCCCAGCGCAGCAGTGCTGGATCGAGGTCGGGCACGTGGTCGTACAGGGCGGCGGAGCCCAGGGCGACCGCCCACAGCCGGGCGACGAGTCCCTGATGTGTGAGGGAGGCCGCGACGCGTGCCTCGGGCGTACGCACACTGTCCGCGACCTTGCGGACGCGGAAGCCCAGCGGGTCCGCGCGAGCCCCGAAACGCTCCTCGTCTCCCCCGGTGTGCCGTGCCGTGTACGCCTGGGCGAGGGTGGGCAGCGGGCCGTTCGGCGGCTCTCCGGTGCGCAGTGCGAAGAAGCCGCCGAGGGCCCGGAGCGCGGTGAGGTCGGTGTCGAGAGCCACGAGGAGCAGTGGTATCAGGGCCCCTGAGGGGGTTCGCCGGGAGGGGTGTTTTTCGTCAGGACGGAGCAGGGGGCCACCCGTCTGGGGGATGACGATCAGGCCGTCCTACTCCATCGGCAGTAGGACGCAATGAGTGCTCAGGTACGACGACGCGAACGTCTTCGCGAGGCATCGTTGTAACCATGGAAGCCGACCGTTCGCCGCGCCGGGCCGAGAGTCCCCGCCGCTCGCCGAGGAGCAGCTCATGAGTGCCCTCGCGTTGTCCGTGCTGCTGTCGTTCGTCTCCGCCGTGGCCTACGCGGGCGGGGCGATCGTGCAGGAGCGGGTCGCGGTGTCCTCGCCCGACGAGTCCTACGCGCCGCTGCGCAGGCCGAGTTGGTGGGCGGCCGTCGCGCTGAACGGCCTCGGTGGACTGCTGCACGTGATCGCGCTGGCCTACGGCCCGCTGAGCCTGGTGCAGCCGCTGGGCGCGCTGACCATCGTGTTCGCGCTGCCGATGGCCGCGCTCTTCGTGGGCCGCAGGGCCGGGGCGACGGCATGGCGGGGTGCGCTCATGTCCACGGTCGGTCTCGCGGGCCTGCTGGCGCTGGTCGGCGCGTCGGATGCGCAGTCCCTGGACGGCACCCAGCGTGTGGTCGTGGCCCTGGCCACGGGCGGCGCCGTGGTGACGCTGATGGTGGCCGCGCGTGCGGCGCACCGGCACCCGGCGGTGCGCGGCATCCTCCTCGCGGTCGCGGCGGGTGCCGCGTTCGGCATGGCGTCGGTGTTCACGAAGACGGTCGCGGTCGACTGGACCGGCGGTGTCTCCCTCGCCGATGTGCCGTCACTTGCGGTGATAGGCGTCCTCGCGACGGCCGGCATGCTGCTGTCGCAGGCCTCCTACCGTGGCGCCGGCCTCGCGGCGCCGCTCGCCACGCTGACCGTGGTGAACCCGGTGGTGGCGGCCGCGGTCGGCATCACGATGTTCGGCGAGACCTTCCGCCACGGCACGACGGGTACCGTGCTGGCGCTGGGCTGCGGTGTCGTCGCCGCCGGTGGCCTGATCCTGCTGACCACGGAGCGGATCGCGAACACGCGGTCCGAGCCGGTGGACGCCACGGCACCAGCCGGAGCCGACGTGGCGCGGGTCGGTGTTCCGGCCGGTCCGGACCCCGTCGAGGAGCTGCTGGCCACGGCGCTGCCCGAGCAGCCCGGCGCCCCGGTGCACGACGAGGTGCGGGAGGTCCTCATACCGGCCCCCACGCTGGTGCCCCAGGAGGAGGCCTACGACGGACTGGACCGGTCCGACGACCCGCCGCACTCGTACGGCCCCTTCTACGGCGGCCCGTACGTGCCGATGCCGCTCCTCGACCGGCGGCCCCGCACCCGGGTCACGTCCTGAGCCGTCCCCCGGCTGTCCGTCTGCCGGGGGCAGGGGTCAGACCCGGACCCCGCCGGCCCTCAGATACGCGACCGGATCGACGTCGCTGCCGAAGCCGGGCCCCGTCCGCACCTCGAAGTGCAGGTGCGGGCCCGTGCTGTTGCCGGTGGACCCGGAGCGGCCGATCCGCTGGCCTGCGCTCACGTTCTGTCCGGACTTCACGGAGATGGCCGACAGATGGGCGTACTGGGTGTAGCGGCCGTCGCTGTGCCGGATGACCACCTGGTAGCCGAACGAGCCGCCCCAGCCCGAGCTGACGACCTCGCCCGCGGCCACCGACTTCACGGTGGTACCGGTGGGCACGGGGAAGTCGAGGCCCGTGTGGTAGCCCTTCGACCAGGAGGAGCCCGCGGCGCGGTAGGGGGTGCCCGACGAGGCGTCCACGGGGGCGGCGAAGGAGACGGACGCCTTCTTCTCGGGCTTCTCGCGCTTCTCCGCCTTCTTGTCCTCGGTCTTCTCGGGCCTCTTGTCCTGCGTCTTCTCCGGGGCCTTCTCCGGCCTCTTGTCCTCGGTGGCCTTGCTGTGGCCGGAAGAGGCCCGCTGGGGCGAGGAGTTGCCTGCGGGCGCGTCGGCACGCAGGTTCAGCCGCTGGCCCGGAACGATCAGGTCCGGGTCGGTGCCGATGGTCTTGCGGTTGCCCGCGTACAGCTTCTGCCAGCCGCCGCGGACCTCGCGGGAGTCGGCGATCCCGGAGAGCGTGTCGCCGCGTACGACGGTGTACATCTCCGTGCTGCCCGCCCGGGACTGGGGCGTGGTCTGCGGGGTGACGTCGCGGATCGTGCGCTTCTGCTGCTCGGCGGTCGAGGTCGAGGCACTCGCGGGGTTGATGTCCGGCGTGTCGCCGCCCCTGGTGAGGCCCGCGCGCGTCGAGCACACCGGCCAGGCTCCGGGGCCCTGGCCCCCCAGGACCTTCTCGGCGATGGCGATCTGCTGGTCCTTGGTGGCCAGGTCGGCACGCGCCGCGTAGGCCGTGCCGCCGTACGCCTCCCAGGTCGACTGGCTGAACTGAAGCCCACCGTAGTAGCCGTTGCCGGTGTTGATGCTCCAGTTGTTGGTGGACTCGCAGGCCGCGACCTTGTTCCAGGTGCTCACGTCGGCGGCGTCCGCGACGCCGGTGCCGATGAGGGGGATCGCCATGCCCGCGCCACCGGCTGTGACGGTGAGCGAGGCCCGGTTGATCCTGTTCGGCTGGTACCGGCGGTGCCGACCGCGTACGGCCATCGAGATGCCCCCTCACATATGCCAGAGGCCGCAAAAGTAAGGGCTGGGAACAGGCCATGACAAGACGGCAATCAGCCGCCATGTCGCGCCAACTGGCGGGTAAGTGACACGGGTTCGGAGGGCCGTTGAGGAAGGTGGGGCCTTCCCTGCGTAATCATGCGCGTCAGGCCGCACGGTGCGATCGGCGCCACAGCACGTCAGGATGGCAAAAGGGACGGTCCGGCAGGCGATACTGACGGGCACGAACGGCACACCGATATCAGGACCTACCAGCACCACCGATACCAGGATCCATTAGGAGCCAACGGAATGAGCACAACAGCCCAGATCGGCGTCACGGGTCTCGCGGTCATGGGGAGCAACCTCGCCCGCAACTTCGCGCGCAACGGTTACACGGTCGCCGTGCACAACCGCACCGCGTCGCGCACCCAGGCGCTGGTGAAGGAGCACGGGCACGAGGGCGACTTCATCGCGGCCGAGACCGCCAAGGACTTCGTGGCGGCGCTGGAGCGTCCGCGACGCCTGGTCGTGATGGTGAAGGCGGGCGGCCCGACCGACGCGGTGATCGAGGAGTTCGCCCCGCTCCTGGAACCCGGCGACATGATCATCGACGGGGGCAACGCCCACTTCGCCGACACCCGCCGCCGCGAGGCCGCGCTGCGCGAACAGGGCATCCACTTCGTGGGCGCGGGCATCTCCGGCGGTGAGGAGGGCGCGCTGAACGGGCCGAGCATCATGCCGGGCGGCCCGGCCGAGTCGTACGACTCGCTCGGCCCGATGCTGGAGAAGATCTCCGCGAAGGCGGCGGACGGGGCGCCCTGTGTGACGCACGTGGGCCCGGACGGCGCCGGTCACTTCGTGAAGATGGTGCACAACGGCATCGAGTACGCGGACATGCAGCTGATCGGCGAGGCGTACCAGCTGCTGCGCGACGTGGCGGGCTACACCCCCGCGCAGATCGCCGAGATCTTCCGCACCTGGAACACCGGCCGTCTGGACTCGTACCTGATCGAGATCACGGCCGAGGTACTGGCCCACGTGGACTCGGCGACGGGCAAACCGTTCGTGGACGTCGTCCAGGACCAGGCCGAGCAGAAGGGCACGGGCCGCTGGACCGTGCAGATCGCGCTGGATCTCGGCGTGCCGGTGTCCGGGATCGCGGAGGCGGTGTTCGCGCGCTCGCTCTCGGGCCACACCACGCTGCGCGAGGCCTCCCGCGGACTCGCCGGTCCGAAGCCCGCGGCGCTGAGCGCGGCCGAGGCGGCCGCCTTCGCGGACCGGGTGGAGCAGGCGCTGTACGCGTCGAAGATCGTGTCGTACACGCAGGGCTTCCACGAGATCACCGCGGCCACCGAGGAGTACGACTGGAACATCGACCTCGGCAAGGTCGCCTCCATCTGGCGCGGCGGCTGCATCATCCGCGCGGCCTTCCTGGACCGTATCCGTGCCGCGTACGACACCCGGCCGGATCTGCCGAGCCTGCTGTCGGACCAGACGTTCGCACAGGAGATCGCGGCCGCGCAGGACGACTGGCGTGAGGTGCTCGTCGCGGCGACCCGGCAGGGCGTGCCGACGCCGGGCTTCGCGGCGGCGCTCGCGTACTACGACGCGCTGCGCGCGGAGCGGCTGCCCGCCGCGCTGACCCAGGGGCAGCGGGACTTCTTCGGGGCGCACACGTATCGCAGGACGGACCGGGCGGGGTCGTTCCACACGCTGTGGAGCGGGGACCGGTCGGAGGTCGAAGCGTAGGCGCTCCGCTGGAGTCGCCGTTCGAAGCACGCGGGTAATAAGGACGATGACAGTGCCCCGTGCCCGTTCGAGGGCTTGAGATGGCCCGGCGTGGTGTGTGCCTCGCCGGGCCATCGGGCTGTTCAGGGGATGATCGTTCGGCTGGGTCGTCGCGATCCCCGCATGCGGTCGGGCAAGCGGTTCAGGAAAGCGGTGGACCCGGTTCGGGCTCCGGTACCGGCTCGGGGCCCGGGGGCTTCGGGATGGGCGACGGGGAAGGCTCCGGGGAGGGG
>NZ_VMNX01000282.1 GCF_009377235.1 Streptomyces acidicola
GGGTGCGGGTGGGGCGCCGTTGGTGCGTCTGATGTGTCTGGTGATGTGTCCGGTGCTTCTGGCACGTCGTCTTGTGGGGCGGTCTTCGGTGGGCGTACGAGCTCGGCGCGGATCGCTGCGTGGCGTACGGCGCCGGCGTCCTCCACCGGTTCCCGGACGACCGGCTCCTGAACGACCGGTTCCCGTGCGACGGGCTCCTGTACGACCGGCGCCTCCGTCGTCGTGCCCTGGACCAGCGCCTGGTCCGGCGCCGTGCCGCGGACGGCGCTGCGGAAGCTGCTGAAGCGGGCGGCCCTGGTCTGTGGATCGGAGGCGGGGCGGGTCTCGGGCGCGGGCCGGGGCGGGATGCGGTCGCGGGTGCGGGCCTGGGCGGCGTTGAGGCTCTGACCGCGACGGCGTCTGGGCAGGCCGCTGGGCAGATCAAGGGGCCGGTCAATGGGCAGACCGCTGGACGGATTGCTGGACGGATCGCTCGACGGCGGGATGTCCGGAGAGAGGCCGATCGCGGGAGTGCCCTTCGCGGGCAAGCCGTTCTGGCTCGCCGCGGACTCGTGCGTCGGTACGGGCTCGGGGTCCAGGTCCTGGGGCGCGCGGGCGGTGGCGTACGACGACGGCCTGAGGGTCCGCGGCGCGGGCGTCGGCCGCGAGGCCGGTGCCGGTGCTGGTGTGGGTGCTGGTGTCGGCGCCGAGGCGGGCGCGCCGGCCAGCAGGTCCTGCGGGATGAGCATCAGCACGCCGGTGCCACCGCGTGCGGACGGGCGGAAGGACACCTTCAGACCGTGCTTGCGGGAGAGGCGGCCGACGACGGCGAGGCCGAGCCGGGTGCCGGAGAGCCCGCCGAGGTCGGCGCCCTCGCCGGAGACGGCGCGTTCGGCGCGGCGCAACTGGATGTCGCTCATGACGAGGCCCGCGTCCTCGACGGAGACGACGACTCCGGCGGGCACCTCCTCGACGTACACGTGCACTTCGGCCGTGGGCGGGGAGAAGGTCGCGGCGTTGTCGAGGAGTTCGGCGAGCGCGTGCATGACAGCCTCGGCGGCGTGTCCGGCGACGGCGGCCTCGCTGGAGGAGTGCAGGCGCACACGCTGGTAGCCGCCGATGCGGCCCATCGCGCCGCGCAGGATGGACTCCATGGGGATCGGCCGCGCCCAGCGGCGGCCCGAACGCGCGCCCGCGAGCACGGCGACGGAGTCGGCGAGACGGCTCGCCTGGGCGGTGCGGTGGTCGAGATGCAGGAGGTCGGCGAGGACGTCCTCGTCGGAGTGGCGCTCCTCCATCTCGCGCAGGTCGGCGAGGGTGCCGGTGGCGAGCGCCTGCATACGGCCGGCCGCGTTGGCGGTGGCGGCGATGGCGGCGGCGCGTTCGCTCTCGGCCTTGCGGGCCCGGTCGGCGAGTTCGGCCTTCTCCTCGGCGAGGCGGGCGCGGTCGTCGGTGAGCCGGCGCCGTTCGTGTTCGGACTCCTCGACGAGCCGGGTCCGTTCGCGCTCGAAGTCCTCCGCGAGGCGCGCCCGCTCTCGCGCGTAGTCGTCGCTCAGCCGCGCCCGCTCCTGGCGCAACTCCTCGGCCAACCGGGCCCGTTCCTGCAGCAGTCGGCCCGCGTCCTGGGAGACGGCGTCGAGGCGGCGGCGGACGAGCTTGGTGGTCTGCGCGGCGTGTGTGGCCGTCGCGACGACGGTGGTGAGCAGGAGGGCGGCGGCGCCCGCGCCCCAGGCGAGCGCTGGTCGCACCGACTCGGGCGCCACCGCGACCGACCCGCCGACGGCGAGCGCGGCGAGCACGGCGGTGAGCAGGGGAGCGGGCACCAGGGTGCGGAGGGCGGGCCGTTCGCCTCGGGGGATGGGCGGCGTCATGAGTTGATCCTCGGTCCTTGCCTCGGCTGTGGCTCTGGTCGCGCCTCGGCTGTGGCGTTGGTCGTGGCCTCGGGTGCGTGCTTGGTGCGTGTGTGCCCTGCGTGGCTGCGTGTTACGCATGCGGGAGTGCTGTGCGTGCTATGTGTGCCTGTCTTGCGTGCTGTGCAGGCGTGCTGTGCGTGCCTGCCGTACGTGCCTGCCGTACGTGCCTGCCGTACGTGCCTGCCGTACGTGCTGGGTGCGGTGTGCGCGTTGTGAACGTGCCGTGTCTGGTGTGCGCCCTGGGTGCCCTCCGCCGGAGCGTCGACCGTGGTCGACGCATCCTTGAACCTCCTCCGCGCCTCCGCGACCTCCGGTTTTTGATCATGTTCTGACGGTGAAGTGACACTTGGTGCTCAACTGGCCGTCACTATATGGGAGTTCGTGATCGGGTTGGGTGGGTTCCGGAGGCGTTCTCGGAATCCGACCGGACTTCTCACTTCGTGACACGCGATGACGGCGAGTGGAGCGATGGGTGAGCGGGCGGTCGCTGTCAGTGGCGGGGGGCATCCTGGGGACATGACGGATCTCGGGGAAGTGAGGGCCGGGCTGGAGGCCGGGCTGCGGGCGGTCGTGCGCGGCGAGGTCGCCTTCGACGCGACCGCACGGGCGCTGACGACCATGGACGCCTCCAACTACCGCCGGGTGCCGCTGGGCGTGGTGGCGCCGCGGGACGCGGACGACGTGGCCGCGGCGCTGTCCGTGTGCCGGGAGCACGGGGTGCCGGTCGTGGCGCGCGGTGGAGGGACATCGATCGCGGGCCAGGCGACGGGCACGGGCGTGGTGCTGGACTTCACCCGCCACATGAACCGGCTGGTGTCCCTCGACCCCGAGGCGCGGCAGGCCGTCGTCCAGCCGGGCCTGGTCCTGGACCGCCTCCAGGAGGCCGCCGCCCCGCACGGCCTCCGCTTCGGCCCCGACCCCTCCACCCACAGCCGCTGCACGCTCGGCGGAATGATCGGGAACAACTCGTGCGGGTCTCACTCCGTGGCCTGGGGCACGACGGCGGACAGCGTCAAGGAGCTGTCGGTGATCAGCGGCACGGGTGACCTGCTGCGGCCGGGCCGCGACTGGGCCGGTGCCCCGGAGGGCCTACGGGCGCTGGTGGACGGGGAACTGGCGCGCCTGCGTACGGACTTCCCCTCCCTCTCCCGCCTCCCGCGCCGTATCTCGGGCTACGCCCTGGACGCCCTGCTGCCGGAGAACGGCGCGCACGTGGCCCGCTCCTTCTGCGGCTCCGAGGGCACGCTCGGGGTGCTGACGGAGGCGGTCGTACGGCTCGTCCAGGCACCCCGCGCGCGTGCGCTGGCCGTGCTGGCGTACGCCGACGAGAGCGCGGCGGCGGAGGCGGCCGCCGGACTGCTGTCGTACCGGCCGCTGACGGTGGAGGGCATGGCGGCGGACCTGGTGCGCGAGGGCGCGGGGCTGCCGAGGGGCGGGGCCTGGCTGTTCGTGGAGACGGGCGGCGACTCGTCGGCCGAGGCGCGGGCGCGCGCGGACACCGTCGTCCGGGCCGCCGACGTCGTGGACGCGCTCGTGGTCGCCGACCCGGCCGCCCAGCGCACCCTGTGGCGCATCCGCGAGGACGCCAGCGGCACGGCGACCCGTATGCCGGACGGCGCCGAGGCCTGGCCCGGCTGGGAGGACTGCGCGGTGCCGCCGCAGCGACTGGGCTCGTACCTGCGGGACTTCCGGGCGCTGTTGTCGGCCCACGGCCTGCGCGGCACGCCGTACGGCCACTTCGGGGACGGCTGCATCCACGTCCGTATCGACTTCGACCTGATGTCGGATGCCGGGGTGGCCCGTTTCCGCCGCTTCTCGGAGGAGCTGGCGGATCTGGTGGTCTCCCACGGCGGTTCGCTGTCGGGCGAGCACGGGGACGGCCAGGCACGGGCCGAGCTGCTCCCGAGGATGTACGGGCGGGAGGCGGTCCGGCTCTTCGAGCGAGCGAAGGGCGTGTGGGACCCGGACGACCTGCTCAACCCGGGGATGCTGGTGCGCCCCGCCCCCCTCGACTCGAACCTGAGGTTCGCGGTTCTGCCCCGCAAGCCGGTGGACGTGGCCTTCGGGTACCCGGAGGACGGCGGCGACTTCTCGGCGGCGGTGCGCCGCTGCGTGGGGGTGGCGAAGTGCCGTACCACGGCCGCCGGTTCGGGCCCCGGCTCCGGTTCGGGCTCCGGCTCCGGTTCGGGCCCCGGTCCCGTATCCGGCTCCGTCGCCAGCCCCGTCGCCGCCCCCGTCTCGGGGGTCATGTGCCCTTCCTTCCGCGCGACCGGGGAGGAGGAGCACTCCACGCGGGGCCGGGCGCGGCTGCTGCACGAGATGCTGGCGGGCGAGGTGGTCACGGACGGCTGGCGCTCCACGGAGGTCCGGGACGCCCTCGACCTGTGTCTGTCCTGCAAGGGCTGCCGTTCGGACTGCCCGGTCGGGGTGGACATGGCCACGTACAAGGCGGAGTTCCTGCACCACCACTACGCGGGCCGCCGGCGCCCGGCGGCGCACTACACGATGGGGTGGCTCCCGGTATGGCTGCGGACGGTCGCCCGGCTGAGAGCGGCGCGGCTGCTGAACTCCCTGGCCACCGTGGGACCACTGGCACGGCTGGCCAAGCGGCTCGGCGGGATCGCGGCCGAGCGGGAGATCCCCCGGCTGGCGCGGGAGCCGTTCAGCCGCTGGTGGGCGCGCAGGCGGGTGCCCGACGGGGCCGGTGCCGGGCCGGTGGTGATCCTCTGGCCGGACACCTTCACGGAGTACCTGTCGCCGTCGGTGGGACGCGCGGCCGTACGGGTACTGGAGGAGGCGGGCCTGACCGTGGCCCTGCCCCCGACGGCCCACTGGGCGAGGGCGCCGATAGGGGATGGAAGGTCGCGAACACCTCGGGACGCGCTAGGCCCGGCCCTCCGCCGGGACCGGCCCTGCTGCGGCCTGACATACATCTCGACGGGCCAACTGGACCGCGCCCGCACGGTACTGCGCCGCACGCTCGACCTCATGGAACCGGTCCTGGACTCCGGCGCCCCGATCGTCGTCCTGGAACCGAGCTGCGCGGCGACACTCCGCACGGACGTACCGGAACTGCTGCACAACGACCCGAGAGCCGCTCAACTGGCCGCACTGGTACGGACCTTCGCCGAGACGCTGGCACAACAGGCCCCACACTGGACCCCTCCCGTGCTGAACCGCCCGACCGTGGGCCAGACCCACTGCCACCAGCACGCGGTCCTCGGCGACGCGGCGGAGCGCCGCCTGCGCGAGGCGGCGGGCCTGACCGGCGAACTGAGCGGCGGCTGCTGCGGCCTCGCGGGCAACTTCGGCTTCGAACAGGGCCACTACGACGTGTCGACGGCCTGCGCGGAAGAGCAACTCCTGCCGTCGGTACGCGCGGCGACGAAGGACACGGTGATCCTCGCGGACGGCTTCTCCTGCCGCACCCAGTTGGTACAGCTGGAGGGACGGAAGGGGAGGCACTTGGCGGAGGTGCTGGCGGGGGCGTTGGAGGAACGGCCGGGGCGGGGCCTGTCCCCGGGACTGGACGAGACACCTCACGGCACCGAAGAACAACCCGGGGCGTGACTCAGGCGTGCCTGCCCACCGTCGGCAGGCCTGTGAGCCCCGTGAACGGATACGCCAACGCCCGACGCCACATCATCCACCGTCTGGCATCCCGCTCGCCGCCACCTTGACCGGCGGGAACCGCAATGACGTCACCCAGCTCATCCCGCTGCTCGAAGCCCTGCCGCCCGTGCGGGGCAAGCGCGGCCGGCCCCGGCGCCGTCCCGACGTCGTACTCGGCGAGCGTGGCTACGATCACGACAAGTACCGTCGTCTCGTGTGGGACCGCGGCGTAAAACCGGTGATCGCCCGCCGCGGCACCGAGCACGGTTCCGGATTGGGCACCCAACGCTGGGTCGTGGAGCGCGCCTTCGCCCACCTGCACTGGTTCCGCCGCCTGCGGATCCGCTGGGAGATACGGGACGACATCCACGAGGCTTTCCTCACCCTTGGATGTGCGCTCATCTGCTGGCGGCGGCTTGTCTCCCTACGCTGAGAGCATCGGAACCCAGTGCTTCATCAGCTGGTGCAGACGCTGTCGGTGCTCGGCGATCCAGTCGTCTGGCAGGGCGATCGGCACACGCACGGTGACCATGGATCCTGACTCGTCCTCTACGACCACCTCCGGACAGTCACGCTCGCCAGTGAGTTGGATGAAGATGGACGCCCCCCTGCTCATCTCCATCCAGGCGACCCCCTGGCCAGCATCGAGCCTGTCCAATGCGTCGGACCAGCTCTCCAGCTTCGAAAAGGACAACGCCAGGTAACAGCGGCCGGACACGAAGGGCGTCCCGACGACGATCTCGGCATCGAGCCCAGCAGCCCACCTGGGATTGCGCCCCAGGACGTTGACGGTGACGCTGTTCCCCTCGTCATCGGCGAGGGAGATGAGCTCCCTCGGAGCGATGTCGCCCATAGCTTCCCCTTCATCGGCGAGTACCGAGAGATCGTCGCCCCGCCGGAGTGCATCCGCCACCCCATTTCGTTAGGGGTTCTTAAGTCGGCCGACTCGGCGAACACACCACCAGGGGTGACAGGTCGCCCCGCGCGGCGACCGGCCATCCGTGAGTCGGCGTGCCTAGGCTGACGATCCGACCAACGCAGCGCGACCACGCCACGAGGAGCCCCGCATGCCGCTCCGCCTCCAGGCCATCACCCGGGACGAGCACCTGGCGTTCGTGAAGTCCCTCCCCTCGGCCAGCCACATGCAGGTGCCGTCGTGGGGCGATGTGAAGTCGGACTGGCGGGCGGAGAGTCTGGGGTGGTTCGAGGAGGACGGCCGACTGGTGGGGGTGGGCCTGGTTCTGATGCGGCGCCCCTTGCCGAAGCTGCGGCGCCACCTCGCGTACCTGCCCGAGGGCCCGGTCATCGACTGGTACGCGCCCGACCTCGCGGAGCGCTGGCTGGAGCCGATGCTGGCGTACCTGAAGTCGCGCGGGGCGTTCTCCGTGAAGATGGGCCCGCCCGTGGTCGTAAGGCGCTGGAGTGCGGACACGGTCAAGGCGGCGATCGCGGACCCGGCGGCCCGGCGGCTGCGCGGGACGCGGGCCACGGAGCACGACGAACGGGCCGCGGCGGTGGCCGACGAACTCCGCCGGACGGGCTGGCATCAGCCGGACCCGGGCGGCGAGGACGGCTTCGCGCCGGGCCAGCCGCGGTACGTGTTCCAGGTCCCGTTCGCCGGTCGGACGCTGGAGGACATCCGCTCCGGCTTCAACCAGCAGTGGCGCCGCAACATCAAGAAGGCCGACAAGTCGGGTGTGAAGGTGGTCCAGGGCGGCTACGACGACCTGCCCGCCTTCCACGAGTTGTACGTCGAGACCGCGGGGCGCGATCGTTTCGTCCCGCGCGCCCTCCCGTACTTCCAGCGCATGTGGCGGGTGCTCACGGCCGAGGACCCCGACCGTATGCGCCTCTACCTCGCCCATCACGAGGGCGACGTCCTCGCGGCGGCCACGATGCTGACGGTCGGCGGGCACGTCTGGTACTCGTACGGCGCCTCGACGAGCCGCAAGCGCGAGGTTCAGCCCAGCAACGCCATCCAGTGGCGCATGATGACCGACGCCCACGAGCTCGGCGCCTCCGTCTACGACCTGCGCGGCATCACCGACACCCTGGACGACTCCAGTCACCTCCTCGGCCTCCTCCGCTTCAAGGTGGGCACGGGCGGACAGGCGGTGGAGTACCTCGGAGAGTGGGACTTCCCGCTCAACCTGCTGCTGCACAAGGCGCTGGCTCTGTACATGTCGCGCCGCTGAGACCGAGTGCTGGCGGTCAAGCGGATGTAGGCTCCTGCCCCCTGGCGCACCCCGCAAGGGCTCCTGGCGGGCCCTGCTCAAAGCCCTGGACCTGGCCTACCCGTCGGGGACCCGGGGGTCCACTCACCCTTGCGCCGCCTTCGCCTTCCCCCGCCCCACCTGCGTCCGTACCGCCCCCATGCTCGCCGCGATGACCAGCGCGATGGCGAGGGCCTCGGTGATGGAGAGGGCCTGGCTGAGGACCAGGAAACCGGCGGTGGCGGCGATGCCCGGTTCGAGGCTCATGAGGATGGCGAAGGTGGAGGCGGGCAGCCGGCGCAGCGCGAGGAGCTCCAGCGTGTACGGCAGGACGGACGACAGTACGGCGATGGCGGCGCCCAGCGCGATCGTGACCGGGTCGAGCAGCCGTGCCCCGGACTCGACGATCCCGAACGGCAGGATCAGCACCGCCGCGACCGCCAGGGCCAGCGCCAGTCCGTCGGCCTGCGGGAAGCGGCGCCCCGTACGCGCGCTGAAGACGATGTACGTCGCCCACATGGCCCCGGCGCCCAGGGCGAAGGCCACACCCACCGGGTCCAGGTCGCCGAAGCCCCCGCCGCTGAGCAGGAACACTCCGCCGAGCGCCAGCCCGGCCCAGAGCAGGTTCACCGCGCGGCGCGACGCGAGCACGGACAGCGCGAGCGGGCCGAGTACCTCCAGCGTGACGGCGGGGCCGAGAGGGATACGGTCGACTGCTTGGTAGAAGAGGCCGTTCATCGCGGCCATCGTGATGCCGAAGACGATCACCGTGCCCCAGTCGGTCCGCGAGTGCCCCCGCAACCGGGGCCGGCAGACGATGAGCAGCACGACGGCGGCCACCACCAGCCGCAGCGTCACCACCCCGAACGCCCCGGCCCGCGGCATCAGGCTCACGGCCAGCGCCGCGCCGAACTGCACCGAGATCCCCCCGGCCAGCACAAGCCCGACCGGCCCGAGGGCGCCCCGCCCCCGTGGCGGGCCTGCCGACGTGGGTGCGGCGGCCACGGCGGGCGTAGGCGTGGGTGCGGCCACGGGCGTGGTCGCGGGTGCGGATGCGGGCTGGTCAGCGCTGGGGAGGTTCACGGGGGCCGTCCAGGAGGGGCGAGCGGGACTTGTTCAGTGTAGTGCACTGATTCGTACACAGTAATGGACCGGGTGGGGGCTGTGGGTCGCGGCCCGGCGAGATCCGGCCTCGACCCTCCCTGCCGTGTCCACTCTCCCTGGCTCACCCCCCGGCGTGCACCCAAAAATGCAAGCACGCTTGCTTGTTTCTGTCCCCGCTGGCATGCTCCCGAGCACACACCGTCGTGCCCGAGGGAGCGTCACCGTGGACGTGTTCGGTGATCTGGAGCGGGAGAGCGAGGAACTCGACGCCCTCGTGGGGGAGTTGAGCGAGGAGCAGTGGGCGCTCGCCACTCCCGCCGCGGGCTGGACCATCGCCCACCAGATCGCCCACCTCGCCTGGACCGACCGCTCCGCGCTGCTCGCCATGACGGACCCGGAGGCCTTCGCGGGCGAGGTGGAGAAGGCCCTCGCCGCACCGGACCGGTTCGTCGACGCGGGGGCGGAGGAGGGCGCCGCGAGGCCCCCCGCCCGAATCCTCGCCGACTGGAGGGCCGGACGGCAGGCACTCGCCAGGACCCTGGAAGCCGCCCCCACAAAGAAGCGCTTCCCCTGGTACGGCCCGCCCATGTCGGCCGCCTCCATGGCCACCGCGCGGTTGATGGAGACCTGGGCCCACGGCCAGGACATCGCGGACGCGCTGGGTGTGGTGCGCACACCCACGGACCGGCTCCGGCATGTGGCCTGGATCGGGGTGCGCGCGAGGGACTTCGCCTTCGGGACGCACGGTCTTCCCGCACCCGCCGAGGAGTTCCGCGTCGAGCTCGTCGGGCCTTCCGGCGACCTGCGGACGTACGGTCCCGAGGACGCCGCCCAGCGGGTCACCGGTCCCGCGCTCGACTTCTGCCTCCTGGCCACCCGGCGGGCCCACCGCGCCGACCTCGCCGTACGCGCCGAGGGCCCCGATGCCGACCGCTGGCTGGACATCGCCCAGGCCTTTGCGGGACCACCGGGCTCAGGACGGCCCCCGAGGACGTCGGGGGCAGGACGGCCCCTGGGGACGTCGGGGGCAGGACGGCTCCTGGGGACGTCGGGCGCAGGGCGGCCCCCGACGGCGGACGCCCAGTGACCCCGCCGCCCCTGCGCATCGGCAACGCCTCCGGCTTCTACGGCGACCGCTTCGACGCGATGCGCGAGATGCTCACCGGCGGCGAACTCGACGTCCTCACCGGCGACTACCTCGCCGAGCTGACCATGCTGATCCTGGGCCGTGACCGTCTGAAGGACCCGGCCGCCGGCTACGCCCGCACCTTCCTCGGCCAACTGGAGGAGTGCCTCGGCCTCGCCCACGAGCGAGGCGTCCGGATCGTCACCAACGCAGGAGGGCTCAACCCGGCCGGACTCGCCGACGCCGTAAGGGAGTTGGCGGACCGCCTCGGTATCCGGGCCAGAGTGGCCCACGTCGAGGGCGACGACCTCACGCACCGCCATTCAGGTGCCCTCGCCGCGCACGCCTACCTCGGCGGGTTCGGCATCGCGGCCTGCCTGCGGGAGGGCGCCGATGTCGTCGTCACCGGGCGGGTCACCGACGCTGCCCTCGTCACCGGCCCGGCCGCCGCCCACTTCGGCTGGACATCGGACGCCCACGACCGGCTCGCGGGCGCCGTCGTGGCCGGGCATGTGCTGGAGTGCGGCACCCAGGCCACCGGCGGCAATTACGCCTTCTTCACCGACCACGACGTACGACGACTGCGCCACCCGGGCTTCCCTCTCGCCGAAATCCACGAGGACGGCACCGCCGTCATCACCAAACACCCGGGGACGGGCGGTGTGGTGGACGTCGGCACGGTCACCGCGCAGCTCCTGTACGAGACGGCCGGCGCCCGGTACGCGGGCCCCGACGTCACCGCCCGGCTGGACACGGTCGAACTGACCCAGGAGGGCCCCGACCGCGTACGGATCACCGGCGTGCGCGGCGAGGCCCCGCCCCCCACCCTCAAGGTCGGCCTCAACCGGATCGGCGGCTACCGCAACGAGGTCGTGTTCGTCCTGACCGGGCTGGACATCGAGAAGAAGGCCGCCCTGGTGCGCGACCAGCTGGAGACCGCGCTGAACGCGGCCAAGTCCCGCCCGGCGTCTGTCACCTGGTCTTTCGCCCGTACCGACCACCCCGACGCGCCCACCGAGGAGACCGCGAGCGCGCTGCTGCGGCTCGTCGTGCGCGACCCGGACCAGGCTGTCGTGGGGCGGGCGCTCAGCGGGGCCGCCGTGGAACTGGCACTCGCGAGCTACCCGGGGTTCCATGTGCTGGCCCCACCGGGAAAGGGCGCGCCCTATGGGGTCTTCGAGGCTGTTTACGTCGACCATGGGGTCGCGGACCATGTGGCGGTCCTCCATGACGGGCGCCGGGTTCACATACCCCCGGCCCACGCAGCCTCGGCCCAGGTAGCCCCGCCCCACGGCCCCCTCGTACTC
>NZ_VMNX01000283.1 GCF_009377235.1 Streptomyces acidicola
GGGCGGGACAGGGCACTCAGGTCCGCGGGGCGATCTCCCGCAGCAGCCCCGTCGACACGTCGAAAACGAAGCCCCGGACGTCATCGGTGTGCGGCAGGAACGGCGAGGTGCGCACCCGTTGCATCGACTGCCGTACGTCCTGGTCGACGTCCCGGAATGCCTCCACCGCCCAGGCCGGCCGCTGTCCGACCTCCATCTCCAGCTCGTGCCGGAACTCCTCGGTCAGGCTCTGCAGACCGCAGCCGGTGTGGTGGATGAGTACGACGCTGCGGGTGCCGAGCGCACGCTGGCTGATCGTCAGGGAGCGGATCGTGTCGTCGGTGACCACACCGCCCGCGTTGCGGACGGTGTGACAGTCGCCGAGCTCCAGGCCGAGCGCGGCGTGCAGGTCGATGCGGGCATCCATGCAGGCCACGACGGCCACGCGCAGGACCGGCCGGGCATCCATACCCGGGTCGACGAATCCGGCGGCGTAGGCACGGTTGGACTCCACGAGCCGGTCGATGACCGTCTCGGTGCCGGATGCGCTGCGGGTGGGCCGGGCGAAACGGGGTGCTGATGTCGACACGCTGGGCTACCTCACTCAGGTCGGGTTCGAACGGGGCAGGGCGAGGGCCGTCCCGGGCGCGGCGGTGGACGCCCGGGGCCTGTCCCGCGGATCAGGTCGCGATCCGCCGGACAAGCCCTGGGCCGGGACGGAGTGGAAGTGCAGGCGCGGCATCAGCCGTCGTCGATCAGATCACTCCGTTCGCCTTGAGGAGCGGCAACTCCTCATGGTCGAGGCCGAGTTCGGCGATGTAGATCTCTTCGTTGTGCTCGCCGAGCAGCGGCGAACTGGTCACGTCCACGGGCGAATCGGACAGTTTCAGCGGGTTGCCCACAGTCAGGTACTCGCCTCGCTCGGGGTGCGGAACCTTGACGACCATCTCGTTGGCGGCCAGTGACGGGTCCTCGATGATCTCCTCGGTGGAGAGGATCGGCCCGCACGGGATGTTGTGGGCGTTGAGCTTCTCCAGCACCTCCCACTTGGGGAGGGTGCTGGTCCATTCCTCGATGAGCTGGAACATCTTGTTCAGCTTCGGCAGCCGGGTCTCGGGCGTCGACCACTCGGGGTCGTCGGCGAGCTCGGGCCGGCCGATGAGCTCGCTGAGCGGTTTCCAGCCGACGGGCTGCACGATGACGTAGACGTAGTCGTTCGGTCCGCCCGGCGCGCACTTGACCGCCCAGCCGGGCTGACCGCCGCCGGACGCGTTTCCCGAGCGGGGTACTTCCGTGCCGAAGTCCTCGTTGGGATATTCAGCGAGCGGGCCATGGGCCAGGCGCTGCTGATCGCGCAGCTTCACCCGGCAGAGGTTGAGCACGGCGTGCTGCATGGCCACGTTGACCCGCTGACCGCGCCCGGTGTTCTCCCGCTGGAACAGCGCCGCGAGAATCCCCGCCACGGCGTGGATGCCCGTGCCCGAGTCCCCGATCTGGGCCCCCGTCGCCAGCGGCGGCCCGTCCTCGAACCCGGTGGTCGACATCGACCCGCCCATGGCCTGCGCGACGACCTCGTACGCCTTGAAGTTGGTGTACGGGCCTTCGCCGAACCCCTTGATGGAGGCATAGACGATACGCGGATTGATCTCCTGGATGCGGTCCCAGGTGAACCCCATGCGGTCGACCGCGCCCGGTCCGAAGTTCTCGACCATGACGTCGGAACGCCGGATCAGCTCGGTGAGAAGTTCCTTGCCGCGCTCGGTCTTGGTGTTGAGGGTGATGCTCCGCTTGTTGGAGTTGAGCATCGTGAAGTAGAGGGAGTCGACGTCCGGGAGATCTCGCAACTGCTTGCGCGTGATGTCCCCGGTCGGCGCTTCCAGCTTCACGACGTCCGCGCCGAGCCACGCGAGCAACTGGGTCGCGGACGGCCCGGACTGGACATGGGTCATGTCCAGTACACGGATGCCCTCAAGAGCTTTCGTCATGATCGCCACCTCACTTGTACGTCGTCGTGTGTACGTCGTCGTGTGTACGTCGCCATCCATCGAGCCCCCGTCGGGCAGCGCCCCGATTCGGGCGCCGCCCGACCGCACCTCACGGCATGAGGTGGTAGTCCGGGAAGTTCCCGGGCAGCCGTTCCCCCGCCGGCCCCTGCGTCACCGCACGTATCAGCAGCTCCCCGCCCACGAACGCACCGCGCCAGGACGCGCCGAACCCGCCGAACAACTCGTCACGGTCGCCCCGGGAGCGGGGCTTGCCGTGGCCGACCTTGAACGCGCGGATCTGCGGGGCAAGGCGGTCGAACGTCGCCTGGTCGTCCGTGGACAGCGTGGCGACCAGGGCGCCGTTCGACGCGTTCATGGCGGCGAGCAACTCGGCCTCGGTGTCGACCAGGACGATGGTGTCGACCGGGCCGAACGGTTCGGCATGGTGCAGCGGCGAGGAGGGCGGCGGGTTGAGGAGCGTGACCGGCTGGACATACGCCGCCATGTCCTGGCCGGACAGGAAGCGGGCTTCGCTCAGCTCGCCGCGGTGCAGCGGGACGGCCCCTCGGTCGATGGCCTCGGCGACCTGGTCGCGCAGTTCCTTGGCCTTCGCCGCGTTGATCAGCGGCCCGAAGTCGAGTGCCGGGTACGGGTCGTCGGGGTGCTCGACCGCGAGCGGGTGACCGACCCGCAGGGAACGAACGGCCGGCAGGTACGCGGCCAGGAACTCGTCGAACAGCGCGCGCTGGACGACGAAGCGCGGGTAGGCCGTGCAGCGCTGCTTGCCGTAGTCGAAGAGCTTGGGGATGACGGTCGTCAGGGCGTCCCAGTCCGTGTAGTTCCAGATGCCCCAGGTGTTCAGGCCCTCCTGTTCGAGTACATGTCGCTTGCCGAGGTCGGCGACGGCCGTGGCCACCGCCGCGCCCGTGTCGCGGCCCCCGACGAAGGAGACGCAGCCGATCTCGGGAGCCCGCACCAGCGCCTCCGACAGCTCGCCTCCGCTGCCGCTGACGAGGGTGACGGGGACCCCCTCACGCGCGGCGAGCGCCGCGGCCAGGGTGAGGCAGGCGACACCGCCGTCGGTCGGGGTCTTGGCGATGACCGCGTTGCCGGCCAGTGCCTGTACCAGCATCGCGTGGACGAGCACGCTCATCGGGTAGTTCCAGCTCGCGATGTTGGACACGGGTCCGTCGAGCGAAGCCCTGCCCTCCACCATGGGCTCGACGCCGTCGACGTACCAGCGCACGCCGTCGATCGCCCGATCCACGTCGGCTTGCGCGAGCCGCCAGGGCTTGCCGATCTCCCAGACCAGAAGGAGTGCGAGCAGTTCACGGTGCTCGGTGAGCGCGTCGAGGGTCGCCGCCACACGCGCACGGCGTTCCTCCAGGGGCACATGGCGCCAGGCGCGGTGCTGATCGAGCGAAGCCCGCACCGCCTGCTGGGCGGTGACACCGTCCAGGCGGGGCGGGCCCGCGATCGGGCTGCCGTCGACCGGGCTGGTCGCGGGCAGAGCCCGGCCGTCCGCCTGCCAGGCAGCGCCCCAGAGGTTCAGGACACGGTCTTCGCGGAACGCCTCAGGAGCAGCGGTGAGGCATCGCTGCCATGCGTCGTTCCAGGATGTGCCGGACTTCAGCACAAGTGAGGTGGGGTTGAGGGTGGTTGCCATGCGATGTCTCCGCTCTCGGTGCACAGTCGGGGGCGGGGCCCGGCATCTGCTGATCTGATCCGCAGAATGCGTGCCGGCGCGACCAAGGGCCGCGTACACAGGGAGGAGCGAGGTGAGGCCGGACTGTTTGCAGCAGTCACGCCGCGTCAACCCTGCGACGTCACGTTCCGTTCCCGGCTGATGAGTTGGCAGGCGAGCGTGCCGGATGTGGAGACCTGTGCTCGCACAGGCCCAGGATTCGGCTCCCCGTCTTAAAAGTGCTGCACGCCCCCTGGACATCCACCCATCGGATGCGGGATAACCATCTTCATACAGTATTCGTCGACTGTATGCAATGTGTCAGGGCCCACACGCACAGCACCGCCAGAACGTTCAGAGCAACGGACAAGTGAGGTGAGCCCGGTGACATCCGAGTTCGTGGGCGACCCGCTGAAACTGTCCGAATCCCCTGCCGAGATCGAGCGGTCCCCGCTGCTCGGCGACCGGCGGGACTGCTACCGGCCGGCGAACTCGGCTTCTGCAGCAAGGAGTTGCCGCTCCTCAAAGCGCAGAGAGTGATCTGACTCAACGACAGAGGAGCGGGCGAGGAGCCGACGACCGGCGAGACCTGCCACTACCCGGCGAACGAGGGGTCGTGGCTTGCCCGTACAGGACCGAGAAGCCAGTGGCCGGGCTCGGCGCGCAGTACCGCCGGACCCGTGCCGCAGGGCTGTTGGGCGGTGCTTCATGAGATGAGTGGGTGAGGAGTCGGCCGACGGTGCGCGTCGGCCGGCCCCGGGACCCGCGTGCGCACGAAAGGCATGGGACAGGGGGCGCTGGCCAGATCTTTCGACGCAAGGAGTTGCAACACAACATGACAACGACCGACCTCCCCACATCAGTTCCCTACCGTGAGGTGACCGACGCGAACGGACGCGTCTTCCGCGTCGGTGAGACCGACATCGACATCATGGGGCGCAAACGCAAGTGGATGGTCATCCTGCCGTGGGTCGGCATGATGGGCATCAGCTCGGCCGAGTACGCGTTCGCGTCGGCCGAGGACACGCTGCACACGGCGCACAGCTGGAGCAGCGCGCACATCTTCTGGATGCTGGGCGTCTGGGTCTTCTTCCAGGCGGCGGTGGCCTTCCCCGCGGGCAAGCTGCGCGAGAGCGGCAAACTTCCGGCCCGCTGGGCGATGATGTTCGGCGCGCTCGGCACGCTACTGGGTTACCTCTCGCTGGCGTACGCGCCGCATGTGGTCGTCGCGTACATCGGCTTCGGCATGTTCAGCGGCATGGGCGCGGGCATGGTCTACGCGACCTGCGTGAACATGGTCGCCAAGTGGTATCCGGAGCGCAAGGGCGGCAAGACGGGCTTCGTGAACGGCGGTTTCGCCTACGGCTCCGTACCCTTCGTCTTCCTCTTCACCGGTTACATGGACCTCACCAACTTCCGCTGGGTGCTGGTCTCCGTGGGCCTCTTCCTGGCCGCGGTCGTCGCGGTGGCGGGCCACTTCTTCCAGGACCCGCCGAAGAACTGGTGGCCGGCCGACGTCGACCCGCTGAAGAAGCCCGACGACGCACGTGCCCGGCGCGCGCTGGAGAAGAACCCGCCGGCCGTGCACCAGTACACC
This sequence comes from Streptomyces acidicola, assembly GCF_009377235.1. GTDB lineage: Bacteria > Actinomycetota > Actinomycetes > Streptomycetales > Streptomycetaceae > Streptomyces > Streptomyces acidicola. Next base: position 5,246 of record NZ_VMNX01000283.1, read on the forward strand.
CCCAAGGAGGCGTGGCAGACCGGCCGCGTGGCCCTCATGTGGTTCTGCCTGCTGTGTACCTCGGGTGTGAACATCTTCGGCATAGCCTTCCAGGTGCCCTTCGGGGACGAGGCGGGCTTCGCGGGCGGCATCGTGGCGACCGCGATGTCCCTGAAGGCGATCGTGAACGGCACGGGCCGCGGCGTGATCGGCTGGCTCTCCGACCGCTACGGCCGCAAACAGTGCCTGATCTTCGTCTGCATCGTCCTCGGACTGTCGCAGTACGGCATCCTGTTCTCCGGGAACATCGGCAACCTGCCTCTCTTCCTGCTCTTCTCGTCGATCTCCGGCTTCGGCGGCGGCGCCATCTTCCCCATGTTCGCCGCCATGACCGCCGACTACTTCGGTGAGAACAACAACGCCTCCAACTACGGCCTGGTGTACTCGTCGAAGCTGGTCTCCGGCCTGCTCGGCTCCGGCATGGGCGCCGTCGTGGTCGGTGCCTGGGACTACTCCGGCGCGTTCATCCTGGCCGGCTCGATCTCCCTCTTCGCGGGCTTCGTCGCCCTGTTCCTGCACCCGCCCGGACGTCCCAAGGCACAGCGCATCGCGACCGACCAGCACAAGCCGGGCAAGGAGACGGCGTGACATGACGGCCGACCCGTCGTGCAGAACAGCTCGACAGCACCCCGACGCCGCGAACCGTCCCTACCGTGAAGTGACCGACTCCTGCGGCCGCGTCCACCGCGTCGGCGAGACCGACCGGGACATCCTCGGTCACTCCCGCAAGCTCATGGTGTATCTGCCGTGGATCGCCATGATGGCCGTGTCCGGGTCTTCTTCCAGGCCGGCATCGCCTTCCCGGCGGGCCGGCCGTGCGAGAAGGGGATCCTGACCGTCCGCGCCGCGATGTACGTCGGCGGGGTCATGTGCATCGCCGGGTTCCTCGCCCTGTCGCATCTGAGCAACGTATGGCTCGCGATCCTCGGATTCGGCGTCGTCGGCGGCGTCGGGGCCGGCCTCGTCAACGGCGGGTTCGCCTACGGATCGCTGCCGTTCATCGCACGGCTGCCGCGGCAGCCGGGGCGGCCCCGAGGCGCCACGTCGGTACCGCAGCAGCAAGCGGCCTGGGCAAGGGAGCCCGGACATCGGGCGGCCCTTCCCCACGACGGGCGTCGTGGGGAAGGGCCGCCCGATCCGTGGCGCACGTGGTGAAGGCCAGGAGGACGGTACAACCTGTGGTTTCCCCCGCGCCCGCGGCGTTCTGGCGACCTGTCACCGAGTGCTGGAGCGTGTTCTCGTGAGCGAGCCCGGCCGCCCTCCTACTTCTCGCGCTCGTGGTACATCTTCCGCGTGTGTTCCGTGTGGGCACGCATGATCGCCGTGGCGCGCCGCTCGTCGCGGGCCGTGATCGCCGCGATCAGCTCACGGTGTTCGGTCCAGGACTGCTGTCCGCGCTGCCGGGCGACCGGCGTGTAGTACCAGCGGACACGCCGGTCGACCCGCGCGGCCAACTCGGCGAGAACCTCGTTGCCTGCGAGTTCCATGATCTTCGCGTGGAGCCGGGCATTCATCGCGACCGCGCCGTCCACGTCGTCGGCGGCGACCGCGCGCTCGCCCTCCGTGCACAACTCCTCCAGCGCGATGATGGCCTCGGCCCTCGCATGGGCGGCGGCGAGACGGGCGGCCTCGGCCTCCAGGAGGGTACGCACCGTGAGGAGCTGGTCCGCCTCCGCCTCGGTCGGTTCGTGCACGAACGCGCCCTGGGCGGGCCGCAGATCGACCCAGTTCTCGGTACTGAGGCGCTGCAGCGCCTCACGCACAGGCTGCCGGGACACCCCGAGATGCCCGGCGAGTTCGCTCTCGACGAGGTGCTGGCCCGGCTGGAGGGCGCGGGTGGTGATGAGTTCGAGCAGAGCCTCGTAGACACGGTCGCGCAGCGGACCGGGCCGCTCGAGCTTGGGCACGGCACCCTGCGGCAGTCCTGTCGTCGGCAACATCGCGGTCCCTCCTGGGCAGCGTCGCTGCAAGATGAAGGCCAATTATGATGTGTCTTTTGCCTACAGTCCACGGCGCACAAAACGCCAGGAGACGCAGGAGCCGGACTCGTCACGCCGGGGGTACGGGCAGCTCACGGACAGCGGAGGATCCGTCCCGCGCAGGCCCGCCCGCCCGCGTTTCTCTCACACAAGGCGTTCGAGTGCTGTCCTAACCCTTGCTGGCGACACCTCCATCCTGTAGACAATATTCCGTCGACAAGAGTTCGGCAGTTCCTCGGTACCCTCGACCGAACGGAGCGCCACACAGTGAAAGTTGCAGTTCTCGGCGCCGGTGCGATCGGCGCCTACGTCGGCGCCGCCCTCCACCGCGCAGGCGCGGATGTGCATCTCGTCGCCCGTGGACCGCATCTGGCGGCCATGAGGCAGCACGGCGTCAGAGTCCTCAGCCCGCGCGGCGACTTCACCGCGCGCGCCCATGCCACCGACGACCCGGCCGAGATCGGCCCGGTCGACTTCGTCTTCCTGGGCCTGAAGGCCAACTCGTACGCGGCGTGCGGGCCGCTGATCGAGCCCCTGCTCCATGAGACGACGGCGGTGGTGGCCGCCCAGAACGGCATTCCCTGGTGGTACTTCCACCGGCACGGCGGCCCCCACGACGGGCACCGTGTCGAGAGCGTGGACCCGGACGGCGCGGTCAGTGCGGTGCTCGCGCCCGAACGGGCCATCGGGTGTGTCGTCTACGCCGCAACCGAGCTGGAGGGCCCTGGAGTCGTACGACACCTCGAAGGCACCCGGTTCTCCATCGGCGAGCCCGACCGCAGTGTCTCGATCCGCTGTCTGGCACTCAGCGAGGCCATGCAGGCAGGCGGGCTCAAGTGTCCGGTCGAGCCCGACCTGCGCAACGACATCTGGCTCAAGCTGCTCGGCAACATCTCCTTCAACCCGATCAGCGCGCTGGCCCGCGCCACCATGCGGCAGATGTGCCTGCACGGCGGCACCCGCCAGGTCATCGAGATCATGATGAAAGAAACGCTCGCCGTCGCCGAGGCCCACGGCTGCGAGGTCGGCGTCTCCATCGAGCGCCGCCTGGCCGGGGCCGAGCGCGTCGGCGACCACCGCACCTCCACGCTCCAGGACCTGGAGCGCGGCAAACCGCTCGAACTCGACGTACTCCTCGCGGCCGTTGTCGAGCTGGCGGAGATCACCGAGGTTCCGGTGCCGACGCTCCGTACCGTCCACGCCATCTCGGATCTGCTCGCGCTGCGGACCGCGGCGTGAGCGGACACGGCCTGATGGCCCACGCCCGGCTCACCCGGCCGCTGGTCCGGGACTCGCGCGACGAGCCCTTTCGGCAGGTCGACTGGGACGACGCGCTGACCCGCGTCGCCCAGGGGCTGAGCCGGGCGTGCGGCGCCTCCGGAGTGCTCTCCTGCGCCCGCGCGCCCCATGGAATGAACCACGTGGCGCAGAAGTTCGCGCGAGTCGTCATGGGCACGGACAACGTGGGCTCCTGCAACCTCACCTGTCACACACCGACCGCCGAGCGGACGGAGGCCCGGCTGAGGCCGAACGCCGGCACCGACATCCCCATGGCTCACGCGATCGGCCGGGAGATCATCCGAGCGGGCCTCGCCGACCACACCTTCATCGAACGGGCGACGACCGGCTTCGAGGAGTACCGGCAGCTCGTCGAGGACTGGACGCTGTCGCTCGCGGAGAAAGTGACGGGCGTACCGGCCTCCGCCATAAGGGAGTTGGCACACGCGTACGCCCGCGGCGAGCGCGGCGGCCTGTGCCGGCCGCCGGGCATCACAGAGCACCACAACGCCTCGGACAGCGTAGGCGCACTGATCAGTCTGTCCCTGCTGGTCGGCCACGTGGGCCGCCACGGTTCCGGGCTCCAGACCTTGTGCGGGCAGGACGACGTGCACCACGGGCTGAAGCTGACGGAGATGTTCGAGGCCATGGAGGAGGGCACGCTCAAGGCCGTTTACTGCATCGGCGAGGACCTGGCGCAGTCAGCGGCCGACGGCGAGCAGGCGGTGCGGCGGCTGCGCGCCCTCGACTTCCTCGTCGTGCAGGACACCTTCCTGACGAAGACAGCGGAGCTGGCGGACGTCGTGCTGCCCTCGACCGCTGGGCCGGCGGAGGCGGATGGCACAACCACCAGCAACGAGCAGCGAGTTCCACCGGTCCACGGGGCGGTCACCGTGCCGGGCGAGGCCCGCGACGGCATCGACATCCTCTGCGACGTCGCCGCGCGCCTCGGTCACGACTGGGACCACGCGTATGCCGAGACCGTCCGGAACGAGGTGAGGTCGGTGTCGTCGGCCGAGCGGGATCTGCGCGTGCCCTTCGGACTCGTCCCGTACGACCCGCCCGTGGACCTGACGGACGAGCGGTACCCGATCCGGCTCACCACGGGACGCCGCCTCGACGAGTCGTACAACACCAGTGCGCAGGCCGGCAGTTTCGCTTCGCCGCTGCGGCGTGGTGAGTACGTCGAGCTGTGCCCGGAGGACGCCGAGCACTACGGCGTGGTGGTCGGTGAGGAGGTCCGGATCGCCACACGGCGCGGCTCGATGGTGGCACCGGTGTGGGTGGACACGGCATTACGGCCCGGGCTGGCGTTCATGACCATGCGCCTTCGGGACGAGGTGAACGCCGGCCGGCTGACGCAGAAGGCCAGTTGTCCGATCGCGGGGACCGCGGAGTTCAAGGCCTCGGCGATCCGGATCGAGAAGCTGCCGATCGCGGCGGTACTCGGTCCTCCGGCTTCGGAGTGGGAGGACCCGGTGGCCCATGGCAACCTCCGCGTCAAGGGCCGCTTCGGCCACCAGCACGTACCGAACCGGGACTGATCGGGGCTGATGGGGACATGGGACGAGTGACGGAACGACGCAAGGTGATCCGCATCCGGGACGGAGTGGTCTCCGCCCGCCCGGACACGCTCGTCGCCGAGGAACCCCTGGAGATCCGGCTCAACGGCAAGCCCCTCGCGATCACCATGCGCACCCCGGGCGACGACTTCGCGCTGGCGGCGGGCTTCCTGGTGAGCGAGGGGGTGCTGGGCGCGGCGGACGAACTGCAGAACATCGTGTACTGCGCGGGTGCCATGGTGGACGGTTCGAACACGTACAACATCGTGGACGTGAAGACGGCTCCCGGCGTCGTCATCCCGGACATCACGCTCGAACGGAACGTGTACACGACATCGTCCTGCGGGCTGTGCGGAAAGGCGAGCCTGGACGCGGTCCGTACGACGACCCGCTGGTCGATCGACGAAACGGAGGGCAACAGTACTCCCCCGGTGCGGTTGGAACCCGAGTTGCTCGCGAGCCTCCCCGACCGGCTGCGCGCGGCCCAGCGGATTTTCGACCGGACCGGGGGCCTGCACGCGGCGGCCCTGTTCCGTGAGGACGGCGAGCTCCTCGACATACGGGAGGACGTGGGCCGCCACAACGCGGTGGACAAGCTGGTGGGGCGCGCGCTGCAAAGCGGCGCGCTCCCGCTGTCCCGGACGATCCTGTTGGTCTCGGGACGGGCGTCCTTCGAGCTCGCGCAGAAGGCGGTGATGGCCGGCCTCCCGGTGCTCGCGGCGGTCTCGGCCCCGTCGTCCCTGGCGGTCGACCTGGCCGCGGAGACGGGCCTGACCCTGGTCGGCTTCCTTCGGGGCGCCTCCATGAACGTGTACGCGGGTGAGCACCGCATCGCCCTGCGGGCCGCGGCCCCCCAGGGCTGACCGGCTCCCCGCGACACGGCGGCGGGGCCCGACCGGCGGGGAGCGCCCCCTGCGCCGGAGGGGCCCCGCCTCAGCCCGGCCGCGCACTAGGGCCTGTACGGAGTCGTGATCAGCGACTTGGCTGAAGGCTGCGGATCCAGATGACGGCGCCTCGTAGGTGGAGTCCGGCAAGGTAGCTCTCGGGGGTCTTGTCATAGCGGGTGGCAATGCCGCG
>NZ_VMNX01000284.1 GCF_009377235.1 Streptomyces acidicola
GGGGTGGGTGGGTTGTGTGTGTGGGTGGGTGGTTCATCGACCTGAACGGCCTCGTCCTCAAACGCCGGACGGGCTGAATACGTGCGGGGGCCGGCCCCCGAAACGGGGGCAGACCCGTTCAGCTCAGCGCAGCGCTGCCCGTACCGCTGACTCCACCGTCGGAAACGCGAACGCGAAGCCGGAGTCCAGGAGTCGCGTCGGGACGGCCCGCGTGCTGCAGAGGATGTCACCGGCGACCTCGCCGAGGACGAGCCGGAGCGCGGGGGAGGGGACGGAGAAGAGCGTCGGGCGACGCAGGACGCGCCCCATCACGGCCGTCACCTCGCGGTTCGTCACCGGCTCGGGAGCCGTCAGGTTCACCGGCCCCGACAGCGACGGCGCGTCGATGAGGTGCCGGAGGGCGGCCACCTCGTCGTGCAGCGAGATGAAGCTCCAGTACTGGCGGCCGTTCCCGAGACGGCCACCCAGGCCCGCCTGGAAGAGAGGGAACAGCGGACCCCACGCCCCACCACCACGCGCCACCACCAGACCCGTACGGGCGAGCACCGTCCGGACCCCCGCCTCCCGCGCCGCGGCCGTCGCCTCCTCCCACTCCACACAGAGCGAGGGGAGGAACCCCTCACCCGGCGGCGACGACTCGTCGACCGTCCGGTCCCCCGTGTCCCCGTAGAACCCGATCGCACTGCCGTTCACGAAGACACGCGGCGGCACGTCGAGCGAGGCCACCGCCTCGGCGAGCGCCGCCGTCCCCAGCACCCGCCCGGCCCGGAGCTTCACCTTGTACGCAGCCGTCCAGCGGTGCGACGCCACCCCGGCCCCGGCGAGGTTCACCACCGCCGCACACCCGGCCAGCCCCGCCGTGTCCACCTGCTGGGCCTCCGGGTCCCACCGCACCTCGTCCCTGCCCCGCGGGGTCCGTCGTACGAGCCGGACCACCTCGTACCCGTCCGCCCGCAGCGAGCGCACCAGTGCCGAACCGATCAGCCCGGAAGCCCCGGCGATCGCGATCCGGGAACCGGGAGCCGGTGCCCCCTCGGCCTCGCCGCCCAGGGACGCAGCGGTGTCGAGCGGTTCGTCGCCGTCCAGTGGTGCGTCAGCGTTCATGGGAACATCCTGCCGGGTGCGCGGCCGCACCACACGGTCGGACTGCGCCGGTCGCCGTACTGTGGCCCCCATGCCGGTTCCGTACATACGTTTCGCCACCCACGACGACGAGGACGCGCTCGCCCGCCTCGACCGCGTCTCCTGGTCCACGCTGCACTCCGTCCAGCCGCGCCCCCAGCCGCCGTACGACCCCTTCTTCAACGAGCGGTTCGGGCCGCGTGACCACCTCGTCGCCGAACTCGGCGAGCAACTCGCCGGCTACATCCGGCTGGGCTACCCGAGCCTCCTCGCCTGCAACTCCCATGTGCGCCAGATCCAGGGCCTTGTCGTCGCCGAGACGGCGCGCGGTGCCGGGGTCGGCCGGGCGCTGCTGCGGGCCGTGCGGGAGGAGGTCCGACGGCAGGGCGCACGACGGCTCACCCTGCGCGTCCTCGGGCACAACACCGCGGCCAGGAAGCTGTACGAGTCCGAGGGGTTCGTGGTGGAGGGGATCCTCCCCGAGGAGTTCCTGCTCGACGGGGAGTACGTGGACGATGTCCTGATGGGGTGCCACCTCTGACCTGCGGGGTGTCACCTCTGACCTGGCTGGGGCGGCCCGCCCGAACGGCCCGGCGGCAGCCGCCCGCAGCGGTGCCCGTGTGCTACGAGGCGATCAACGCGCCCGTGTCCACCGGCGTCGTCGCGTTCCTCGCCCGCTGGGCGTCCCCTGCGATCTCGTCCACCGTCAGGACGTAGCCCGTCTCGTCGTCGGAGGTGGAGCGGGCGAAGACCACGCCGTACACGTTGCCGTCGGGTGTCAGGAGGGGGCCGCCGGAGTTGCCGGGGCGGACCGTGGAGCGGATGGAGTAGATCTCCCGGGTGACCGTGTCCGTGTTGTAGATGTTCTGGCCGGTCGCGTCGATGCGGCTGGCGACCGTGGCCGCCTGGAGGTCGAGGCCGCCGTCCTGCGGGTAACCGGCGACGACCGCGGAGTCGCCGCGCCCGGCGGAGTCGTCGAAGCGGAGCACGGGAGCGTCGAGGTCCGGCACGTAGAGGACCGCCACGTCCTTCTGCGGGTCGAACAGCACGACCCGGGCCTCGTACGTGCGGCCCACGCCGCCCACGCGGACGGTCGGGTCGTCGATGCCCGCCACCACGTGGGCGTTCGTCATCACGTGCTGCTCGGAGTAGACGAAGCCGCTGCCCTCGCGGCCCTGGCCGTCGGCCGAGCCCTCCACCTTCACCGTGCTGCGCTTGGCCACGTTCGTCGCGCTCGCCGTGACGCTGTCCCCGGAGGGCTTGGCGACCTGCGCCGTCGCCTCGTTCTCGAACGGGTTGAATACCTGCGGGAAGCCCGCCTCGGTGAGGGCGGAGGTGGCGCGCGAGAACCAGGTGGGGGTCGTCTCCGGCATGGTGTTCTGCACGGCGCCGAGCAGTGCCGAGTCGCGAATGGCCTGGGTCACCAGCGGGGACGAGGACGCGCCCAGCACGCTGGCGGCCACCCAGGCGACGATGAGGACGGCGACCGTGTTGGCCGCGGCCCCGCCGACTCCGTCGGCCACCCGGAGCGGGCCGCGCTCCAACTCCCGGCGCAGCAGCAGCCCCAGGCGCCCTGCCAGCTCGTGCCCGACCACGGCAGGTGCCAGCACTGTCAGCACGGCCGTGAGTGTTGCCGCCGGGGTCCCCGCCGTCACCAGGCCCATCACCCAGGGCAACACCCACACGCCGACGACCGCGCCGCCCACGAACCCGGCCAGCGAGATGCAGCCGGCGACCAGGCCACGGCGGTAACCGGACGCCGCGTAGGCCAGGATCACCAGCAACAGCAGGATGTCGAGCACGTCCACTCCACGCGCCTTTCTCTTGGGCCCCCTAGTACGCGTGGGGCGGGCCCGGTGATCAGGCAGGCTCGCGCGGCCCAGCGGAATCGGCCACGCGCCTGGACCTGTAGAAACGCCCCGGACCTGGACGATGGTTCCACCGGGTGGCGCACCCCACGTCGCGGCGGGGGCGGGCCGGGGTCAGGCTGACGCCATGCATGTCTTCCGGACGGCGCGAACACGGCGACGGCGACGGGGGCGGATACGGGCGCAGATACGGGGACGGATACGAGGGCAGATACGGCGACGGAAACGGGCTGCGCCGGGCGAGGCGGGTGCGACGCCCGTACGGCCGCCGCGCGTCGTCCGCCCAGCTGTCCGGGCTCCCCGGCTGCCGCGTGCCGCACTTCTCCCGCTCGCCTGTCTGCCCGTGCTCGCCGTCGTGGTGGGGGCGGTGCTGTGGGCGACGGCCGACGAGGACGGGACCCAGGGCCGCGTTCACCAAACGGTCCGGCCGCCGATCGTGCCGAGGGCCCAGTGGCTGGGCGACGCCGAGCGCAGTCAGTCGCCCGCGCGGTACGACGACCAGGTCCTCGCGGTCTTCGTGCACCACACCAACTCGCCGAACGACTACGACTGCGCTCAGACGCCCCGCACCCTCCGCCGGATGTACGCGGAGCAGACCGGCCGCCGGGACTGGAACGACATCGGCTACCACTTCCTCGTCGACCGCTGCGGCACGATCTACGAGGGCCGCGCGGGCGGTGTCGACCGGCCCGTCACCGGGGCCCACACTCAGGGCTTCAACCACCGTACGGCGGGCATCGCGGCCATCGGCACGTTCACGGCGGGCCTGCCGGTGCCCCGGGCGATGACCGACGCGATCGCCGCCCTCACCGCCTGGAAGCTGAGCCTCGCGGACGTCGACCCCCGCGGCGGAGTCCGCCTGGTGTCCAGCAACGACCACAGCCGGTACCCCGCCGGCACCTCCGTCCTCCTGCCTGCCCTGGCGGGCCACAGCGACGGCTACGTGACCAGCTGCCCGGGCGCGGCCCTCGGCCGGCGGCTCCCCGCACTCAGGGAGACCGCGGCCCGGCTTCAGGGCCGGTCCTGGCGCTCCCTTCACAGGCCGGGCGCGGACGTCTCACAGAGCCCTCCAAGATCCGCGGCCTAGCTTGTTCGTGTCACGCCGACCGGAGGTGGGGGAAAGATGATCAGCAGCCGCCCGAAGACGACGAACATGACCGCGAACATGACCACGAACACGAACACGAAGAAGACCAGCGCGAACACGAACACGAAGAAGACCAGGGACACGAACACGGGCACGGGCACGAAGAGGTCCTGGTCCCTGTCCCTGCGGAGCCCCTGGGCTGTGGCCTGCGCGGCCGTCGCCGTCGTGCTCGGCCCGTCCGCCGTCACCGCGTCCGCGCTGGAGCGGGCGAACTCGGCGCCCCTGCACCGTCCGGCGGCCCCGGACCGGGAGCCGCACCATGCCGCGCCCCACACCGCCCCGCAGTGCGCGTACCCGCCGCGCTCCACCTACCGAGCTCAGGCCCTGAACCGCTCCCAGAGCCTGGGATAGCGCTGCGCCAGCACGGCCTCGTTCTCGAAGTCCACGGGCGTGCCCTCGGGTTCGGGCGGTGCGGGTGCGAGGCCGAGGTCCGGGGCGACGGTACCGGTGAGCTGTTCGTAGGCCTCGTCCGCCGCGTACCCCAGTTCCTCGCCGTCCCCGTCGACCTCGTCGTCGAAGTCGTCCAGGAGATCGGCGAGCGAGTCCGGATCGTGCACGGCGCCCTCGAAGATCTCCCGGCCCTGGCCGATCAGCCAGCACCGGAAGAAGTCGAACACGTCGTCACCGGCCCCGTCGAGCAGCACCCACGCCGCGCCCCACACATCCCACTGGTACGCGCGGTTGTAGCGGGACTCGAAGTGCCGGGCGAAGTCCAGCACCGCGTCCGGGTCCAGCTGAACGAGCCGCTCGACGAGCAGGTCGGCCTGATCCTCGGGGTCGCCCTCGGCGGCCTCCCGGGTCGTGTCCACCAGCTCCCAGAACTCCGTCTCGTCCATCACAGGGACCAGCATCGGCCCTCTGGCGGAGGGACGCACCTGGACGAGGCCCAGAGCCCAAAAGTCCAACAGCTCAGCAGCAGTCCAATAGCCCAGCAGGCCGATCGCCCCACGGCGTCACGCGCCGTACAGCTCCGTCAGGCGCGCCGCGTCGTCCGTGAACCGTTTGCGCAGGGTCGCCGGGGACAGCACCTCCACCTCCGGGCCCAGGGCCGTGAGCTGGGCGTGGGCGACCTCCTCGGACTCGACCGGCAGTGTCACGGTCACCCGCCCCCGCTCGTCCGGGTCACCCGCGGCCGCCAGGGCCTCCCGGGCGGACCGGGGATCCACGGTGTACGCCAGCTGCCGTACGCCCTCCCCGGTCAACCGCACCACGACCTCGGCGCGCAGGATCGACCGCGCGAACTGCGCGGCCCGCTCCTCCCAGAAGGCCGGCAGGTCGAACTCCTCGTCCCGTGTGAAGCGGTCCTCGCGGACGGCCACCGTGGTGAACCGGTCGATGCGGTACACCCGGAAGGAGGCTTCCTCCGCCACGCGTGCGCACAGGTACCAGGCGCCCGCCTTCAGAACGAGCGCGTACGGCTCCAGCTCACGCACCACTTCCCGCTGAGGCTCCTTGTCCCCGCGCCGGTAGCGGGCCGTGATCCGTCGGTCGTCCCACACCGCGTCCGCGACCGTCGGCAGCAGCCCGGGTGTCTCGGGCTCCTTGAACCAGGCGGGGGCGTCCAGGTGGAACCGTTGCGAGGCCGTGCGCGAGGCGTCCCGGAGGGAGGGGAGGAGGGCGGCGGACACCTTGAGCCGGGCGGCCGAGGCGGCGTCCTCCAGTCCCATCTCCCGGAGAGCGGCCGGCACGCCGCTGAGGAACAGTGCCTCGGCCTCGCTGCGGGCCAGCCCGGTCAGCCGGGTGCGGTACCCGCCGATGAGGCGGTACCCACCGGCCCGCCCCCGGTCCGCGTACACCGGGACGCCGGCCTCCGACAGCGCCTGCGCGTCCCGCGTCACCGTCCGTTCGGACACCTCCAGCTCGCCGGCCAGTTCGGCCGCGGTCATGGATGGTCGTGACTGGAGCAACAACACCATCTTGATGAGCCGGGCAGCACGCATGGGCTCATGATGCCGGAGGGGCTGGAAAACCAGCCCCTCCGGCGTGTGAAAAGCGGGGGTTCAGGGGGCGGCGGAGCCCCTTGAACAGGGGTCGAAGGGCAGCGCCCTACGACCTCACAGCCCGTACCGCTCCCGTGCCTCCTTCACCGCCGTCGCCTTGACCTCGCCGCGCCGGGCGAGCTGGGCGAGAGCGGCGACGACGATCGACTGGGCGTCGACACCGAAGTGACGGCGCGCCGCGTCGCGGGTGTCCGAGAGACCGAAACCGTCCGCGCCGAGCGAGGAGTAGTCCTGCTCCACCCACTGCGCGATCTGGTCGGGAACCTGGCGCATGTAGTCGGAGACCGCGAGGACGGGACCCTCGGCGCCCTGGAGCGCCTGGCGTACGAACGGCACGCGGTCCTCGCCCCGCAGCAGCGCGGCGTCCGCCTCCAGCGCGTCGCGCCGCAGCTCCGTCCACGACGTCGCCGACCAGACGTCCGCCGCCACGCCCCACTCCTCGGCGAGCAGCTTCTGGGCTTCGAGGGCCCAGTGGATCGCCGTGCCGGAACCCAGCAGCTGGATGCGCGGCGCGTTGGCCACGAGCGACAGCCCCGCCGACTCCGCCGTGTTGAAGCGGTACAGGCCCTTGACGATGCCCTCGTCGATCGCGGCCACCGCCGGCTTCGCGGGCTGCGGCAGCGGCTCGTTGTAGACGGTGAGGTAGTAGAAGACGTTCGGGTCCTCACCCGGCGCCGCCTCCCCGTACATCCGGCGCAGACCGTCCTTCACGATCACCGCGATCTCGTACGCGAACGCCGGGTCGTACGACAGGGCCGCCGGGTTGGTCGCGGCGATCACCGGCGAGTGGCCGTCGGCGTGCTGCAGGCCCTCGCCCGTCAGCGTCGTACGGCCCGCCGTCGCACCGATGAGGAAGCCGCGGCCCAGCTGGTCGCCGAGCTGCCACATCTGGTCGGCCGTGCGCTGCCAGCCGAACATCGAGTAGAAGATGTAGAACGGGATCATCGCCTCGCTGTGCGTCGCGTACGACGTGGAGGCGGCGATGAAGTCGGCCATGGAACCGGCCTCGGTGATCCCCTCGTTGAGGATCTGCCCGTCCTTGGCCTCCTTGTAGTACATCAGCTGGTCGCGGTCGACCGGCTCGTACGTCTGGCCCTTGGGCGAGTAGATGCCGAGGGACGGGAAGAGGCTCTCCATGCCGAAGGTGCGCGCCTCGTCGGGGACGATCGGCACCCAGCGCCTGCCGGACTGCTTGTCGCGGACGAGGTCCTTGACGAGGCGGACGAAGGCCATGGTCGTCGCCACGTTCTGCGAGCCCGAGCCCTTGTCGAAGGACGCGAACGTCTTCTCGGCGGCCGCCGGCAGCGGGGCGAGCGCATGCGTACGACGCGCCGGTGCCGGACCGCCCAGGGCCGCGCGGCGCTCCTGGAGGTAGCGGACCTCGGGGGAGTCGGCGCCCGGGTGGCCGTACGGCACGACGCCGTCGGTGAACTGCGCGTCGGAGATCGGCAGCTCCAGCAGATCACGCATCGACTTGAACTCGTCCACCGTCAGCTTCTTCATCTGGTGGTTGGCGTTCTTCGACGCGAAGCCCTCGCCGAGCGTGAAGCCCTTGACGGTCTGCGCGAGGATGACGGTCGGGGCGCCCTTGTGCTCCACGGCCGCCTTGTACGCGGCGTACACCTTGCGCGCCTCGTGACCACCGCGGGAGAGATGGAAACATTCGAGGATCTTGTCGTCGGACAGCAGCTTGGCCATCTCGGCGAGCGCGGGGTCGGCCCCGAAGAAGTCCTGACGGATGTAGGCGGCGTCGCGGGTCTGGTACGTCTGCACCTGCGCGTCCGGCACCTCACGCAGACGGCGTACCAGCGCGCCGGTGGTGTCGAGCTGGAACAGCTCGTCCCAGGCGGTACCCCACAGGGTCTTGATGACGTTCCAGCCGGCGCCGCGGAACTGGGCCTCCAGCTCCTGCACGATCTTGAAGTTCGCGCGGACCGGACCGTCGAGGCGCTGCAGGTTGCAGTTGATGACGAAGGTCAGGTTGTCCAGGCCCTCGCGGGACGCCAGTCCGAGCGCGGCCGTCGACTCGGGCTCGTCCATCTCGCCGTCGCCGAGGAACGCCCAGACATGGGAGTTGGAGACGTCCTTGATCCCGCGGCTGGTGAGGTAGCGGTTGAAGCGCGCCTGGTAGATCGCCGACAGCGGGCCGAGGCCCATCGACACCGTCGGGAACTCCCACAGCCAGGGCAGACGGCGCGGGTGCGGGTAGGACGGCAGGCCGTTGCCCCCCGCCTCCTGGCGGAAGTTGTCCAGCTGGGTCTCGGTCAGGCGGCCGTCGAGGAACGCACGGGCGTAGATGCCGGGGGAGGCGTGGCCCTGGATGTACAGCTGGTCGCCGGAGCCGGGAGCGTCCTGGGAGTCCTTGCCCCGGAAGAAGTGGTTGAAGCCGGTCTCGTAGAGCCAGGCCGCCGAGGCGAAGGTGGCGATGTGGCCGCCGACGCCGAGTTTCGAGGCCCGGGTCACCATCGCGGCCGCGTTCCAGCGGTTCCACGCGGTGATACGGCGCTCCATCTCCTCGTCACCGGGCACGGCGGGCTCGGCGGGGGTGGGGATGGTGTTGACGTAGTCGGTCTCAAGGAGCTTGGGCAGCGCGAGTCCGCCCGCCTCGGCGCGCTCCAGCGTGCGCCGCATCAGGTACGCGGCGCGGTGCGGCCCGGCCGCCTTGGTGACGGCGTCCAGCGAGGCCCGCCACTCGGCGGTCTCCTCGGGGTCGCGGTCCGGGAGCTGGTCGAGCTCGCTCGGCTGGATTGCGGTGAGGTCGGTCATTGCGCCGCCTTCCGGATACGGAGGGGGGTTCCCTCGTCGGTAAGGGGTTTGGGGGTGCCCTTCGTCTTGGCAGGACAGGGCGGGGGCTCTGGTGGGAGCCCTGGGCGACTCTAACTCCCTGATCGATGATCGATCAAAGGGTTGAGAGGCAAAACCTCTTGATCACGAGAAAGTCGGCACGGGGTGCCTTCGGCAGCGGCACCGGGTGTCGTGGTCTGCCCGGAGTTTTCGCAGGTGAGGGCGCGTATGAGCGGGCCTGTGCTCGTCTCGCGGCAAGACGTCTCAGGCGCGCGGTGCGCAGCCCAGAACATGGGCCTTCACGATGTCGGCGATCCTCGGGTCACGCCTGCGGAACGCTGCCACCAGTTCCTCGTGCTCCTCGGCGTACGACTGCTGGACCGTGCCCAGCCAGCGGATGGACAGCGCCGTGAACACCTCGATGCCGAGGCCCTCCCAGGTGTGCAGGAGGACCGAGTTGCCGGCGGCTCTCACCAGTTCCCGGTGGAAGGCGACCGTGTGGCGCACCTGGCCGGTGCCGTCCGACCTGCGGTCCGCCTCGTACAGCGCGGTGACGTGCGGCTCCAGCGCCGAGCAGTCCTCGGCCAGCTTCTCCGCCGCGAGCTCCGCCGCGATGGCCTCAAGACCGGCCCGTACGGGGTAGCTCTCCTCCAGGTCGGCCGCGGTCAGGTTCCGTACGCGTACGCCCTTGTTCGGCGCCGACTCGATCAGCCGGAGCGACTCCAGCTCCCGCAGGGCCTCGCGCACGGGGGTCTGGCTGACCTCCAGTTCCGTCGCGATCCGCCGCTCGACGATCCGCTCACCCGGCTTCCATCGCCCGCTCACGATCCCCTCCACGATGTGCTCGCGGATCTGTTCGCGCAGCGAGTGGACGACGGGCGCGGTCATGAGGGCTCCTTAACGAGGGGCCGCCCATCGGCCCCGGGGGCGTTTGACGTTTAGACAATACGGCCGCGCGTCCCTGCGGGAGAGGCGTAGAGGGGCGCTTTCGCGCAGGTGAGACGAGACTTACACGGGGCACCCACCGGGCATACGACGGTGCCCCGCCCGGGGAAGCCCGGACGGGGCACCGTACTGAAAGACGCACTGGCAGACGCAATGACAGATGCACTGCCGATGCGCTGACAGCCGTACTGACTACAGGCCGAGCTCCACCTCGAACTCGCCCGCCTCCAGGATCGCCTTGACGGCCGTCAGGTAACGGGCCGCGTCGGCGCCGTCCACCAGGCGGTGGTCGTAGGAGAGGGTCAGGTACGTCATGTCGCGGACGCCGATGACCGTGCCCTCCTCCGTCTCGATGACCGCGGGGCGCTTGACCGTGGCGCCGATGCCGAGGATCGCGACCTGGTTCGGCGGCACGATGATCGTGTCGAAGAGCGCGCCGCGCGAGCCGGTGTTGCTGATGGTGAAGGTCGCGCCGGAGAGCTCGTCCGGGGTGATCTTGCTGGCCCGGACCTTGCCCGCCAGGTCGGCGGTGGCCTTGGCGATGCCGGCGATGTTCAGGTCGCCCGCGTTCTTGATGACCGGGGTCATCAGGCCCTTCTCGGAGTCCACGGCGATGCCGACGTTCTCCGTGTCGAAGTACGTGATGGTGCCCTCGGCCACGTTGATCCGGGCGTTGATGGCCGGGTGGGCCTTCAGCGCCTGGGCCGCCGCCTTCACGAAGAACGGCATCGGGGAGAGCTTCACGCCCTCGCGGGCCGCGAACGAGTTCTTCGCCTGGTTGCGCAGCCGCATCAGACGCGTCACGTCGACCTCGACCACCGAGGACAGCTGGGCCTGCTCCTGCAGGGCCTTGACCATGTTGTCGCCGATGACCTTGCGGATCCGCGGCATCTTGATGGTCTGGCCACGCAGCGGGGAGACCTCCAGGACGGGGGTCTTCTTCGCCGTGACGGCGGCCGGGGCGGCGGCGGCCGGAGCCGGAGCGGCGGCGGCGGCCTTCGCGGCCTCGGCGGCGGCGATGACGTCCTGCTTGCGGATGCGGCCGCCGACGCCGGTGCCCTTGACGGTGGACAGGTCGACGCCGTTCTCGGCGGCGAGCTTGCGCACCAGCGGGGTCACGTAGGCGCCCTCGTCGGTGGCCTCGGCGGCGGCCGGAGCGGCCGGAGCCGGGGTGACGGGAGCGGGTGCGACCGGCGCGGGAGCCGGGGCGGCCGGAGCCGCGGCCTGGGCCGGAACCGGGGCGGGCGCCGGAGCCGCGGGGGCAGCCGGAGCCGGAGCCGGGGCGGGCGCCGGAGC
>NZ_VMNX01000285.1 GCF_009377235.1 Streptomyces acidicola
GGCGAAAAGCCCCGGTCGGGGTGGCCCGGCAGGAGGATCCCTGCCGGGCCACCCCGACCCGGTTCAGCCCGCGGGTGTCACACCCGCGGCTTCTCGCGCATCTCGTACGTCGCGATGACGTCGTCGACCTTGATGTCGTTGAAGTTGCCGAGGTTGATACCGCCCTCGAACCCTTCGCGAATCTCGGTGACGTCGTCCTTGAAGCGACGCAGGCCCTCGATGTTGAGGTTCTCCGCGATGACCTTGCCGTCGCGGAGCAGGCGGGCCTTGGTGTTCCGCTTGACCTCGCCGGAGCGGATGAGAACACCCGCGATGTTGCCCAGCTTGGACGACTTGAAGACCTCGCGGATCTCCGCCGTACCGAGCTCGACCTCCTCGAACTCCGGCTTGAGCATGCCCTTGAGGGCCGCCTCGATCTCCTCGATCGCCTGGTAGATGACCGAGTAGTAGCGGACGTCCACACCCTCGCGCTCGGCCATCTGCTGCGCACGCCCGGCGGCGCGCACGTTGAAGCCGATCACGATGGCGTCCGAACCCATCGCCAGGTCGATGTCGGACTCCGTGACCGCACCGACGCCGCGGTGCAGGACCCGGATGTCGACCTCTTCGCCGACGTCCAGCTGGAGCAGGGAGGACTCCAGGGCCTCGACCGAACCAGAAGCGTCGCCCTTGATGATCAGGTTCAGCTGCTGGACCTCGCCGGCCTTCAGCACCTTGTCCAGGTCCTCCAGCGACACGCGGCGCGTGCGCTTCGCGAAGGCCGCGTTGCGCTCACGGGCCGCACGCTTCTCGGCGATCTGGCGGGCCGTACGGTCCTCGTCGACGACGATGAAGTTGTCGCCGGCACCCGGGACGTTGGTCAGACCCAGGACCTGGACCGGCGTGGAGGGGCCGGCCTCGGCGACGTTGTTGCCGTTGTCGTCGAGCATGGCGCGCACGCGGCCGTAGGCGTCGCCCACCACCATCGTCTCGCCGACCCGCAGCGTGCCTCGCTGGACGAGCACCGTCGCCACGGCACCGCGGCCGCGGTCGAGGCGGGACTCGATCGAGATGCCCTGCGCGTCCTGCGTCGGGTTGGCCCGCAGGTCGAGCGAGGCGTCGGCGGTCAGGATGACCGCTTCCAGCAGCGAGTCGATGTGCAGACCCTGCTTGGCGGAGATGTCGACGAACATCGTGTCGCCGCCGTACTCCTCGGCCACCAGGCCGTACTCGGTCAGCTGACCGCGCACCTTGGTCGGGTCCGCGCCCTCGACGTCGATCTTGTTGACCGCGACGACGATCGGGACCTCGGCCGCCTTGGCGTGGTTGAGCGCCTCGACCGTCTGCGGCATGACGCCGTCGTTGGCCGCGACGACCAGGATCGCGATGTCGGTCGACTTGGCACCACGGGCACGCATGGCGGTGAACGCCTCGTGACCCGGGGTGTCGATGAAGGTGATCTTGCGATCCTCTTCGTTGACCTCGGTCGTGACCTGGTAGGCACCGATGTGCTGGGTGATGCCGCCGGCCTCGCCCGCGATGACGTTCGTCTTGCGGATGGCGTCGAGCAGGCGGGTCTTACCGTGGTCGACGTGACCCATGACGGTGACGACCGGCGGGCGGACCACCAGGTCCTCCTCGCCGCCCTCGTCCTCGCCGAACTCCAGGTCGAAGGACTCCAGGAGCTCGCGGTCCTCCTCCTCGGGGCTGACGATCTGAACGGTGTAGTTCATCTCGTCGGCGAGGAGCTGGAGCGTCTCGTCGGAGACGGACTGGGTCGCGGTGACCATCTCGCCGAGGTTCATCATGACCGCGACGAGCGACGCCGGGTTGGCCTTGATCTTCTCCGCGAAGTCGGTGAGCGACGCACCGCGCGACAGGCGAATGGCTTCGCCGTTGCCGCGAGGCAGCATCACGCCGCCGACCGACGGGGCCTGCATGGCCTCGTACTCCTGACGGCGCTGCCGCTTCGACTTGCGGCCACGACGCGCGGGACCGCCGGGACGGCCGAAGGCGCCCTGCGTGCCGCCGCGGCCACCCGGACCACCGGGACGACCGCCGAAGCCGGGACGGCCACCGCCGCCACCGCCGGGACCACCCGGGCGACCGGCGAAACCGCCGCCACCGCCACCGGGACCACCGGGACGGCCGGCGAAACCGCCGCCACCGCCGCCACCCGGACGACCGGCGAAACCGCCGCCACCCGGACGACCGCCGCCGCCACCACCGGGACGACCGCCACCACCGGGACCACGCCCGCCGCCGGGGCCACCGCCGCCGGGACGCGGGCCGGCAGCCGGACGCTGCGGCATCATGCCGGGGTTGGGACGCGGACCGCCGGGGCCGCCGCCGGGACGCGGACCGCCCTGAGGACGGGGCATGCCGCCCGGCGTCGGACGGGAACCGCCCGGAGCCTGGGGACGCGGACCGCCACCGGCCGCACCCTGCGGACGGGGACCGCCCTGACCGCCGCCCTGCGGACGCGGAGCGCCACCGGGACCACCGGGGCCGCCGTGGCCACCGGGCCGGGGCGCACCGCCCGGACGGGGCGCCTGGGGGCGCGCCATGCCGGTGGAGCCGCCGGAGGTGAAGGGGTTGTTACCCGGACGCGGACCGGCCGGACGGCCGCCGGGACGCGGCGCGCCCTGACCACCCTGACGCGGTGCACCGGGTCGGGGCGCCTGGCCCTGACCGCCGGACGGACGGCCGCCACCGGGCTTCGGGGCACCGGGACCCGGACGGGCACCCGGACGCGGGCTCGGGGCCGGGGCCGGCGACGGGGGCGCCGTGAACTCCGGCTGGGCCGGAGCCGGAGCCGCCGGGGCGGGCTTCGGCGCGGGCTTCGGGCCGGGCGTGGGGCGCGGACCCGGAGCCGCGGCCGGGGCCTGGGCCGCGGCCGGGGCCGCGGGCTTCTCGGCCACGGGCGGCTTGGGCGCCACCGGTCCCGGGCGCGGGCCCGGACGGGCGGCCTGCGCGGGAGAGGGCGCCGCCGGCCTCGCCGGGGCAGCCTTACGGGGGGCCGCCGGCTTGGCGCCCCCATTGCCCTGCTGGAGGGCATCAGTCAGCTTGCGTACTACGGGCGCCTCGATCGTCGAGGACGCCGAACGGACGAATTCACCGAGTTCCTGGAGCTTGGCCATGACGACCTTGCTCTCAACCCCGAACTCCTTGGCGAGTTCGTATACCCGGACCTTAGCCACTTCGCTCCTTTTAGGTCCGGGTTGCGGCCGGACCGTCGCTACTTCATGGGCGTACTCATCGCGTACTCATCGAGTGCTCATCGCAATCTCGACCTACTTCCGACTCGCGAGGTACCTGGCCGCACGGGGTTCCGCACGACACGTCTTACGGTGTTGCATGCTCAGCACAACCTCTGCTCAGCAACTGTCCGACTGCTCGACATAACGGCGCAACGCCTTTATGTCGAGCGGACCCGGGACGCGCAGCGCCCTCGGGAACGCCCGGCGGCGTACCGCCTGGTCAAGACAGACCGGGGCCGGGTGTACATAGGCACCCCGGCCGGGCAGCGTACCGCGAGGATCGGGAACGCACTGTTCCTCGATCGCCACGATCCGCAACAGATCGTTCTTGGCCGCTCGCTCCCGGCACCCCACACAGGTGCGCTCAGGGCATGCGCGGGCACGCGTCCGGCCAGACACCCCTAAGTCTACCTCCCCGCACCGACCTCACCCCTTCGGGGCAAGGATCGAACGGCTGTTGTCGTGATCCAACCGACCTGCGGCTTGGATCTATTCCCCGCTCCCCGGGAAGTGCCCCGGGGAGCACTACTCGGTCGGCTGCTCGGTCGGCTGCTCGGTGTCCGGCCGGATGTCGATCCGCCAGCCGGTCAGCCGGGCCGCGAGGCGGGCGTTCTGCCCCTCCTTGCCGATCGCCAGGGACAGCTGATAGTCCGGGACCGTCACCCGTGCGGAGCGGGCCGCCATGTCGACGACCTCGACCTTGGAGACCCGGGCCGGGGACAGCGCGTTCGCCACCATCTCGGCCGGGTCGTCCGACCAGTCGACGATGTCGATCTTCTCGCCGTTCAGCTCGCCCATGACGTTGCGCACACGGCCGCCCATGGGGCCGATGCAGGCGCCCTTGGCGTTCAGCCCGCTGCGCGTGGACCGGACCGCGATCTTCGTCCGGTGGCCGGCCTCACGGGCGATGGCGGCGATCTCGACCGACCCGTCGGCGATCTCCGGCACTTCGAGCGCGAAGAGTTTCTTCACCAGATTGGGGTGCGTGCGGGAAAGGGTGACGGACGGACCGCGGACCCCCTTCGCCACTCGGACGACGTACGACCGAAGCCGCATGCCGTGCTGGTACGTCTCGCCGGGAACCTGTTCCTGCACCGGCAGGATGGCCTCCAGCTTGCCGATGTCGACGAGGACGTTCTTCGGGTCGCGGCCCTGCTGGACGACACCGGTGACGATGTCGCCCTCGCGGCCCGCGTACTCGCCGAGCGTCGCGTCGTCCTCCGCGTCCCTCAGGCGCTGCAGGATGACCTGCTTGGCGGTGGTGGCGGCGATACGCCCGAAGCCCGACGGGGTGTCGTCGAACTCACGCGGCTCCTGCCCCTCCGACAGGTCCTCGGGGTCCTCCTTCGCCCACACGGTCACATGGCCGGTCTCCCGGTTGAGCTCCACGCGCGCGTGGCGGCGGCTTCCCTCGGTGCGGTGGTAGGCGATGAGGAGGGCCGACTCGATCGCCTCGACCAGCAGGTCGAAGGAGATCTCCTTCTCCCGCACCAAGCCCCGCAGGGCACTCATGTCGATGTCCACGGCTACGCCTCCTCCTCTTCCTTCATGTCCTTCTGTTCCTTGCGGTTGAACTCCACCTGGACGCGCGCCTTCGCGATGTCGGCGAAGGCGAGCCGGCGGGTGGTGGCCTTGCGGCCCTTGACTCCGGGGACTTCGACGTCGAGGCCGTCCTCGTCCACGGTGAGGATCCTCGCGACCAGGTCGCCGCCCTCGTGGAGCTGGAACCTCACCAGGCGGTCCGTGGCACGCACGTAGTGCCGGTGCTCGGTGAGGGCGCGCTCGGCACCGGGGGTGCCGACCTCCAGGTCGTACGTCCCCTGGCCCATCGCGTCCGTCTCGTCGAGCTTCGCCGAGAGCGCGCGGCTCACATCGGCCACGGCGTCCAGATCGGCGCCCGAGTCGGAGTCGACGACGACGCGGAGCACACGCTTGCGTCCGACCGAGTCCACGGCGATCTCTTCGAGATCCAGGCCCTGGGAGCGTACGAGCGGTTCCAGCAGTTCTCGCAGCCTCTCGCTCTGGGTGGTGCTCATCCGGGTGACTCCTCGGCCGCGTGTGCTGTTGTGGGGACGTCGCGTGTCAGGTCAAAGGGTATCGGTTCCCGAGGTGTGTTGCCGTCCACTGGGGGCGCCTGGCACTGGCTCCACGGCGCCGGTGACGGATAGTGCGCCGGTGCGCGGGTACCGTGATCACGGGCTAAACCGCTTTTCCGTTCGTAGGACCCATACGACCCTCCCGAGGACGTCTGCCGTGCCGTTCACCCTGCCGTCGCGCACCCCGTCTGCCGGGCCGCACAGAAGGAGCCTGCTCGCCGGGGCCGCGGGCGCGGTTCTGCTCGTGGGCTGCTCGCCCGGCTCCGAGTCGGCCACCACCGTGGGCAGCCGTTCGGCCGCCGACCGGGCACGCGCGCGCGTGGCGCGCGACAGTGAGGCGCTCGTCGAGCGGTACACCGCCGTGCTCGCCGCGCACCCGGCGCTGGCGGGGCTGTTGGAGCCGCTGCGGGCGGAGGTCGTCCGGCACGCGGAGGCGTTCGGGGGCGGCGCGTCGGCCGCGCCGTCGGGCTCGAAGCCGCCGTCCGCGTCGGCGTCGCGCTCGGCGAGCCCCTCCCCCGTTCCCACCGACGAGAAGTCCGCTCTCGCCGAACTGGCCAGGCACGAGAAGCAGCTCGCGGACCGCCGTACGAAGGCACTCCTGGAGGTGCCGGGCGAACTGGCCCGGCTGATGGCGTCCGTGGCCGCGGCCGGGGCCGGACACGCGTTTCTGCTGACGGAAGGTACGAAGTGAGACGGATCGCCGGCGCGGGCGGGCCTTCGAAGGCCGACGAGCTCAAGGCGCTGCAGGCCGCGCTCGGGGCCGAGCACGCCGCCGTGTACGGGTACGGAGTCGTCGGCGGGAACATCGGTGAGGCCAGGCGGGAGGAGGCCAGGGAGGGCTACGACGCCCACCGCGCCCGGCGCGACGAACTCACCCGCGTCGTACGGGACCTGGGCGGCAAACCCGTGGCCGCGGACGTCGCGTACACGCTGCCCTTCCCTGTGGGGGACCCCGACTCCGCCGCACGGCTCGCCGTCGAGCTGGAGGAGGGGGTGGCCGGCGTGTACTCCGATCTCGTACGGGCCAGTGAGGGCGACCGGAGGCTGGCGGCCGCTCGGGCGCTCCGGGAGGCGGCGGTGCGGGCGGTCCGGTGGCGGGGCGGCAGCGTAGCCTTCCCTGGTCTCACCGAGCGGGCGGCCACACGGACCCCGTCGGCGGCACCGCACACCTGAACGCGACCTGGGAAGGGAACCACTCGCACATGGCTCGCATGGCTTTCGAACCGCCGCAGCGCCTCGTGCGGGCGCTCGCCGAGGCGCGGCTGGGCGGGGCCGACGGGGTCGGCGACTGGCTGGACAAGCTACCCGATCTGGTACAAGAGGCCGTCGCGCTACGCGAGTTGACCGTCGAACGGGTGCAGGCTCCCGGAGGGCGCAGCAGCCTGGTGCTGCTGGTGCGGCAGTTCGACGGAACGCCCGCCGTGCTGAAGCTGGCGCCGCACCGGGCCCGGCCCGAGAGCGAGCGGGCGGCCCTCGGCCACTGGGACGGGCGGGGCGCGGTACGGCTCCTCAACCCCGGCGACACACCGGGCGTGCTGCTGCTGGAGCGGCTGCACCCCGACCTGTCCGTACGGTCGCTGCCCGAGGCCAAGGCGCTGTTGGAGGCGACGGGAGTGCTGCGGCGGCTGTGGGTCGAGCCGCCGGACGGTGACGGGCACCTCTTCGAGACGGTGGCCGAGCGGACGGGACGGCAGGCCGAGGCGATGCGGGCGGACGCCGCCGACCAGGACGTCGCGCCGCTGGTCACCGCCGCGCTCGCCGCGCGGGACGAGTTGCTCACCTCGCCGCCCGAGGAGCGACTGCTGCACGGGACCTTTCGGCAGAGCAAGGTGCTCGCCGGTGAGCGGATGCCGTGGCTGGCCGTCGGGCCCGATCCGGTGGTCGGCGAGTGCGCGTTCGACCTGGCCCGGCTGGTTCGGGACCGCGTGGAGGACGTGATCGCCTCGCCCTCCGGGGCGGCGACCACCCGGCGCCGGGTGAAGCGGCTCGCCGAGTCCCTGGACGTGGACCAGGAGCGGCTGCGGGGGTGGACGCTGTTCCGGTCGGTGGAGTCGGGGCTGCGGGCCCGCCGGGTGGGGCGGGCGCGGGACGCGGAGTTGTTGCTGGAGTTCGCGGGGTGGTTGTGAGGTGCGGGTGCGGGTGCGGCGCTGAGTGCTGCCCCTGATCGTCGTAGGCCGAGGCCGGCTGGAGGCGGCTGTGGTAGCGCGTCTCCAACCGGCCTTCCGCCGGGCGCTGTTACGCCGTTACGCCGTCAGCCGCGCGATGGCCTCGTCGACGGTCAGTTCCTCACGCTCACCGGTCTTCCTGTCCTTGAGCTCCAGCACGCCCTCGGCGGAGCGGCGGCCGGCCACCAGGATCTGCGGGACGCCGATGAGTTCGGCGTCGGTGAACTTCACGCCCGGGGAGACCCCGGCGCGGTCGTCCACGAGGACGCGCAGACCGGCGGCACGCAGCTTTTCGGAGACGTCGAGGGCCAGCTCGGTCTGCAGCGCCTTGCCGGCGGCGACCACGTGGACGTCGGCCGGGGCGACCTCCCGCGGCCAGCACAGGCCCTGCTCGTCGGCGCTCTGCTCGGCCAGCGCCGCCACGGCACGCGAGACGCCGATGCCGTACGAACCCATGGTGACGCGGACGGGCTTGCCGTTCTGGCCGAGGACGTCGAGCTTGAGGGCGTCGGCGTACTTGCGGCCGAGCTGGAAGATGTGGCCGATCTCGATGGCACGGTCCAGCTTGAGGCCGGTGCCGCAGTTGGGGCACGGGTCGCCCTCCTCGACGACCACGACGTCCACGTACGCGTCGACCTCGAAGTCACGGCCCGCGACGACGTTCTTCGCGTGCGTGTGCTCCTTGTTGGCGCCGGTGATCCAGGCCGTGCCGGGTGCCACGCGAGGGTCGGCGATGTAGGTGACCTTGTCACCCAGGCCCTGCGGACCGACGTAGCCGCGGACGAGGTCCGGCCGGCCCACGAAGTCCTCCGCCGTCACCAGTTCGACGACGGCCGGGGAGAAGTGCGCCTCGACCTTGTCCATGTCGACCTCGCGGTCGCCGGGGACGCCGACGGCGACGATCTCGCCGTCGACCTTGACGAGGAGGTTCTTCAGGGTGGCGGAGGCCGGGACGCCGAGCGAGGCGGCGAGGGTCTCGATGGTCGGGGTGTCCGGGGTCGGGATCTCCTCGGCGGCCGGCACGTCCGCCGCGTCCACCGGCTTCAACTCGTACGTGATCGCCTCGGTGTTGGCCGCGAAGTCGCACGTAGGGCAGTCCGCGAAGGTGTCCTCGCCGGCGGCGGCCGGGGCGAGGAACTCCTCCGACTTGGAGCCGCCCATGGCGCCGGCCGTGGCGGCGCAGATGCGGTAGTCGAGGCCGAGGCGCTCGAAGACCCTCTGGTAGGCCTGGCGGTGCGCCTCGTAGGACTGGGCGAGGCCCTCGTCCGCCAGGTCGAAGGAGTACGAGTCCTTCATCAGGAACTCGCGGCCGCGCAGGATGCCGGCGCGCGGGCGGGCCTCGTCCCGGAACTTCGTCTGGATCTGGTAGAGGATCACCGGCAGGTCCTTGTAGGAGGACGCCTGGTCCTTCACGATCAGCGTGAAGATCTCCTCGTGGGTCGGGCCGAGGAGGTAGTCGCCACCCTTGCGGTCCTTCAGGCGGAACAACTCGGGGCCGTACTCGTCCCAGCGGCCGGTCGCCTCGTACGGCTCACGCGGCAGCAGCGCGGGCAGCAGCACCTCCTGGGCGCCGATCGCGTCCATCTCCTCGCGGACGATCCGCTCCACGTTGGCGAGGACCTTCTTGCCGAGCGGCAGCCAGGTCCACACGCCGGCGGCGGTGCGGCGGACGTAGCCCGCGCGGACCAGCAGCTTGTGGCTGAGGACCTCGGCGTCCGCGGGGTCGTCGCGCAACGTCTTCGCCAGCAACTGGGACATGCGCTGCACCGGTGCGTTCGCCATGATTCTCGTACTCCTGCTGCGTAAGGGTGATGGCAAGGAGGTTAGCCGTGCGGTGCTTCCCGGTGGAAATTGACCAGGGCCGCAGGGCCTCGGGGCCCCGGGGTCGCTCGGCCTCAGCGGCGGCGCAGGGGCAGTGGGGCGCCCATCACCGCGTACGGCTTCGGGGCGCTCGGGAACAGCACCTGGCTGGCCAGGTCCTCGTAGCCGAGGGAGCGGTACAGGCCGCGGGCCGGGCTGTCGGTGTCGATCGCGGAGAGGATCGAGCGGGGTTCGGCGACGCCGTCCGTGATGGTGGTGATCAGGGACCGGCCGATGCCGTGGTTCTGGTAGTGCGGGTGGACGTGCAGTTCGGTGATCACGAAGGAGTCGTCGAGCCAGCCGTCGTGACCTCGGGCGCGCAGATACGGTTCGACGACGGTGGACCACCAGTGCGCACGGTTGTTGGGCATGCCGTAGACGAAGCCCACGAGCCGGTTCTGGGGGGTGGTGGCGCCGAGCGCGCGGGCTCCCGGGTAGGTGAGGTGCCGCAGGACGATCTGCCGGCGGACGGCGACCTCGTCGGCGCCGAGCCCGAAGGCCACGGCCTGGACGGCGAGGGCCTCGTCGACGCGCGCGGCGAGATCCAGCGGGCCGATGACCACGTCGCCGGGGTTGCGGGGGCCCTGACCGGGAAAGCGCAGCATGTCGGGGAGACTACCGGGGCGCTGCGCCGGGTTGGGCGGTGGGGACTGACGGTTCTCGGTCAACCACATGGTGTTCGTGGTTACTCATCGTTCGTGGTTACTCGTCGTTCGTGGGTGCTCGTCGCGTTAGTGGCTGCGCGTCGTGCGTGGGTGCTTGTCGTTCGTGCGTACTCGCGCCCGCTCAGAACAGCACGCTCATGAAGGCGCCGATCTCTTGGAAGCCCACTCTTTGGTACGTGCGCCGGGCCGCGGTGTTGAAGTCGTTGACGTACAGGCTCGCCACGGGAGCCACGTCCGTGAGGGCGTAGCGCAGTACGGCGGCCATGGCGGGGGCGGCGAGGCCCCGGCCGCGGTACTCGGGGGCGACCCAGACGCCCTGGATCTGGCAGGCCTGGTGGGTGGCCGCGCCGATCTCCGCCTTGAAGACGACCCTGCCGTCCGCGTCGAGGCGGGCGAACGAGCGGCCGGAGCCGACGAGTTCGGCGACGCGGGCCTGGTAGAGGAGCCCGCCGTCGCCGGCGAGGGGCGATACTCCGACCTCCTCGGTGAACATCGCCACGCACGCCGGCATGATCGTCTCCATCTCGTCCTTGCGGATGCGGCGGACGCACGGGTCCGGGGCGACGACATGGGCGGCGGGGAGCCGGTCGGTGACCATGAGCGGCTGGTGGGCGCGGACCTCGCGGGCGGGGCCCCAGCTGGGTGCGAGAAGGCGCCAGAGCTGGGCGGTGGGTTCGGCGGGGCCGACGATGGAGGAGCAGCGGCGGCCCGCGCGGCGGGCCCGGTCGGCGAAGGCGCGTACGGCGCGGGGGGTGGCGCAGATGGGGACGAGGTTGGCGCCCGCGTAGCAGAGGCTGGTGAGCATGCCGTCCTCGTACCAGCCCCACATCTCGCCGCCCAGGCGCCAGGGGTCCAGGCCGGCGACCTGTACCCGCGACGTCACGAAGGCGTTCGCGACGGGCTCGCGGTCTAGGACGGCGAGTGCGGCGTCCAGGTCACTCGGTTCGAGGACCCTGGTGGTCGTCTGGGTCAACACGTGCGGGGGCCTCACCCTGGGGACTGCTGATCTCCGCACTGTACCCGGCGAATTTGCGGCGCGCCGCCTCGATGGGGTTGCCCTCCGGGCGGGACGGTACGGGGGCTGT
>NZ_VMNX01000286.1 GCF_009377235.1 Streptomyces acidicola
GGTGGTTCATCGGCCTGAACGGCCTCGTCCTCGAACGCCGGACGGGCAGAATAGTCAGCCCCTCCGGCGTTCGAGGAGCGGGGGTCCGGGGGCCGGCCCCCGAAACCGGCGGCCGGGGCGGAGCCCCGAAGAGGGGGCAGGGCCGCAGCCCCGAAACCCGAGGGCCCGGGGTCCAAGGGGGCGGAGCCCCCTTGGACGGGGTTGAAGGGGCGGAGCCCCTGGGGATGGGACGGGTAGGGGCGGCGGGGGCGAGGAAAACCCTGGTTCGCTACGCGTTGCTCGCCGCGACCCACCGCTCCAGCACCCGCCGGGCCGCCCCCGAGTCGATCGACTCCGCGGCCCTGTCCATGGCCACGCGGATCTGGGCCGCGAGAGGACCGTCCCCCGGCTCCAACGCCACCAGCGCCGCAGCCGAGTTCAGCAGCACAGCGTCCCGTACCGGCCCGGTCTCACCGTTCAGCAGCCGCAGCGCAACGTCCGCGTTGTAGGACGCGTCACCGCCCCGCAGCGCCTCCACGGGGACCAGTTCGATGCCGACGTCCCGCGGATCGAAGGTCTCCTCCGTCACCTTGCCGTTCCGGACCACCCACACCCGGGACGTCGCCGTGGTCGTCAGCTCGTCCAGCCCGTCGTCGCCGCGGAACACCAGCGAGGAGTTGCCGCGCTCGGCGAAGACACCGGCGACGATCGGCGCCATGCGCGGATCGGCGACCCCGACCGCCTGCGCCCGCACCTTCGCGGGGTTGGTCAGCGGCCCGAGGACGTTGAACACCGTACGGATACCCAACTGCCCCCGCGCCGCGCCCACATGGCGCAGCGCCGGATGGAACTTGATCGCGAAGCAGAAGGTGATCCCGGCCTCTTCCGCCACCTCGGCCACCCGCTGCGGGGTCAGTTCGAGATTGACGCCGAGCTTCTCCAGGACGTCCGAGGCACCGGACGCGGAGGAGGCGGCACGGTTCCCATGCTTGACGACCTTCGCGCCCGTGCCGGCGATGACGATCGACGACATCGTGGAGATGTTCACCGTCTTCGCGCCGTCACCGCCCGTACCGACGATGTCGACGGTCTCACCCGGCACCTCGATCACGTTGGCGTGCTCGTACATCGTCCGTACCAGCCCGCCGATCTCCTCGACGGTCTCGCCCTTGGCCCGCAAGGCCACCACGAACCCGGCGATCTGCGCGTCCGTCGCCTCGCCGCGCATGATCAGGTCCATCGCCCAGGCGGTGTCGTCCGCCGTGAGGTTGCGGCCGTCCAGCAGTCCGTTCAGCAGTGCGGGCCATGAGCGGCCCGCCGCGGTGTCGCCTCCTGCGGGGGTCACAGCGCTCATCAGCCGCTCCTGGGTCATGGATCAATAGATCAGTCGTCCCGGACCGCGAGGCCACGGGACACGAGTCTCAACCCGTCCACCCTATCCAGCCCAGCAGCATCGCGAAGGGCCCCGTCCGTACAACGGACGGGGCCCTTCGGCTTGCGCGTGGCGAGCGCAGCGATCAGTGGTGGCCGTGGCCGCTCGTGATCTCCTTGTACTCCTCGACGGTCGGCTTCGGGATCTGGCTGTCCTCGTTGTAGTACGCCTTGCTGAGCTTGGCGCGCAGCTTCTCGGAAGCCTTGATCTTGCGCGTGACGCCGTTCTCGTCGACGGCCGGGCCGATCTGGGCCGGCTCGTACTGGTCGTGCGCGGTGAGCGTGTGCAGCTGCTCCTGGCTGAGCGGCTCGTGGACCTCGATGAACTCACCGTGCGGCAGGCGCTTGATGATGCCCGTCTCGCGGCCGTGCAGCACCTTGTCGCGGTCCCGGCGCTGGAGGCCGAGGCAGATGCGCTTGGTGATGACGAACGCGAGGACCGGGGCCACGAAGAACGCGATCCGCACGAACCAGGTGATGGCGTTGATCGACAGGTGGAAGTGGGTGGCCCAGAGGTCGTTTCCACCACCGATCAGCAGCACCATGTACCAGGTGATCCACGCGACACCGAAGGCCGTGCGGGTCGGCGCGTTGCGCGGGCGGTCCAGGATGTGGTGCTCACGCTTGTCGCCGGTGACCCAGGACTCGATGAAGGGGTAGACCGCGATCGCGACCAGCACCAGCGGGAAGATGATCAGCGGGATGAACACACCCAGGACGAGCGTGTGGCCCGCGAAGTTGACCTCCCAGCCCGGCATGACACGGATCAGGCCCTCGGAGAAGCCCATGTACCAGTCGGGCTGGGCGCCGGTGGACACCTGGTCCGCGCGGTACGGGCCGATACTCCAGATCGGGTTGATCGTGGCGATCGCCGAGATGACCGCGACCACACCGAAGACCAGGAAGAAGAAGCCTCCGGCCTTGGCCATGTAGACCGGCAGCAGCGGCATGCCGACGACGTTGTTGTTCGTCTTTCCGGGGCCCGCGAACTGCGTGTGCTTGTGGTAGAAGACCAGGATCAGGTGCGCCACCACGAGGCCGAGCATGATGCCCGGCAGCAGCAGGATGTGGACCGAGTAGAACCGGGCCACGAAGTCGCCGCCGGGGAACTCTCCGCCGAACAGGAAGAAGGAGAGGTACGTGCCGACGACCGGCACGGACAGGACCGCACCCTCCATGAAGCGGACACCGGTGCCGGAGAGCAGGTCGTCCGGAAGCGAGTACCCGGTGAAGCCGGTGAACATGCCCAGGACGAACAGCAGGAAGCCGAACAGCCAGTTGACCTCACGCGGCTTGCGGAACGCGCCGGTGAAGAACACGCGCATCATGTGCACGAACATGCCGGCGAGGAAGATCAGCGCCGCCCAGTGGTGGATCTGCCGGATCAGCAGACCGCCGCGCACGTCGAACGAGATGTGCATCGTCGAGTTGAACGCCTCGGACATCAGCTGCCCCTGCAGCGGGACGTACGAGCCGTGGTACGTGACCTCGTTCATCGACGGGTGGAAGAACAGCGTCAGGTAGACACCCGTGATGATGATGATCAGGAAGGTGTAGAGGCAGACCTCGCCCAGCATGAACGACCAGTGGTCGGGGAAGATCTTGCGCATGTTGGCCTTGGCCAGGGAGTAGATCCCCAGGCGGCCGTCGGCCCAGTCGGCGACCCGCTCGCCGGCGGGTGCCTTCCCGCGAGAGCGGGACTCGGAGGTTGTCGTAGTGCTCATCCGCGCTCCCAGAAGGCAGGCCCGACGGGCTCCTCGAAGTCGCCGAGCGCCTCGAGGTAACCCTCGTCGTTCACGCCGATGCGCAGCTGCGGCAGGGCGTGGCCGGCCGGGCCGAAGATCACCCGGCCGCCGTCGGACAGGTCGAAGGTGGACTGGTGGCAGGGGCAGAGGACGTGGTGCGTCTGCTGCTCGTACAGGGAGATCGGGCAACCGACGTGGGTGCAGATCTTCGAGTACGCCACGATGCCCTGGTAGGACCACTCAAGCTCTTGCTTGTCCTTGATGTTGTCCGGCTGGATGCGGACGATCATCGTCGCGGCCTTGGCGATCTCGGTCTGGAAGTCGTGGTCGTGCTCCTCCAGGCCCTCGGGCTTGACGAAGGTCAGCGAGCCGACCTGGATGTCGGAGGGACGCAGCGGCTCGTTCGTGTTCATGTTGACGAGCAGCTTGCCCTTGGACCAGATCGTGTGGCGCAGCTTGGTGCCGGGCAGCGGGCCGAGGTCGCGCAGGAGGATGACGCCGGAGAGCGGGAACAGGGCCAGCGCGCCGAACATCGTGTTGCGGATCAGCTTGCGGCGGCCGAGCGCGGATTCCTTGGCGCCCTGCTTGAAGTCGGCCATGACCTTGGCCTTGACCTCGGGCGTGGCCTCGATCGGGTGGCGCTCGTCGGCGATCTCCTCGTCCGACATCAGCGTGCGGGCCCAGTGGACCGCCCCGGCGCCGATGCAGAACAGGGCGATGCCCAGGCAAGTGCCCAGCGCGAAGTTCAGCGCGCTGATGTGCCCGATCGGCCAGACGTAGACCGACGTGTCGATGCCGATCGTCACGTACGAGGCGATGAAGCCGACGGTGGCCAGCATCGACACGGTGAACAGCAGGGCGACCGTGCGCTCGGAGCGCTTGGCGGCCTGCTCGTCGATGTCCTGGACGCGGTGCTCGTGGGGCGGCAGGCCGGGGTCGGCGAACGGGTTCTTCTCGTCCGCGACGGTCACCGCACCGGGCGCGTGCTCCTGCTCTGCGGGCAGGTTCTCTTCGGGATTGTCTTGGCTACTCATGACTTCTTGGCCTTTGCGGTCCGAGCGGCGACCCACACGGCGACGGCGATCAGCCCACCGAGACCGAAGACCCAGGCGAACAGGCCCTCGCTGACCGGACCGAGACCGCCGAGGCTGAGGCCACCGGGCTCCACGGTGTCGTCGCTGTTGACCGCGTCGAGGTACGCGATGATGTCCTTCTTGTTCTTCTCCGTCAGCGTGGTGTCGGGGAAGGACGGCATGTTCTGCGGGCCGGTCTGCATGGCCTCGTAGATGTGCTTCGGGCTGACACCCTCAAGAGTCGGCGCGTACTTGCCCTTGGACAGCGCACCACCCTTGCCGGTGAAGTTGTGGCACTGCGCGCAGTTGGTGCGGAAGAGTTCACCGCCCTTGGCGATGTCCGCGCCCTCGGGGCTGTACTCCTCCTTGGTCGGGATGGAGGGACCGGCACCGAACGAGGCGATGTAGGCCGCGAGCTGGTCGATCTCCGCCTGGGAGTAGATGACCTTCTTCCGCGGGACCTGTGCGCCCGGCTGCTGGGCCGGCATCCGGCCGGTGCCGACCTGGAAGTCGACGGCCGCGGCGCCCACGCCCACCAGGCTCGGCCCGTCGGAGGTGCCCTGACCGCCGGTGCCGTGGCAGCTGGCGCAGCCCACGGCATAGAGCTTCTTGCCCTCTTCGATGGCGAGGGACTGCGCGGACTCATCGGCCTGCGCCTTGTCCGCGGGCGCGAAGGCGGTGTACAGCCCCGCGCAGGCCGCCAACGCGATGAATAGGACGACGACCGCCGCCAGCGGATGGCGTCGTCGTGCGGAGAGCTTTTTCACGGATTACCCCGGTGTCAGGATCTTCTGCGTCGATGCTTCTGGCTGTGATCGGTTTGGCCGCGGCCGATGGGTCCGCCGCGGACGGCAGCCCGATTACTTGATCATGTAGATCGTGGCGAAAAGGCCGATCCAGACGACATCGACGAAGTGCCAGTAGTAGGACACGACGATGGCGGCGGTCGCCTGCTCATGGGTGAACCTCCGGGCCGCGTAGGTGCGGCCGAGGACCAGCAGGAAGGCGATGAGACCGCCCGTCACGTGCAGGCCGTGGAAGCCGGTGGTCAGGTAGAAGACCGAGCCGTAGGGGTCGGACGAGAGCGAGAGACCCTCTTCCTTGACCAGCTCGGTGTACTCGAAGATCTGACCGCCGATGAAGATCGCACCCATGATGAAGGTCACGATGAACCACATCCGGAGCTTCTTCACGTCCCCGCGCTCGGCGGCGAACACGCCGAGCTGGCAGGTGAGCGAGGAGAGCACCAGGATCGTGGTGTTCGTCGCCGAGAACGGGAAGTTCAGCGCGCTGGCCTTCTCGTGCCAGAAATCGGCTCCGGTCACCGAACGCAGGGTGAAGTACATCGCGAAGAGGGCCGCGAAGAACATCAGCTCGGAACTCAACCAGATGATGGTTCCGACGCTGGTGAGGTTCGGCCGGTTGACCGACGGGTGCGCGTGCCCGGTATCTACTGTCGTTGCTGTCGCCACGACCGACATTATGTCGGTCGCTTATCCCGCCCTCACTCCCGGGGGTGCTGTTCGGAGTGTCCGGGGTGTACGGACCGCTGTTGACGTGGTGTTCAAGGGAGTAGCATCCGCGCAACGGTGCTTGTCCGTACGACGCTGACGTCTCGGAGGAAGAATGCAGCCGACCGCCACGGTGCTGGTCTACAGCGACGACTCCAACACCCGCGAACAGGTGCGGCTGGCCGCCGGCCGCAGGCCTGCGGCGGACGTTCCCTTGGTCGAGTTCGTGGAGTGTGCCACTCCGGGTGCTGTGGTCAAGGAGCTGGACAAGGGCGGGATCGACGTCTGCGTCCTGGACGGGGAGGCCGTGCCCATGGGGGGCATGGGGGTGTGCCGTCAGATCAAGGACGAGATCTTCAACTGTCCTCCGGTGCTTCTGCTGATCGGGCGGCCTCAGGATGCGTGGCTGGCCACGTGGAGCCGGGCCGATGCGGCGGTGACCCTGCCGGTCGAGCCCGTGGAGTTCGCGGACGCGCTGGCTTCTCTGCTGCGGCGGCATGCCTTGAGCAGCGCCTGAGACCGCACGCGGAGTTCCCCGCGCCCCCCGGAAGGGGCGCGGGGACCCGGGTCAGACCGACTCGGGGCTCAGGCGGAGAGCCTGGTCAGGGTGCGGCGATGTGCCGGACACCAGGGCGCTGCCCTCGCGCCACTTGTCCCACGGCAGGTTCCAGTCGCCGAAGCCGTTGCCGAAGGGCGCCATCATCTCGCCGTTCGAGTTGACGACCTGGACGAGGTCTCCCTCGCGCACGGTGTCGTAGAACCACTGGGCGTTGGCGCTGCTCATGCCGGTGCAGCCGTGGCTGACGTTGGCGTAGCCCTGGGACCCGGTGGACCAGGGGGCGGCGTGGACGTACTCACCGCTCTTGGTGACCCTGACGGAGTTGTGGACGGTCAGGTCGTAGAACTCCGCGGCACCTATGCTGGCGCTGGTCATGCGCACGGTGCCTTCCTTGGCCAGGATGACCTTGACGCCGTTGCGGGTGTCCCAGCCGGGCTTACCCGTGGTTATCGGGATCTGCCTGATGGCCTCGCCGTTCTTGTAGACGGTCATCTGGTGCGTCGCGGAGTCCGTGACGGCGACGAGGCTGTCGCCCGTGGTGAGCTTCAGGGGCTTGGCGCTGCCGCCCCAGAGGCGGTCACCGACCTTGATGCCGTCCAGGTTGCTGTGCACCTGGATCGTGGCATTGCTGGGCCAGTACTCCTTGGGGCGGAAGTGGAGCTTCGTGTCGTCCACCCAGTACCAGGTGCCCTCGACGGAGGGCGCCGAGTCGACCTTCAGGGCGCGTTCCACGACGGCCCGTGAGGCACTGTCCTTGACGGGTGCGCTGAGCTCGGCGGTGACGGGCTGGCCGACGCCGTACGTACCTGTCTTGGGGCCGAAGGTGACGTTCAGCCGCTTCATGGTGGTGGGCTTGCCGGTGTTGAGGCTGAGGACCTTGCGGCCGACCTCTCCGTCGTCCTCGGTGCTCACCCGGACCGTGTAGTGGGCGTTGGCGGCGAGCGGGGAGGTGCTGTGCCAGCGCCTGCCGTCGGCGGAGAGTTCGCCCGCGACGTAGCGTCCCGTGGCGTCCACGGCCGTGACGTCGGTGATCCGCCCGTCGTCGTCGGCGGTGATCTCCAGGGGCTTGTCGGGGTCGGCCTTCTTGCCGTCGCCGGTGGGGGTGTTGAACGAGATCTGGTCCGCCGCGTCGTACGGATCGGCGGAGAGCGGGTGGCCACCCGAGGTGCAGGCGGCCATGGCTATGCCGAGGGTGAGTGCCGGCACTATGCGGCCGGCGACCGTGCGGGTTCGCGGTGAGTGGCTCATGCCCTCACGCTAGGAAGGGACCACCGGAGTGGCACGGCGGGTGGGCCGTTCGAGGGAATCCGGTGTGGCAGACGAGGGGGCCCGGACCCTCCTGGCGGAGTGTCCGGGCCCCCTCGGCGCTCAGCGCGTGTTACTGGTTCTGGTTCTCACCGCGGTAGTACTCGAAGACCCAGCCCCACAGGCCGATCAGGATGATCGGGGCCGAGAAGTACAGCAGCCACCAGCCGAAGACGACGCCCATGAAGGCGAGCGCGCCACCGATGCCGAGCGCGAGCGGCTGCCAGCTGTGCGGGCTGAAGAAGCCCAGCTCGCCCGCGTCGTCCGCGACGTCGGCCTCCTTGTTGTCCTGCGCGCCGACGTCGACCCGCCGGGCCGTGAAGGCCAGGTAGTAGCCGACCATGATGCACAGGCCGAAGGCGAGGAAGAGCGCCGTGGTGCCGGCCGGCTCCTTCGACCACACGCCATAGACGATCGCCATGGCGAGGACGAAGACGCTCAGCCAGATGAACATCTTGCCCTGGATCTTCACTTGCCGGCCTCCTTGCCGCTGCCCGCGAGCTCACCGGAAGCCGGGCCGCCCTGGCCGAGCTGCTCCAGCGCGGCGATCTCGGGGTGGTGCAGGTCGAACGCCGGGGATTCGCTGCGGATCCGCGGCAGGGTGAGGAAGTTGTGCCGCGGCGGCGGGCAGGAGGTCGCCCACTCCAGCGAACGGCCGTAACCCCACGGGTCGTCGACCTCGACCTTCTTGCCGTACTTGGCGGTCTTCCACACGTTGTAGAAGAACGGCAGGATCGACAGGCCGAGCACGAAGGAGCTGATCGTCGAGATCGTGTTCAGGGCGGTGAAGCCGTCGGCCGCCAGGTAGTCGGCGTAACGGCGCGGCATGCCCTCGGCGCCCAGCCAGTGCTGGACGAGGAAGGTGCCGTGGAATCCGACGAACAGCGTCCAGAACGTGATCTTGCCAAGGCGCTCGTCGAGCATCTTGCCGGTGAACTTCGGCCACCAGAAGTGGAAGCCGGAGAACATCGCGAAGACGACGGTGCCGAACACCACGTAGTGGAAGTGCGCCACCACGAAGTACGAGTCGGAGACGTGGAAGTCCATCGGAGGCGAGGCGAGGATGACACCGGTCAGACCACCGAAGGTGAAGGTGATCAGGAAGCCGGTCGCCCAGAGCATCGGTGTCTCGAAGGACAGCGAGCCCTTCCACATGGTGCCGATCCAGTTGAAGAACTTCACGCCGGTCGGGACGGCGATGAGGAACGTCATGAAGGAGAAGAACGGCAGCAGCACACCGCCGGTGACGTACATGTGGTGCGCCCACACCGTCACGGAGAGACCCGCGATGGCGATGGTGGCGCCGATCAGACCCATGTAGCCGAACATCGGCTTGCGGGAGAAGACCGGGATGACCTCACTGATGATGCCGAAGAACGGCAGCGCGATGATGTACACCTCTGGATGGCCGAAGAACCAGAAGAGGTGTTGCCACAGTAGGGCTCCGCCGTTGGACGCGTCGAAGACGTGGGCGCCGAACTTGCGGTCCGCCTCCAGCGCGAACAGTGCCGCCGCGAGGACGGGGAAGGCCAGCAGGACCAGGACCGCGGTCAGCAGCACGTTCCAGGTGAAGATCGGCATGCGGAACATCGTCATGCCGGGTGCGCGCATGCAGATGATGGTGGTGATGAAGTTGACCGCGCCGAGGATGGTGCCGAAGCCGGAGAGGGCCAGACCCATGATCCACATGTCGGCACCGATGCCCGGCGAGCGGACCGCGTCCGACAGCGGGGAGTAGGCGAACCAGCCGAAGTCGGCCGCGCCCTGCGGGGTGAGGAAGCCACCCACCGCGATGAGCGAGCCGAACAGGTACAGCCAGTAGGCGAACATGTTCAGCCGGGGGAAGGCCACGTCCGGCGCGCCGATCTGCAGCGGCATGATCCAGTTCGTGAAGCCCGCGAACAGCGGCGTCGCGAACATCAGCAGCATGATCGTGCCGTGCATCGTGAACGCCTGGTTGAACTGCTCGTTCGACATGATCTGCGTGCCCGGACGGGCCAGCTCGGCGCGCATGAAGAGCGCCATCACGCCACCGATGCAGAAGAACGCGAACGACGTCACCAGATACAGGGTGCCGATCGTCTTGTGGTCCGTCGTGGTCAGCCACTTCACCACGACGTTGCCGGGCTGCCTGCGCCGTACCGGCAGCTCGTTCTCGTACGAGCCCTCGGCGGTGGCGGCACCCTGAGGTTCGTTGAGGATGCTCACAGTTGGGTCGTCTCCCGGTTCTTCTCGTTGCTCGTCTGCTCGATACCGGAGGGGACGTAACCGGTCTGGCCCTTCTCCGCGAGCTCCTTGAGGTGCTGCTCATAGCGCTCGGGAGAGACGACCTTCACGTTGAAGAGCATCCGAGAGTGGTCGACGCCGCAGAGTTCGGCGCACTTGCCCAGGAAAGTGCCCTCGTCGTTGGGCGTGACCTGGAAGACATTGGTGTGGCCCGGGATGACGTCCTGCTTGAACAGGAACGGCACCACCCAGAAGGAGTGGATGACGTCCCGCGAGGTGAGGATGAAGCGGACCGTCTTGCCCTCGGGGAGCCAGAGGGTCGGGCCGGGGTTGTTGGTCTGCGGGTTCCGCTCACCGGGGGTACCGCAGGTGTAGACGCCGCCCGCGTTCTCCGGGAACTGGTTCTTCCACTTGTCCGGGATCGCGTCCAGGTTCTTGTCGGTCTTCGCGTTGCCGGTGGAGCCTTCGACGTTCGCGACGTAGTTGAAGCACCAGCTCCACTGGAAGCCGACCACGTTCACCGTGACGTCCGGCTTCTTCGAGGTGTCGAGGAGCTTCGTCTCGTCGCGGGCGGTGAAGTAGAACAGCACCGAGACGATGATCAGCGGAACGACCGTGTACAGCGCCTCGATGGGCATGTTGTACCGGGTCTGCGGGGGAACCTCGACCTTGGTACGGCTACGCCGGTGGAACATGGCGCTCCACAGGATCAGCCCCCACACCAGCACGCCGGTGGCGAGCGCGGCCGCCCACGAACCCTGCCACAGGGAGAGGATCCGCGGAGCCTCTTCCGTGACCGGGGTGGGCATACCAAGGCGGGGGAAGTCCTTGTATGTGCAACCGGTGGCGGTCGCCAGGACCAGGCCCGCGGTCAGTGCCTGCAGCAGCTTCCGCCGCATCGGGCGCCGCGGCATGGGGGTACCGCCCACGCCCTTCAGGCGGTGGGGGAGGTCGGAGCCGTTGGGACTCACGTAGCGCCTTCCCGAGAGTCTCGCCCGCGCTGTTGGCTGCGGCCTTCTCGCTGGTCGGTCGCCGCCCTGCGTCGGGCAGGGGTTTGATGTTTATGCGGACCAAACCCTACTGGACGCCGTCCGGCGGCTTGCGGGAGGGGTGGGCAACGCGTGGCGGTTCGCTCCGCGGGGTGAGCG
>NZ_VMNX01000287.1 GCF_009377235.1 Streptomyces acidicola
GTGCTGGAGGGGGCGGGGGTGCCGAGGCCGAGGACGGCGCCGGTGCGGATGCCGCTGGCGGCGACGGACAGGTCGGGGCTGACGGGCCGGTCCCCGAGGTAGAGCCGGGGGCTCTGCAGCGCCTCGCCGAGGTCGGCGACGGTGGCGTCCTCGGGGAGGTCCAGCAGATGGTCCACCTGACGGCCGTCGACGTCGGCGGTGGTGAGGGTGAGTTTCACTGGGCGGTCCGTTTCACGGCCGGTCCACTGACGGCCTCGGCGGCGGGGAGGTTTCGATTCACTGGGCGGCTCGATTCACAGCCGGTCCACTGACGGCCTCGGCAGCGGGAAGGGGGCGATTCACTGAGCGGCTCGATTCACAGCCGGGCTCAGCCCGACGCCCGGCGACGGTACGGGTACGTACCACGGGGCGACTCGATTCACAGCCGGGCTCAGCCCGACGCCCGGCGACGGTACGGGTGCGTATCACGAGGCGGCTCGATTCACAGCCGGGCTCAGCCCGACGCCCGGCGACGGTACGGGTACGTACCACGGGGCGGCTCGATTCACAGCCGGGCTCAGCCCGACGCCCGGCGACGGTACGGGTACGTACCACGGGGCGGCTCGATTCACAGCCGGGCTCAGCCCGACGCCCGGCGACGGTACGGGTGCGTATCACGAGGCGGCTCGATTCACAGCCGGGCTCAGCCCGACGCCCGGCGGCGGTGAGGGTGCGTATCACGGGGCGGCTCGTTTCACAGCCGGGCTCGGCGCGGCGGTCTCGGGCGGAAGGGGGGCGGAAACGGGGGCCGCAGCGGAACCGGCAGGCCTCGGCGGACCCGTACGGAACACCTCCGCCGACTCCTCGCCCTCCTCGAACAGATCCACATCACCCAGCCCGCCGACGGCCTCGGCGGCCGGGGCGGGCGGCAGGACCGGCGGGATGCCGGACAGCACACGGGCGATGGCCCGGCCCAGCGCGTCGCAGCGGACCAGCAGCGGGGTGCCGGGGACGGCGAGGCGACCGTACTGGTCGGTCAGCAGGGTCCGGACGTAGCCTCGCCCGGGACCCCGGACGAGGACCCGCAGAGCAGGGGTGTCCCCGGGCGGGGCGGCCAGCTCCGGGGGCAGCGGGTCCGGCAGTTCGGCGGCGACCAGGACGGGCGCGATGCCGAGCCGGGGCGGGGTCTCGCGGGCGGCCCGGTAGGCCTCGCGCACGGGCTCGCCCGCGTGGTGGCGGTGCACCCCTTCGGCGACGACGACCAGCGGCCTGGGCAGCCGTACGTCGAGCTGCGCGGCGAGCGCCTGGACCAGGGCCCCGGACGCGCGGTCCTCGCCGGTCACGGAGAGCACGGGCGGGCCGACGGCCAGGTCGAGGAACGCGCAACTCTGCTCGCCGTCGTGTTCCGCGACGCCGACGGCCACGACGATGGGACGGACATCGGCTGCTTCCGGCGTCACCGAGGGCAGTTCGGCACGGTCCACGGTCCAGGACTCCGGCTCGCCGCGTCCCGCCAGCAGCACCGTCACCGTGTCGATGCCGACCAGCGCGGCGTAGGGACGGGCGGGTGCGATGGCCAACCGGGCCGCGGCCAGGGCGCGTTCGGCGTCGCGCCAGGTGGCCGGGTTGCCGAGCCGCCGGACGAGCAGCCGCAGCGCGCGCCGGTATCGCGTCCAGGCGCGGAGGGGCTCGGCGAACGCGTAGGCCGTGACCGCCACTTCCCGGCGCAACCGCGCCCAGGCGGCGCGCCATCCGCCCCATCGCATGGCCCACATGCGCAGGAGCAGGAAGAGGAGCAGCGCCGCACCGGCGATGCCCAGCCACCGGTAGATGGTGTCGCTGTTCTCACGGAACCAGACGAAAGGGTCGGTGTTCCTCACTCGGTATTCCTCATGCCAATCTCGCCATTCCTGCCGTTCCTGCTGTTCGTGCTGTTCCTGCCGTTCCCGCTGCTCTTACGGTTCCTGCTGCTCCTGCCATGACTCGTGCCGTGCCTCATGTCATGCTCACGCCGCCGGAATCTCGCGCCGCATGGCTTCGAGTGCGTAGTGATTGCGCGACTTCACCGTGCCCTGCGGCACGCCGATCGCGCGGGCGGCCTCGGCCCTGGTGCGATCGTGCAGATGAACATGGAAGAGCACCTCGCGGTGCTCGGGCGACAGACGTGCCAGGGCCCTGCGCACGACCTGCCGGTCGACCACGGTATCGGCCAAGTCGCCCGCGCCGTCAGGCCGGTGCAACATGTCGTCGGGCAGGGCGCCCACCGGCACCGCCCGGTCGCGTCTGTGGGCGTCGACGGCCAGGTTGCGGGCGACTCTCAGGAGCCAGGCGATGCGGTGGTTCTCGTCGTGCGCGTCGAGGTCGGTGAGCCAGGCAC
Source organism: Streptomyces acidicola (assembly GCF_009377235.1). Lineage (GTDB taxonomy): Bacteria > Actinomycetota > Actinomycetes > Streptomycetales > Streptomycetaceae > Streptomyces > Streptomyces acidicola. Next base: position 2,357 of record NZ_VMNX01000287.1, read on the forward strand.
GCAACATCGTCTCCTGCACGATGTCCTCGGCGCGGTGCAGATCACCGGAGGTGAGCCGGTTCGCATAGCGCAGCAGGCGCGCCCGATAGCGTTCAGCTGCGGGCGGCGGGACGGGTAAACCGGTGGGGCGAGCATTGGGCATGGTCTGCTCCAGGACGTGATGTCGCTGCAAACAGAAGCTATTCATACTCAGCCGCTTTTTCTTCCCTCAGTTTCCGGGAAAAACCCGACAAAGCCAAACAGAGGTAGCTCAGATCAACCTCAGAATTAATTTTCCGTCAAGTTACCAATAGCGACCAGCAACCCAAATGCCGCCAACCGCCCCGCGAAGTGGTGGAGCGGGGCGGCCGGCTGCTGGGTCAAGAGGCTTACCGGGTGGTGCTGTAGGCGCGTTCGATCGTCTGGACGAGCGTGTTGCCGTCGCGGTCGGTCAGCTCGGCCCGCAGCGAGACGGAGCCCGCCTCGGCCGGGTGCTCCAGCGACAGACGCGAACCGTCGACCGCCTCGGTGGGCTGCCAGGTGGCGCCCTCGTCGTACGAGACCTCGAACGCGAGCTTCGCGGGCCGCTGTCCGGCGGCCGCGCCCTCGACGGTGAAGGGCACCTCGAACCGCTCGCCCGCCTTCGCCGTGCTGGACAGGGTCAGTTCGGGCGAGAAGCGGATCACGGACAGCGGCAGCCGGGCCGGCTCGTCCCCGGAGGTCTCGCCGGAGCGGAAGGTCCACTCCGCGCGGACGCGGGTGCTGACCGGGTACACCGCCCGGTCACGGGAGCTGTCCACGGTGAGCCGGTACGCGCTGTCCCCGGCGGGAACGGTGTACTCGGTGACGCCGTCGGTCGGGGGGATGCCGTAGTCGTCGGGGATCTCCTCGCCGCCCGCCTCCAGCGAGGTCCGCGCCGAGGTGAAGCCACTGAAGCCCCAGTGCCCGGCGCCGTCGCCGTACAGCGGCAGGTAGGCCCTGATGGCGTTTCCGTTCCGGGTGACACCGGGGAATCCCCGCTCCGGTCCGGCGTCCCCGGTCCGCCGAGGGCCGGGCCGAAGACGCCGACGTTGAACAGCTCGCGGTGGCTGCGGCCGGCCTCCCAGGTCCTGGGCAGCCTCATGAGGAAGTTCTCGAAGACCGTCTCATCGCCTTCGCCCAGGAGCTGCCACATCCGGTACGACCACTTGACGCCGTTGTCGAGGATGTAGTCGGTGGTCCGCAGCGGCAGCTTCCCCCGCAGGTCCGCGAAGGGGCGCACCACAACGCCGTCGGGCGTGTGGGGAGACAGCTCGACCTGCACGCGCCGGCCCTCGACGGGTACACCCGCCTGGAAGTCGACCTTGGCCAGCTGCTTCTGCTCGACCCGGGCGGTGAAGCCGCCCAGTCGGCTGCCCCGGTCCCAGGCCAGGCGGTAGTTGACCGGCCTGCCCGCGTCGTCCCGGCGGGTCCAGCCGCCGGAGTACTGGGTGTACAGCCCGTCCACGGGTTCCCCGGAGCCGAGCTGCCCGAACCGCGCGCCCTCGTAGGTCGGGAGAACGTACTGGAGGCCGGCGGCGCGCAGCCCCTCACCGCGTTCGAAGCCGATCGCGACCGTGGCGTCGGTGTTCTCGGCCGCCGGGTCGGGCACGGTGATCTCCACCGGCTGTGCCTGCCGGGCGTCGACGGTGACGGTGGTGTCCTTGTCCAGCCGCAGCCTCGGCTGCACCAGCACGGCGTGGGTGGGCGAGGTGAGCAGGGGGTGGATCGCACCGGTGAGGGTGTAGTCGCCCTTGGGCAGCCGGACCGTGAGTTCGCCGTCCTGTTCGTCGGCGTAGTCGGCGTAGAAGTCGTTGTCGAAGCCCGCGACGGAGGTGACGGCGTCGCCGGTCGGCTCGCCGTTCTCGTCGATGTGCTTCAGCGTCAGCTCGTACGACTCGGCCTCGCGCTCCACGCCGACGGCGGTGCGCACCTGGACCTTGCCGTCGGCCGAGGCGGCGGCCACCGAGCCGCCGAAGGTGCCGTCGGCGCTGCCCGCGCGGGTGTCCGCCGTGACGTCGGCGTTCGCCTCGCCGCCCGCCGGGACGGTGAGCCGCCGCGGTGACACGGAGAACATGCCCTCGGCGGCGGGCTTGCCGTCCACCGCGAAGGCGTCCACGGACAGTTCCAGGGTGACCGGCTCGGTACCGAGGTTGCGGTAGGTGAGCTGCTTGGTCACCGGTTCGTCGTCGCCGTGCGGCCACTGCTGCTTGCCGAAGCTGATCGGCCCCTGCTCGGTGACGACGCTCTGCTCCATCGCCCGGACGAGGTCGGTGCGGCCCGTGCCCTGCTGGAAGGAGCTGTACGAGCCCGGCTTCGCGGAACCGGTGAGGACCGCCTTGACGCGCTCACCGCTCCAGTCGGGGTGCTGCTGGGCGAGGATCGCGGCGGCGCCCGCCACATGCGGGCTCGCCATGGAGGTGCCGTCGATGGTGAGGTAGCCGGGTACGTCGGAGGGAAACAGCTCCTCCAGGACGCTGCCGGCGGCCGCGGCGGCAGTGATCTCGACGCCGGGCGCGGTCAGGTCGGGCTTGACGGCGCCGTCAGTGGCGCTCGGGCCACGGCTGGAGGAGTCCGCGAGCTGGTCGGCCGTGTCGACCGAGCCGACGGTGAGCGCGGCGGCGGCGCTGCCGGGCGAGCCGACGGTCCCCTCGCCCAACTCGCCCTCGTTGCCCGCCGCGACGACGAAGAGGGTGTCGCTTTCGGCGGAGAGCCGGTTGACGGTCTCCTCCATCGGGTCGATACCGGGGGAGTCCGTTCCGCCGAGGCTGAGGTTGACGATGTCGGCCTTCTGGGCGACCGCCCACTCCATGCCCGCGATGACCCCCGAGTCCGAGCCGAAGCCGGTGTCGTCCAGGACCTTGGCGTTCAGGAGCTCGGCACCCGGGGCGACGCCCTTGTAGGTGCCGCCGGACTTGGCGCCCGTCCCGGCCGCGATGGACGCCACATGGGTGCCGTGGCCCTGCTTGTCGCCGGTACCGGAGGACCCGGAGAAGTCCTTCTCGGCGATCACCTGGCCCGCCAGGTCGGGGTGGGTCGTGTCGATCCCCGTGTCCAGCACGGCGATTTTGACGCCGGTGCCGTCATAGCCGGCTTCCCAGGCCGTGGGCGCTCCGATCTGCGGCACGCTCTTGTCGAGACTGGCCCGGCGCCTGCCGTCCAGCCACACCTTCTCCACCGCCGTCGAGTCGGTGAACTCCGTGACTCCCCTGGCGTCGCGGCGGGCGGAGCCGGTGCCGGTGCCGGCACCGGTGCCGGTGCCGGTGCCGGTGCCGGTGCCGGTGCCGGTGCCGGTGCCGGTGCCGGTGCCGGTGCCGGTGCCGGTGTCGGTCACCGCGTTCCAGAAGGCGGCGCCACGCTTCTTCACGGGGCGCATCGCCTTGCCGTTGACGACGGGAAGCGCACGGCCCATCCGCGCCCCGGCCCCGGTGAACGGGCTCATCGAGGGCGCCTTCTTGCCCCGGAACGTGACGATCAGCGGCAGGTCGGAACGGCCGGCGTCGTCGTAGCCGTCCGCCACCAGCTGGGTCACATCGAACAGCCGGGCATCCAGCTTGCCCTGTGCCAGCAGCAGTTCGGCGTCTGAGGGCACCACCCGGGTGTGCCCGTCGACCGTGCGGACCGAGAACGGAATCCGCTCCCGGCCCTTCGCCCGCTGTACCCCGGTGACCTGACCGGCGCCGTCCAGCAGGACCCGGTCGCCGGTGACCAGCGTCACCGTCTTCACCGGCGTCTCCGCCTTCACCGGCGTCTCGGTCTTCACCGGCTTGCCCTTGGCGCCGCCGCCCGCGCCCCCGGCCACCATCTCGGAGCGCCCGTCGGGCGTCCCGCCCGTGCCCGCGGCCTGGGCCGCCGATCCCGGCACACCGGCCAGCAGAAGGGCCGCGGAAGCCACCCCCGCCGCCACCGCCGCACGCCTTTGCCTTGCGCGTGTTTGTTTTGCGCGTATGTGTCCTGCGCCTAACTCCACCTGCACTCCTGTGTTCCTGGCACTTCGAGAACCGGACAGGAGCCGTCCCGCGACCCGGGAAACCCCGGTGTCTCGCCCCGTACGCCATACGACTCACCCCAGAGACGACGGGTGTGTGGGCAGGGTTGTCACCATTCGGTATCGATGCCGACCAACTTCCCTTGATCGGGTCACTCGTTGGCGGAGTGCGGCGCGAACCTCCTTGGCCGGATGGGTTTTTGTCCCTGAACCCGCCCCGTCCCCGGGAGAACTGCTATGCAACCTTCCGACATAAAGGTCGGTCTCACACCATGTCAGCGCTTTACGAGCAAGGGGGAATCATGCGACGAATCGGAGCGGCACTGGCGGCACTTGTCCTGGCGGGCGCCGGACTGGGGGCCGCGGCGACCAGCGCGGGCGCCGCACCGGCGACCGCGGCACAGGCCGCGGCCTACCCGACCGGCTGGGGCAGCGGCACCAAGAGCGGTGCCGCCACGGGCACCGTGCCGCTGAAGAACATCAGGACGGGCCGGCACGACTGCTACGACCGCATGGTGGTCGACGTGCCCGGCGGCGGGGATGTCGGCTACCACGTCCAGTACGTCGACCGGCTCCACCAGGACGGTACGGGCGACTACATCCCGGTCGGCGGCGGGGCCGTGCTCGAAGTCCGTGTCTCCGCGCCGAGTTACGCACCGGAGACCGGCACACCCACGTACCCGGGACAGGTGGGCCGCCCCCTGCCCGGTGTGGACGTCGGCGGATACAGCACCTTCAGGGACACCCGGTTCGCGGGCAGCCTCGAGGGCGAGACACAGGTCGGTCTCGGTGTCCGCGCCCGGCTGCCGTTCCGGGTGATCCAGCTGCCCGACCGCCTGGTGATCGACGTGGCCCACAGCTGGACGAGCAGCCGCTGACGGCGACGGAGCGGCGCGGCAGGGCACGGAACAGCACGGCACGGAACAGCGCGGCACGGCGCGGCACGGCGCGGCACGGCGCGGCGCGGCGCGGCGCGGTTTTCTCGTCAGGCCTGCCGCGCCGCCGCGTACCGGATGTGACAGCGCGTCCGTTCTTCCGGTGAAGCCGTTATGTGACGGCATGCGACGGTGCGTCCGTCTCATCCGGTGCAGTCGTCCGGCTCGAACTTCGGCGTCATATATCGGCTGCCGGTATATAGTCGCGGCATGACCGACCAACCGCTGCGGGAGCCGACGCTCCTGCTTCTGACCGCGCTCGCGGACGCCCCACGCCACGGCTACGCCCTGATCAAGGAGGTCGAGACGATCTCTCAGGGCCGGGTGCGCCTGCGGGCGGGCACGCTGTACGGCGCGCTGGACCGTCTACTCAAGCAGGGGCTCGTACGGGTCGAGCGCGAGGAGATCGTCGACAGTCGGATGCGTCGCACCTACGCGCTCACCGACGCGGGTTCCGCCCTCCTCGCCGCCGAGGCCGAGCGGCTGCGCGCCACCGCCGACGAGGCGGCACGGCGGCTGGGAGTGGGCCTGACCCGACCGGACGGAGCCACTGCATGAGCATGCCCGCGCCGCACTGGACGACCCGCGCCTACCCGACGGCCTACCGGCGCGAGTACGCGGCCGAGGTCAGCGATCTCCTCTCCCAGGTCACGGCCGACCGGGGCCGGCTGGCCGGCGTCCTCGAACAGGCCACCGTCCTCGGTCACGCCCTGCGTCTGCGCACCGGCATGGACTCGGCCCGCCCCGGCGGCCGCTTCCTGGCGGGGCTGCTGCCCCTCGCCGTGCCCGTCGCCGCCTCCCTCTGCCTGACGCTGCTGGTCGTCCAGCAACTCCCCTCGCTGCAATGGGACGGAGAGCGCGCCCATACCCCGCTCGCCTACATCCCCTGGCTCGCCGTTCTCGGCTGCGCGCTCGCGGGCCGGTGGGCCGCCGCCCGGATCGCCGCCGGAGCCGCGCTCCTCGGTGCGGCGGTCTCCCTGCCGCTGGTCCGCTGGACGGACGGCGCGGAAGGGCTCGCCCAGAACCAGGCGACGCTCGCCGGGCTCGCCCTGGCCGCCCTCCTCGTACTCGCCGCCCCGCCCGACCTGCCGCCCACCAGCGGCGGCGCACGCCGCACCATGGCGCTGATCGCCCTGGCCCTGGGAGTGCCGCTGCTGGCGGGGTCGGTGACCGTCTTCCAGGTCGTCTCCGGGCCGTACGCCACGGCCGACGCGCGGCCCGATCCGCTGCGTCTGCTCTTCTTCTTCACCCCGCTGGTCCTCGCCGTGCCGGCCGCGCTGGCGATAGCCCGCGCCCGCTTCGGGCCCGCCCTCGCGGCCCTGTTGATCGCCGGGTCGGTGCTCGCGTTCGTCCCGGTCGGCCGGCTGGGGGAGGTGCCCTACGGCACCGGGAACCTGTGGGCACGGATGACGGGTGCGACAGGCGTGCTCGCGCTCCTCGTGTACGCCGCCCTCAGGACCCGCGAGCGACGCCACGCCATGGCCACCCGCTGAGCGGCGCCACAGAGCCACTGACCACGCCGCCGGAGGGGCGGCGTGGTCAGTGGGGCGGTGAGTGGGCCAGCAGGTCGTCCAGTTCGGCCGCGTAGAGCAATCCGGGGTCGAATCCCATCCCGTTGAAGTGGCCGGCGAGTTCCAGCGACAGGATGCCGTGCAGCCGGGTCCAGAAGGCCAGGGCCCGGTGGAGGTGCGCGGCCGGGGCGGGGTGGCCGTCCGCCCACTGCCGGCCGAGGCCTTCGAGGTCCGTGTCGAGCGCCGTCGTCGCACTCGTCATCGCACTCGTCGCCGTACTCGTCGCCGTACTTGTGACGGGACCATCCGGGGCCGGCGCGGCGGCGGCGTCGAGCAGCATCGCCATGTTCTCGCCCGCGATCGCAGTGATGTCGTCCGGCGCGTGGTAGCCGGGGACGGGTGTGCCGTAGATGAGGAAGTACCGCTGGGGGTCTTCCAGGGCCCAGTCGCGCAGGGCGCGCGCCAGCTCGGCCAGTCCGGCACCGGGGGCTGAGGCGGAGGCCGCGCGGAAGGTGTCGGCGAGGCTTCGGTACGCGTCCCTGATGAGCTCGGTGATCAACTCGTCCCGCCCGGCGAAGTACCGGTAGAGCGCGGGCCCGCTCATGCCCATCTGCTTGGCGATCGCGTTGAGGGAGAGCGCGGACGCCCCCGCCGTGGCGATCTGCTCCCACGCGCGTTCCTTGATCTCCGCACGCACCTGGGCGCGATAGCGCTCCCGCGGGGTCTTCGCGCCCGTGTCCGTGTCCGTGTCCGCCATGACCTTCCGCCTTCCCACGCCTCACGCGACAACTACACCTCAAAGAATTAGTTAGAGGCTATCACGAAGCGTATTGACACTCACTGCGCCGCTGCGTTACAACTTCTAACGAACGCGAAAGTAAGTAACCCAGCGCGGAGCGCAGTGGAGGTTGGTCGTCATGAACGCCGAAGGACCCGTCAACGCCGAAGGACTCGTCGAGGTCGTCCTGCCGGGCAAGGTGGAGCCGGAAGGACTGCAGTTCCGGCACGGAACGGTCCCCACCCCCGGCCCCGGCCAGGTGGTGATCCGGATGGAGGCGACCGGGATCTCCTTCGCCGAGCAGCAGATGCGCCGCGGCCGCTACTACGACCAGCCGCCGTTCCCCTTCGTGCCCGGCTACGACCTGGTCGGCACGGTGCCGGCGGCCGGCGAGGGCGTCGAGACGGGTCTCCTCGGCAGCCGGGTGGCCGCGCTGGTCAAGGTCGGCGGCTGGGCCAGCCACGTACTCGTCGACGCGGCGGACGTGGTGCCCGTGCCCGACGGGATCGGCGCGGCGGAGGCGGAGACCCTGGTGGTCAACGGCGTCACCGCCTGGCAGATGTTGCACCGCAAGGCGCGCGTCCGCGTGGGGCAGACCGTCGTGGTGCTCGGCGCCAACGGCGGTGTCGGCTCGGTCCTGGTCCAACTGGCGCGTGCCGCCGGAGCGAAGGTGATCGGCACGGCGTCCGCGCGCCACCACGACAACCTGCGGGAACAGGGCGTCCTCCCCGTCGACTACCGCACCGAGAACGTCGCCGCGCGCATCCGCGAACTCGCCCCCCATGGAGTGGACGCCGTCTTCGACCACGTCGGCGGCACGGGCATCACCGACTCCTGGTCCCTCCTCGCTCCCGGCGGCACGCTCGTCTCCTACGGCAGCGCCTCCACCCGCGACGACCAGGGCTCCAAGCAGTGGCCCGTGTTCAAGCTGCTCGGCCGGGTGTGGCTGTGGAACACGCTGCCCAACGGCCGCCGGGCCTACTTCTTCAACCTCTGGGCCGGGCGCGCCCTGGCCAAGGACCGGTTCCGGGCCCGGCTGCGCGCCGACCTCACCGAGGTCTTCGCCGCCTTCCAGCGCGGTGACGTCACCGCGCAGATCGCCGCCCAGCTGCCGCTCACCCGCGTCGCGGACGCCCTGCGGCTGGCCGAGTCCGGCACGGTCGCCGGAAAGGTCGTGCTGAATCCCTAGGCCCTGTCGGACCTGGGGGGTGTTTCGAAAGTCCCGCCATCCGTACCGGCCACATCACCCGCAATCACACGAAACGACCCGAGGGGAACACCCATGTCCAGCATGCGCACCGCCGCGCTCACGGTCTCGCTCGCCGTCACCGGCGTCCTCGCCGCCACTGTCCCGGCCGCCCAGGCGACCCCCGCCC
>NZ_VMNX01000288.1 GCF_009377235.1 Streptomyces acidicola
CCCCCAACCCCTCCCTTGAACGTGTTCAAAAAGAGGAGTACGGTTCCTGCCAAGAACCTTTTGAACGTGTTCAAGAAGGGGTGGGGACATGGACCTCACGGTCGTCGCGTATGCCATCTACCTGCTGGTCAGCGTGGGGCTGACGGTCTGGGTGGCGCGGACGCTGAGCCACAACGGGCGGATCTTTCTCGGCGATGTGCTGCGCGGGAACGAGAAGCTGGCCGACGCCGTCAATCACTTGCTCGTGGTGGGCTTCTACCTCGTCAACCTGGGGTTCGTCGCCCTCTACCTGAACCAGGACGGAGCGGTCGCCGACCCCCGCGGGGTCTTCGAGGCGGTCTCGGCGAAGCTCGGCGTCGTGCTGCTCGTGCTCGGAGCGCTGCACCTGGGCAACGTGTTCGTGCTGAACAAGATCCGGCGGCGTGGGGTCATGGAGCGGGAGCAGGTGCCGCCCGTGGCGCCGCAGGACTGGGTCGCCTCCTCGGCCAAGGCGTGACGAGACGTGACGACGCCGATGGACGCCATCGCCGTACGCGACCGGGACGCCGCACGCGTCCCGGTGCGCGGGCTCACCGTGCTGTACGACGCCGAGTGCTCGCTGTGCCGGTTCGTCCGGGAGTGGCTGGGGCGGCAACCGCAACTGGTGCCGTTGGAGTTCGTGGCGGCGGGGCAGGAAGAGGCCCGGCGCCGTTTCCCCTCGCTCGATCACCGGGCCGCCCTCGACGAGATCACCGTCGTGGGCGACGCGGGGCAGGTGTACCGCGGGTCCGCCGCCTGGATCGTGTGCCTCTGGGCGCTGCGTGAGCAGCGACCGCTCGCCCACCGGCTGAGCACCCCGGCCGGGGCGTGGTTCGCCAGGGGTGCCGTCCTGGCCGCGGCCAAGTGGCGTCAGGCGCAGGGCGAGAGCCGGTGGGGCGGAGGCGTGTACCGGCGTGGTGACGGCTGGGCCTACGACCCGCGGTACGGGTGGACGTACAACCCACCGGGCTGCGACAGCGGTACCTGCCCGACTCGTTAGGCTCTGTTCCGTGCCAGCAGTTCGCGAAGCGGCCGACGCGGCCGAGGGCCCCCGGCCCGAGAAGGACCCCAGCCCGAGCCCCGGCTCCGCCCCGGCCTCGCCGCGTGGTTCCGCCAAGTCCGAACAGACCCGCGCGCTCATCCTGGAGACCGCGCTGCGGCTCTTCCAGGAGCGCGGGTACGACAAGACGACGATGCGGGCCATCGCGAAGGAGGCCGGGGTCTCCGTCGGCAACGCGTACTACTACTTCGCCGGCAAGGAGCACCTGATCCAGGGGTTCTACGACCGGATCGGCGCCGAGCACCTGGCGGCGGTCCGGCCGGTGCTGGAGCGGGAGACCGATCTGGAGGCGCGGATAGCCGGGGTGCTCAAGGCGTGGCTGGACGTGGCCGAGCCGTACCACGAGTTCGCCGCGCAGTTCTTCAAGAACGCGGCCGATCCGGACAGTCCGCTCAGCCCCTTCTCGCCGGAGTCGAAGAAGCCGCGGGAGGAGGCCATGGCCCTCCACCGGGAGGTGCTGGCCGGGTCGAAGGCCAAGGTGCCCGACGAACTCCGCGAGGTGCTGCCCGAGCTGATGTGGCTGTCCCAGATGGGGCTGGTGCTGTACTGGGTGTTCGACCGGGCGGAGGGCCGCGAGCGCAGTTACCGGCTCGCCGAGCGGGGGGCCCGGCTCACGACCCGGGGGGTTTCACTGGCACGGTTCCGGGTGCTGCGGCCGCTCGTCCATGAGGTGCACGAGCTGTTCAGCGACTTCTTGCCGGGGATGACCAGGGTCTTGCCGGATCCTGGGGGCAAGGGGCGGGCGGGTTGATCACTTTCGGGTGAAGCGGTTCGAATGGGACACCTGGCATGCGACCTGCCTACGATGATGCTCTCGACACCAGCCCCTAGGAGGCACGCGATGTCCGCTGCATCCATCGAGCAGCCCTTCGACGACGACCAGCCGTTCTCGCTCACGGCCATCGCCGACGAGATCATGGAGCGCCATCCGGGCACCCGCGTCGAGATCATCGGAGGCCACCTCCTCGTGACCCCATCACCGGATGCCCCCCACGCCCGGGCCCTGACCGGCCTCATGGTCCCCTTCCTTGCTGCCGGCCTGCATGGCGAGGAGACCGAGGTCCTCCAGAGCGTCGGCCTCTGGCTGCCCACCGGCGCCGAGGACTACGCCATCCCCGACCTCGTGGTGGTGGACGCCGACATCGACGACCACTTCGTCGAGAACAACGCGTACGACCCTGTCTGCTTCCGCCTCGTCCTGGAGGTCACCTCCAGCAACTGGAAGGACGACCTCAAGACCAAGGTCGGCGCCTACGCCGAGGCCAAGGTGCCCGTCTATCTGATCGTCGACCGCAAGCACCAGCGCCTCCACGTCCTCACCGAGCCCGACGGGAGCGAGTACGGGAACCACCGCGTCCACGCTCCCGGCGAGACCGTCACGCTGCCCGACACGATCGGCGCCGAGGTCACCCTTGATGTGGAGCAGATCATCAAAGCCGGGCAGAAGAAAGCTAACTGACGGCGTCCACCTCGTCTTCCGACACTTCCGTCAACTCCACGTCGTAAACCAACGGCCCGTTCCCTACGGCCACTTGGTCCGCCCGGGACCCGTACGGCGAAGCCGCGGTCGCCAGCAGATACTCCCCCGGCCCCGGCACGATCTACGACCCGCCCGCCGGCGACGCCACCCGGTCCAGCTGACGCCCGCCCTCCGAGAGCAGGGTCACCGCGCGCCCCGCACCGGTTCGCCCTCCTCCGTGCGGACGAAGCCGTGGATCACCGAAGTGGACCCCTCGGCCGGCGCGGTCTCGGCCCCGGCCTCCTCCCCGGGCTCCACCGTCAGATGCGGCAGCCGCTTGTCCAGCCCGGCGGGCAGCCACCAGTTGGCGCGGCCCAGCAGGTGCATCGCGGCCGGGACGAGGGCCGTGCGCAGGATGAACGCGTCCAGGGCCACCGCGGCCGCCAGGCCGACGCCGGACATCGCGCCCTCCAGTTCGCCGCTGAGCACGAAGGCCGAGAACACACAGATCATGATCAGAGCCGCGGAGTTGATGACCCGGCTCGTCTCGGCGAGACCGACGCGCACGGCCCGCGCGTTGTCCTTGGAGCGGACCCACTCCTCGTGCATCCGGCTCACCAGGAACACCTGGTAGTCCATCGAGAGGCCGAAGAGCAGCGAGAGCATGATGACCGGGAGGAACGCCGAGATGGGGCCCTCCTTGCCGATGCCGATCAGCTCCAGGCCCCAGCCCCACTGGAAGACCGCCACCAGCACACCGAAGGACGCCGCCGCCGCGACGAGGTTCATCAGCGCCGCCGTCAGCGGGACCACCAGGGAGCGGAAGGCCAGGAGCAGCAGCAGGAAGCCGAGCGTGATGATCGCCGCCAGGAAGTACGGCAGCCGGTCGGCGGTCACGGCCGCGAAGTCCTTGAAGACCGCCGTGACGCCACCCACATGGGCCTTGGCCCCGGACTGCGGGATCACCTCGTCCCGCAGGCGGTCGATCAGCTCGTCCGTCTCCTCCGACTGCGGTGACGTCGCCGGCACCACCTGGATCAACGAGACGCCGTTCGCGGGCGGGACGGCGACCGCCCGTGCCACGCCCTCGGTGCTCTCGATGGCCGTGAGCAGCTTCTGGGGTGCCGAGCCGTCCACGACCACCTGGAGCGGCCCGTTGAAGCCGGGCCCGAAACCCTCGGCGAGCAGGTCGTACGCCTGCCGCGTCGTCGTCGGCTCCTGGTGGTTGCCCTGGTCGGTGGCGCCGAGCCGGATCGACAGGACGGGGATGGCGAGCACCGCCATGACGACCACCGCCAGTGTCGCGAGCGAGCGCGGGCGCCGCTGCACGTACGACGACCAGCGCGCCGCCAGACCGCTCGCCTCCTCCGGCTGGGGTCCTGCCTCGGCGAGCCGGCGCCGCTGCCGGCGGCTGAGCACCCGCATGCCGAGCAGCCCCAGCAAGGCGGGCAGCAGCGTGACGGCCGCGAGGACGCTCAGCACCACGGTCAGCGAGGCCGCGAGGACGACCCCGTTCAGGAACTTCAGGTTCATCACCAGCATGCCGGCGAGCGCGATGCACACCGTGCTGCCCGCGAACAGCACCGCGCGCCCGGAGGTGTTGAGGGCCGTCGCCGCCGCGTCCTCGGGCCTCACCCCGCGCAGGATGCCGCGCCGGTGCCGGGTGACGATGAACAGTGCGTAGTCGATACCGACGCCCAGGCCGATCAACGAGCCCAGCAGCGAAGCGATTTCGGGCACGTCCGTGACATGGCTGAGCAGCGCCGTCGCCATCATGCCGGTGCCGACGCCGGCGATCGCCACCACGATCGGCAGCAGCATCGCGAAGAGCGAGCCGAAGGCGAGGAAGAGGACGACCGCCGCCGCCAGGATGCCCACCAGCTCGGCAAGGCCCTGCGGCGGTTCCTGGACGCGGGCGATGGCCTGGCCGCCCAGCTCCACCTGGAGGCCGGCCTGTTCAGCACCCTGGGCCGTGTCGACGACGTCCTCGATCAGCTCCTTGGGGATGGCGTTCGACTGCTCGGGGAAGGTCACCTGGGCGTACGCGATCCGCCCGTCCTGGCTGATCTGTCCGGCGCCGCCGCCTCCGGCCGCGTACGGGCTCGTGACCTGGCCGACGCCCTTCATCCCCGCGATTTCCTGGAGCGCGGGCTCGATGCGCGACCGTACGGACTCGTCCCGTACGGATCCCGTGTCCGTCTTCCACACCACCGTGTCGGTGTCGCCCGCGCTCTGTGGGAAGGCCTTCTCCATCAGGTCGTTGGCCCGCTTGGAGTCCGTGTCCGGCAGGGTGAAGACGTTCGCGTAGTCCGTCCCGGCGGACGAACCCGCCGCGCCCAGACCGAACAGCGCCCCCAGCCACAGCAATAGGACCACCAGCCGGTGCCGATAGCACCACCGTGCCAATGTCGCCACGATCAACACTCCTTGTACGTACGACAGTCGATTGGTCCCCCAGGTCCTGGGCAACAGCATTGGCGCAGGCTGGGACGCGGGGACATGAGGCGGCCGTGACTCTCAAGGAACTCCAAGGCTCTAAAGGAACTCCAAAGCGGGAGCGGCCCTCCGTGTTAACCCCCGTGCGGATACTGAGGGCATGAGCGGAAACGACGAAGGTGCCGGATACGAGGGAGCCACCGTCCTCGTCGTCGAGGACGAGGAGAGCATCGCGGACGTCCTCGCCATCGCCCTGCGCTACCACCGCTTCGAGGTGATGACCGCGGGCACCGTCCGTGAGGCGCTCGCCCTCGCCGAGCGCACCCGGCCCGACGCGGCCCTGTGCGGCCCTTGGAGGACGGGAGGTGGAACAGCAGCGCCGGTTTCGTCGCGGACGCCTCGCACGAGCTGCGCACGTCGCTGTCCGCGATCCGCGGCTACCTCCAGCTGTACGACAAGGGGATGCTGGAGCGCGTGAACGGGGTCGTACGGGTGTGCGTCGCCGATGAGGGGCCGGGGCTCGCGGAAGAGGACGCGGCCCGCGTCTTCGACCGCTTCTTCCGCGCGGGACGCGGCGCGGGCAGCGGTCTGGGGATGGCGATCGCGCAGGCGGTCGTCGAGGCCCACGGGGCGATGTGGTGGTGCGGACGGCCCCGGGCAAGGGCCTGAAAGTGACGGTCACGCTGCCGAGTTGGGGGGAGGGCCGACGGCCCTCCCCGAACCCGCTCAGGCCTGCTTCGACGCCAGCTCCACGACGGTGATGTCCGAGGGGGCTCCCACGCGCACCGGCGGCCCCCACGCGCCCGCGCCGCGGGTGACGTACAGCTGGGTGTCGCCGTGGCGTTCGAGTCCCGCCAGGGTCGGGTTGGCGGCGTCCGCGACGAAGTTCACGGGCCACATCTGGCCGCCGTGGGTGTGGCCGGACAGCTGGAGGTCGACGCCGTGGTCGACGGCCTCGTTGATCTGGACCGGCTGGTGGGCGAGGAGGACGACGGCCCGCGAGGTGTCCCGGTCGCCCAGCGCCTTGGCGAAGTCCGGCCCCTGGCCGTCGTCCTCGCCCGCCACGTCGTTGACGCCCGCGAGGTCCAAGGCGGGCAGCTCCCGGCGCGCGTTCTCCATCGGGGTCAGGCCCAGTCGCCGTACCTCGTCGACCCACTGCTCGGCGCCGGAGAAGTACTCGTGGTTGCCGGTGACGAAGTACGCGCCGTGGCGGGCCGTCAGCTGCGCCAGCGGGGCCGCCGCCGGGCCCAGGTCCTCGACCGTGCCGTCCACCAGGTCGCCGACGATCGCGATGAGGTCGGGCTGGGTCCCGTTGATCGTGTCCACGACCTTCTGGGCGAAGCCCCGGCCCAGCATCGGCCCGAGGTGGATGTCGCTGACCACGGCGATCCTGAACCCGTGGGCGGAGCGCGGCAGTTTGGCCAGCGGCACGGTGACCCGCTTCACCTTGGGGCCGCGCACGACGCCGTACGTGCCGTACCCGACGGTCCCGACCGCGGCGGCGGCCACGGCTCCGCCGACCACGCGGGAGACGAAGAGGCGACGGGAGGGGGCGGTGGGCGCCGGGTCCGCGGACGTGGCGGGCTCGGCCGGGGCCGCGGGAGCGGTGGACTCCGCCGGCGCCGGAGGGTCAGTGGGTTCCGTGGGCTTGGGGCCGGCCGGGACGGGCTCGGTCTCCCTCACCGGCACCGGCTCCGTCGCGGTGGCGGGGGCGGGGGCCGCGGCGCGCCGCTCCACCAGACGCCGCACCAGCGGGCGTACGAGTTCTCCGACCAGCAGCGCCAGCAGCAGGTACAGCGACAGCGCCAGCCACATGAAGCCCGGCCAGCCCAGCACCTGCTGGAGCCAGAAGGGGGCGCCGCCGCGCTCGGCCGCGAACGCCGCGAACAGCAGCACCGGCCCGGCCACGAACACCGCCGTGCCCACCCGGCGGGCGGTTCCCGGCCCGGCTGTCGTGTCCCGCACCAGGCGCCGCCAGGCGTACCAGTGCAGGGCACCGAACGCGGCCAGGACGGCCAGGGCCGCGAGTATGAAGACAATCACCATTCCGCCGTATTCCCCACTATGACGTCGGACGCAGTGCGCGCAGTCCGCGCAACCCGATGACCCCGATGGCCGTCCCAAGGACAAACGAGACGACGGCGAGCGTCAGGTGCACCCAGAAGTAAGCCGTCGGATCACCCGCGTCGTCGAACGCGAGCCCGCTGCCGTCGTTCCAGAGGTTCTTGACGAAAGTGATCCAGATGACCCAGCTCCACACCCCGAAAGCGAGCAGGAACCAGGAGAGGGGGCGGCTGAGCTTCATGGGCCCAGTATTACCTTTGGGCGTTGGGCTTCGCCGACCGGGTGGGGGCAGCGGTAGGACCAGTCGGTCGGAGCCATGTACTTTCTCGGTCGTGCCCGCCTCCTTGAAGACCGCCAGGCGATCCCTGTTGGTCGTTTCCGCCATGTCGTTGTCCCTGTCGCTGACGGTGGCCCCGGCCGCCCTGGCCGCCGACAAGCCCTCGCCCGGTGCGTCGCCGTCGGTCACACCCCCGGCGAAGATGTCCACCGTGGGGGGCGAACGGCTCGGCACACCGGGCACCCAGGCCGACCTCGGTGCCGGCGCCCCGGTCCTGCCGAAGGACATCACCGCGCGCTCCTGGATCGTCGCCGACGCCGAGTCGGGTGATGTGCTGGCCGCCCACAACGCGCACTGGCGGCTGGCGCCGGCAAGCACCCTGAAGATGCTGTTCGCGGACACGCTGCTGCCGAAGTTCAGCAAGGAGGAGGAGCACAAGGTCGTGCCCTCCGACCTCGCGGGCATCGGCGCGGGCTCCAGCATGGTCGGCATAAAGGAGGACGAGACCTACACGGTCCACGACCTGTGGCTCGGCGTCTTCCTTCGCTCCGGCAACGACGCGGTGCATGTGCTGTCCGCGATGAACGACGGCGTCGACCAGACCGTCAAGGACATGAACGCGCACGCCGAGGAGCTCCAGGCCCTCGACACGAACGTGGTCAGCCCGGACGGCTACGACGCGAAGGGGCAGGTGTCGTCGGCGTACGACCTGACCCTCGTCGCCCGGTCCGGCCTGCAGAAGAAGGACTTCCGCGAGTACTGCTCGACCGTGCGGGCCGATTTCCCCGGCGAGACCAAGAAGAACAAGAAGGGCAAGACGACCCGGGAGTCCTTCGAGATCCAGAACACCAACCGGCTGCTGACCGGTGACACGGGCCTGGACGCGTACCAGGGCATCGCGGGTGTGAAGAACGGCAACACGACGAACGCGGGCTCCACCTTCACGGGTGTGGCCGAGCGCGACGGCAGGGTGCTGCTGGTCACGGTGATGAACCCGGAGAAGGACGAGTACAACGAGGTCTACAAGGAGACCGCCCGCCTCTTCGACTGGGGTTTCCAGGCCGCGGACAAGGTGACGCCGGTGGGTGAGCTGGTGCCGCCGAAGAGCGCGGCCACCGGGAACGGTGGCCGGCAGGGGGCCACGGCGTCCCCGTCCGCCTCGGGCGCCACGGGGGGCGAGCCGATGGCCGCGGGTACCTCCGGGTCCAGCGGTATCGGGGTTGCTCTGGGGATCGCCGGGGGTGTTCTGGCGCTTGTGGCGGGCGGGGCGTTTCTGGTCAATCGCCGGTGGCCGCTGCCGGAGCTGATGCGTCGCCGTCGGTGACGGTTCGCTCCGCTGCGGTTAGGGCCCTTCTGGTGGATCTCCGTGGAGGAAGGAGCGGCGTCCGGTGCGTGCTCCCCCACTGCCTTAAAGGCGTGGGGGGACCCCCAGGCGTGCGGTGTGGAGGGTCATGTGGCGGAGCCACCTGTCCCTTCGCGCCGTGCGGCATGGGGGTCCCCCCGCTCGAGCGAAGCCGAGAGTGGGGGAGTGCGTGCCGGGCGTCGCGACGCCGCGGAGATCCACCAGAAGGGCCCTACGGGGAGCGGCGGTGCAGCGAGGAGTGGGAGGAGTGGTCGGGGCGCTTGTCGGGCTTCTCGTCCGTGCCGGCTTCGCTTTCCTTCGGACGGTCCGTCCGCTCCTGCTGTTCCGCCGGCGGTTCCACCTCCTGTGCCGCCGCCTGTTCCACCGTCTGTTCCGCCCCCTTGCTGTCCGTTGCCGTCCAGGCCGCGCAGTACAGGAGCAGTTTCACGGTGAAGTTGATCCAGAGGAGAAGGGCGATGGGGACGCCGAAGGCGCCGTACATGCTCTTCGAGGCGACCCCCTGCATATAGCCGCTGAGCAGCAGCTTCAGGAGTTCGAAGCCGACCGCGCCCAGCAACGCGGCCACCATCAGGCGGCGGCGCGGCGGACGGACGCCGGGCAGCAGGGTCAGGACGTACAGCAGGATCAGGAAGTCGGCGAGGACAGCGATGGCGAAGGCGGCGGCCTGGAGCAGCGCGCCGCCCCAGCCGCTCCGGTCGAGGCCGAGTTGCTCGGTGATCCGGCCGACCATCGCCGAGGCGACGGTGGAGACGGCGAGGCTCACCAGGAGCGCGCCGCCGAGGCCGAGGAGCACGCCCGCGTCCTTGGCCTTGCTCAGGACCGGGTTCTCCTCGGGGTCCGGCTTCTCCCAGACGGTACGCAGACAGCCCCGCATCTCGCCGACCCAGCTGATGCCGGTGAACAGCAGCAGGGCACCCGCGATGATCCCCACCGTGCCCGCGTTGCTGACGAGTGCGCCGATGTCGAGTTTGCCCGCGATCCCCGGCACCTGCTCGGCGATCCTGTGTTCGAGTTCCTTCAGCTGGTCCTTGCCGAGGGTCGCGGCGACCACGGTGGCGACCAGGGTCAGCAGCGGGAACAGCACCAGGAAGCTGATGAAGGTCATCGCCGCGGCCAGCCGCGTCCACTTCACGCGGTCCAGCCGCTCGTACGACCGCCACGCGTGCGTGGTCATCAGCCACGCCACCACCGGGCCGATCACTGGGAGCTTCTTCAGCCAGTCCATGATCCCTCTCAGTTTCCTCTGCCTCTGCCCCCGCTCCGGAAGACCATGTCCGAGTACCCCGAAACCGCAGGCAGGGGCCGTCACCAGGGTGCCGAGGAGCGGCCCCTCACCAGTGGGCCACCGCCAGGCCGTACATCGCGATCCACACCGCCCCGATGAGCGCGAGCGCACGGTCGCGGAGCACCACGTCCTCGGGCTGGCCCGCGGTGCCGCGGTCGGCGAAGACGGCGTACCTGAGGATCGCCAGGACGAAGGCGACCACGGACAGCTGGCGCCACGGCAGCAGGCCCGTGTGCGGCAGCCCGCCCTCCTCCAGGGCCCACAGGCAGTAGCCGAGCACCGCGACCCCGGCGGCAAGCTGCCACACGAAGCGCAGATATCCGACGGTGTACTCGTTGAGGAGCACGCGCGTGGCCCCCTGCTTCCCGGCCATCTGAAGGGCCTCGGAGTACCGCTTGGCGGCGACCATGAACAGCGCGCCGAAGCCGGTGGTGATCAGGAACCAGCGTGAGAGCGGGATGCCGAGCGCCAGCCCGCCGGCCATGGCCCGCATCAGGAACCCGGTCGTGACAACGACGAGGTCGACGACGAGGACGTGCTTGAGGCTGAAGCAGTACGCGAGCTGGAGCCCGAGGTACGCGATGAGCAGAGCCGCGGTCCGCGGCGAGCAGAGCCAGGCCGCGGCGGCGGGCGCGAGTACGGCGAGGGTGCCTCCGACGGCGTACGCGACCGGTACGGGAACCTGACCGGCGGCGACCGGGCGGTGGCGCTTGACCGGGTGGGCGCGGTCGGCCTCGGCGTCCCGGGCGTCGTTGACGAGGTAGACGGCGGCCGCGCAGGCGGTGAACAGGACGAAGACGAGCGGGAGTTGGATCAGGGCGCGGGCGGAGAAGAGCTCACCGGCCGAGGCGGGGGCGGCCACGACGAGAACGTTCTTGGCCCATTGGCGGGGGCGGGCGGTGCGCAGGAGACCGAGGGCGAGGCCGCGGGGACGG
>NZ_VMNX01000289.1 GCF_009377235.1 Streptomyces acidicola
GGGCTGGGGGCCCGGGTAGCCGTATCCGGTCCCCGGCGGCTGCGTGTAGCCGGCGGACTGTGCGTACTGCGTCGGCCCGGACTGGCCGAAGTGGCGTATGTCCGCGTACAGGTAGTACGCGACGCTCGTCACCATACCGAGGAGCATCAGCCACATTCCGATGTTGCCCGGCGTCTCGAACTCGTCCTCGCCCTGGTCGACGGCGATCAGCGTGGTGACGATGGCGATGTGCACGGCCGCGAGGCCGAACAGGGCCCAGTGGAACGGCTTGCGGGTCACGACGGCAAGCCTCAGCATGCTCGGCCACGCCAAGAAGCCGCAGCTGAAGACGGCCAGCGCCACGAAGACCGCACGCAGGGTGATCTGCGCGCCCTGTGAGGGGCTGTGAGGCGGTTGCGGCACGTAGCCGGGGCCTTGCATGGCTGCTCCTGGTGGCCTGATGACGGCGGACGTTCGATGTCGTAGTCGAGCGTATAGGGGGACGAGGACAAGCGGTCCAGGGTTGTGGACAACCGTTGCCGCACCGTTCCACACCGCCGGTTGCGGAAGAAGCCGGAAGGATACGGCCCGCTCAGTCCGGTGCGACCGTCCCGTCGGCCAGACCGTCGTACATGCCGCGTACGAGCCCCTCGCCGAGGCGGCCCGCGAGGCGGAGCGCGTCCTCGAACTCCGCGAGGGCGCGGAACCGTTCGCCGTAGCGGCGCTGCTGGTCGAGCGGGAGGCGGGGCAGTTGGAGACGGCGTACGTCGAGCCGGGTGGCGGTGGAGGCGTAGCTGCTGGCCTGGCGGTTGTTGGCCGTGCCGCGCAGGAAGCCGGCCAGGAACCACGGGTCGAGCGCGGCCGGATCGGGGCGCAACAGCGTGAGGTTGCGGCCGAGGGCCGCGCCCGCAGTCGCCTCGTCGACCACGCGCGCGACGGCCCCACCACCGAGGACGGGCACGACCACGTCTCCGGCCTCGACCAGGACGGGCTGCTCCCCGGTCTCGGGCAGTGTCCCCGAGGGTGCCGTGCCGGACAGGACGTCGTGGTCGGTGAGCACGCGCGCGTGGGCGCCGTGTCCGCCCGTCCGCAGCAACAGGGCTCCCGCGCGCGCGAGTTCCCCGACCGTGGTCAGGGGAAAGCGCGCGGGCTGCGCCTCGTGGACGGGAGGGGGTGTCAGATCGGCGGTCAGGCGCAGCGTCCGGCCGAGGCGTTCGCGTACCGTCGACAGCTCCGCGGCGCCGACGGCCGAGGTCGGGGGCGGCAGATGGCGGGCGGGGGCCAGGTCCACGTCGTCGTCGAGGAGTTCGACGACCGGCACGCAGCGGCTCAGGCCCGGCTGTTCCGGCGCGGTGCCGTCGCGGTCGAAGGTCCGCCAGGTCTCCACGACGCCGGCGCGTACGTCCTCCCGGTCGAGCATGCCCCGGCCGCCGCCGGAGTCACGGCCGCGCTCGGCCGGGGAGGCGGCGGCGCCCCCGTCGAGGAGCTGTCCGGCGTCGACGAGCAGCACCTCGGGCTGCGCGGGCGCCTTGCCGGGCCTGCGCAGCACCCACAGGTGCAGCGGGAGATTGTGCGGGGGTGCGGCGCCCGCGGGCAGGGCGATCACCGCGCGCAGGGCGCCCCGGCGCAGCAGGTCGGCGCGGATACGGCGCCCGGAGCGGCGGCCGGCCGCGGCGGGAGGCATCAACAGGACGGCGGTGCCGCCGTCCCTCAGGCGGGCCAAGGCGTGCTGCACCCAGGCCAGTTCGGACTCCGTGCGGGCCGGGAAGCCGTACTCCCAGCGCGGGTCGTAGGCGAGCTCGTCGTGGCCCCAGTTGCGCTCGTTGAACGGCGGGTGGCACAGGACCGCGTCCGCCCTGAGCGTGCCGTAGGTGTCCGCGCGCAGGCTGTCGGCGGCGGCCGTGCGGACGGTGGACCGGGTGTGCAGGGCGAGCCGGAGTGCGGTGAGGGCGGCCTGCTCGGGGGAGCTGTCCTGGCCGAACAGCTCCTGGTCCGGCCGGGGGTCCACAGCGCGCAGCAGGGCTCCGGTGCCGCAGGCCGGGTCGAGCAGCGTGGTCGCAGGGCCCGCGAGGTCGGCCATCAGGCGGGCGAGATCGGCCGGAGTCGGCGTGTACTGGCGCGAGTTGGCGTCGAGGTGACGGCCCAGCAAGAACTCGAACGTCTGCCGGGCGCCCGTCTCGGCCGCGAGCTCGGCGGCGCCGCGCAGCAACGGGACCGAGGGCAGGAGCGCGGCGGCCGTCGGCGCCGTCACGGCGGGCCGTCGGACCATGCCGAAGCGGGGTGTGAGCACCTGGTCGAGGGAGTTGGGCAGCAGCTCGGCAAGGCGCTGGTCGGAGCCCGCACTCACCTCCAGCCAGACCGGGTGGCGGTCGTGCACGAGCAGGAGGGCGCAGCCCGTGTGGACCAGGGCCGTGCTCGGTCCCGCGGGGTGGCCGGCCAGCTGCTGCCAGACCCGCTCCTTGAGCGGTACCTCGGCGAGCTTGCCCTGCTTGCGGAGCCATCTCTCGACCTCGGCGAGCGCGAACGACGGGCTGGTCTCGGTACCGCCGACCGGCCTGGGGAAGTCGTCGTGACGGCGGCGCCAGTTACTGACGGCGGCACGGCCGACTCCAGCGAGCCGCGCGATCCCCGCCGCGGTCACCTCTGTCCCGATGTCCTGCACGCGCTCGGCTCCCCTCTGCCTGGTCTGTGAGCGCCACTGCCCCCGAGCGTCACCGTGTGTGTCGCCGAGCATACCGATGCGCGGGGGATCCACCCATTCACATTCGTGTACACACGAGAAGACGTGAACTATGTTGACTCGGTTCACAGGCCCTGCTCTTATTGACTCATCGAACATCACTCTGCTCTGGCAGGAGTGATCACGCACCTTCCAGGGGGACCATCCATGCGTCGCATCACACTCGCCGCTCTCTGCATCGCCGCCGCGGCCACCGCCACACTCACCGGTTGCCTGCCCGGCACGGACAAGGCGGACAGTCAGTCGACTGCGGGCAGCCAGTCGAAGGCAGACAGCAAGCCGAAGGAACCGTTCGCCGGACTGGCGGGCGGCGAGATCGCCGAACGGGCCATGGAGGCCACCAGGAGCGCGAGCTCGCTCCGTCTGACGGGCGAGATGCAGGACGACCAGAGCGACGGCACGATCCAGATGGACATAGCGCTCAGCAAGAAGGGCGAATGCGCCGGAACGATGAGCTTGGACAGCGAGGGCAAGCTCGAGCTGATCAAGACCGGCGACACCCTCTACATGAAGTACGACGAGGACTTCCTGCGCGCCCAGGGCACGGAGGAGACCGACTCCGAGGCCGAGGTAGACGCAGTCGTGGACATGCTGGCCGGCAAGTGGACCAAGATGTCCACGACCGGCTCCGACGCCGACGACCTCACGGACCTCTGCGACCTCGACAGCGCACTCTCCGAGTTCGAGAACATCGACTCGAACGCCGAGCGCGGCGAGACCACCACCGTCGACGGCACCCCGGCAATCGTGCTCAACGAGCGGGAGGGCAAGGACCGCAGCACGGTGTATGTCGCCACCGAGGGCAAGCCGTACCTGCTCCGGGCCGTCAGCAAGTCGGCGAAGGACCCGGGCGACATCACCCTCAGCGACTACAACAAGCCGGTGCCGGCCGAGGCCCCCAAGGGCAAGGTGCTGGACCTGGACGCGATGGGCGGCTGACCTCCGACCGTCGGCCGGCCGCCAGTGGCCAGTGACCGCTGGCCACTGACCGCTAGCCGCTAGCCGCTGAAGAAGGCTCGGGCCCGGTCCAGGCGTTTTGTCCCTACGCGGTATGCCCTGGTCCGAGCCCGTCGCCGCCGGTCAACGTGACGTCAGTTCGCGTGGAACCTCTCCGGCGCGTTGGTCGGGTTGCCGCCGGAGGGGAGTTCCTGGTCGGGGCAGTCGGACAGGACACTCTTCATGGCGTCCTTCTCCGCGGTGGTGACCCACAGGCCGTACTTCTTCTTCACGGCGACCTGCGCGGCCACATACGTGCAGCGGTAGGACTTGTTGGGCGGCAGCCAGGTGGCGGCATCGCCGTCGCCCTTGCTGCGGTTGGGGCCGGCGTCCACGGCGAGGAGGTTGAGCGGGTCGTTGGCCAGGGCTATTCGTTTGCTCGCGTCCCACTGCCCGGCGCCTTTCTGCCAGGCGTCCGAGAGCGCGACGAGATGGTCTATGTCCACCTGGCTGCGGCCGCGTGTGAAGGCGATCTCCTTGCCCGCGTAGGGGTCGGGATTCAGCACTCCCGAAGTCACCGTGCAGTCGCCGTCCTTGAACTTCACGTCCTCCAGGTCGCGTTTGAGTATGTCGTCGCGGGTGCCGCAGCCGTTCGAGTCCGTGTCGGCCCACGGGCTGCCGAACTTGTCCCGGTCGTATCCCGTCTTGGGCGCCCGACCCTTGACGGCGAGCGAGTCGACGGCGGCGAGTGCGGCACCGCCACCGCCCGGCCGTTCCTCGGGCCCCGAGGATCCCTCGGTCTCCTCCTTGCAGCCGGTGACGGCGACCAGCACCAGCGCGGCGACCGCGACCCCACCCTTCAGACGCACCACTCGACGAACCTCCCTTGTGTACATGCCTGTTACGCATGCTCACTTGCTTACTCTGACGGACTTTTGACTGTTCAACCGTAGCCGCAGCAAACGTGCGGCCCCACCATCGCTCAACGGGCAACAGGTGCACGCCGGGCGTATCGTCGGTTGTGAGTCACCTCCGGAAGGAGTTCTCGCATGGGCATCTTCGACAGGTTCAAGAACCGGGCCCATCAGGACAAGGCCAAGGAAGCGTCCGACGCCGCGGAACGGAAGATCAACGAGAGAACGGGCGACAGGTACGCGGGCCAGGTCGACCAGGCTCAGCAGCGAGTCGAGGGATCGATGGGCATCAGGCGCGACGAGCCGCCGGAGCCGCGGTAGCACCGAGGTTTCAACTCCGGCTTCAACTCCCCGCCGGCCCTCACACCTTGCCGATCCCCAGCGTCGTCGCCGAAGGCAGCTGCCCCGCACCGAGAACCGCGACCCAAGGCTCACCGAGCAGGTCGGCGAGGTGGGCAGTGGCCTCCGGGCCGAGGAACCGCCAAGGGCCGGCGGCAAGTTCGTCCGTATGGTGCTCCACCTGACGGCGGAGCTCACGGCCCGCCTCCGTCGCCGTACCAGACCGCGTGCCACGAGCCGGTCGCGCGCGGCTGACCACTCCTCGGGGCTCCAGCCCCGGCTCTCGAAGACCTCCGCCGGCGCGGCACCTATCGCCGCGAATGAGACCAGGGACTCCACGGGGTCGAGCCCGGCGACCAGGAGCGCCGCGAGGTGACCGTCACCGCGATGCTCGCGCAGGATCGCCGCCGCGCGCCACAACTGGAGGTGCGTTTCGGCGGGCCACGGCAACTCGGCGTTGGCGGCGGCCAGCGGGCGACCCGCCGTGTTCGCGGCCTCGGCGGCGCGGCGGGCCAGTGCGGCCGCTTCGGCGAGTGCGGGACTGTGCAAGCGGTCGCCCAGGATCGCCCGGTACACCCGGTCCATCGCCCGGTCGCGTGCCGTCAGGACGGCGTCCGGACTCGCTATGCCCCAGGCCGGTTCGACGTACTCGGCGACCATGCGCGGGTTGAAGCTGTAGAACGCGGAGGCCACGCGCTCGCTTCCAACAGCGCCCAACGGGGCCGCGCGGAAGGAGAAGTAGCTCGGCCAGCGCTCCTTCGTCCCGTATCCGAGAGAAGCCGCCTCCTCGAAGGCCCTCCTCGAAGGCCTCCGGCGCAAAGAAGAGCACGGAGTGCAGCACCTCCAGCAGGTGCCACATGCGGCGCACCAGGTCGAGACCGACCCGTTCCCCGTCCTCGCGCCCACGCCCGCTCCCCCTCTCGTACTCGCTCTCGTACCCGTGCTCTTCCTCACCGACCCCACTGACGTCTTCAGGCATGACGCATCCCCCCACAGCCTCGCTCACAGCCCACAAACTTGACAATGACTAGATTCACCCGACCCGCCGAACTTGTCAATGCCTAGATTCGATGCGTACGCTGATCTCCGTGACGAGCACGGCCAAAGCCCCGTACCACCACGGCGATCTCCGCCGTGCGATCCTGCGTGTCGCTCTCGACGTCATCGCCGTCGACGGCCCCTCGGCGCTGAGTCTGCGCGACCTGGCACGCCGAGCAGGCGTCTCGCACGCGGCGCCGGCCCATCACTTCAAGGACCGCACGGGCCTGCTCACGGCGATCGCGGCGGAGGGGTTCGAGTTGCTGGCGGCAGCGATCAGGGAGGCGACCGACCTACGGGACGGGGGCGTGCGCTACGTGCGCTTCGCGCGCGAGCACCCCGCGCACTTCCAGGTGATGTTCACGCCGGAGCTGCTGCGGGAGAGCGACGTCGAACTGACCACGGCCCGCGCCCTCTCGACAGCCGCCCTCCACGACACCGTCTCGACTGCCACGCCCGGGAACGGCAACACCGAGGGCAGCGACACTGCGGGGAGCGACACCGACGCGAACGCCGACACCCGCCTCGCCCGCGCAACCGTCTGGTCCCTCGCCCACGGCTTCGCCACGCTCCTCCTCAGCGACAACCTGGACAACCTGCTGGACGGCGAGGACCCCGAAGAGGTGTTCCGGGCCCTCCCGATGGTGCTGCTCCCGCGCACCACCTGAAGCCGCCCTTACGACTCGTACAACCCTTACGACCCCAGAATCGACGCCAGGAACTCCCCGGTCCACCCCAGCAACTCCCGCCCGACCAGCGGCTTGCCGCCCACCTTGGCCGTCTTCGGGCGGGGCACCAGGATCTGGTGGACGGCGGGCTTGATGACGACGCCCGGGTAGAGACGCTTGACGCGCAGCTCCTGGGACTCCCTCAACTCCACGGGCGCGAACCGGATGTTGTTGCCCTGCAGCACGATCTCGCCGACACCGCACGCACGCGCGAGCATTCGCAGACCCGCCACGAGCAGCAGGTTCTCCACCGGCTCGGGCAACTTGCCGTAGCGGTCGACGAGTTCCTCGCGTACGGCCTTGATGTCCTCCTCGGTGTTCACCGAGGCGATCGCACGGTACGCCTGGAGGCGCAGCCGCTCACCGGGGGCGTAGTCGTGCGGGACGTGGGCGTCGACCGGAAGCTCGATCTTGACCTCCAGCGGCGGCTCCTCCTCCACGCCGCCCTCCAGCGAGGCGCGGTAGTCGGCGACGGCCTCGCCCACCATCCGTACGTACAGGTCGAAGCCGACACCCGCGATGTGCCCGGACTGCTCGCCACCGAGCAGGTTGCCCGCGCCCCGGATCTCCAGGTCCTTCATCGCCACATACATGCCCGCGCCCATCTCGGTGTGCTGGGCGATGGTGGCGAGCCGCTCGTGCGCCGTCTCCGTCAGCGGCTTCTCCGGCGGGTAGAGGAAGTACGCGTACCCGCGCTCACGGCCTCGCCCGACCCGCCCGCGCAGCTGGTGCAGCTGGGAGAGGCCGAAGTTGTCGCCGCGCTCCACGATCAGCGTGTTCGCGTTCGAGATGTCGATGCCGGACTCGACGATGGTCGTGGAGACGAGCACGTCGAACTTCTTCTCCCAGAAGTCGACGACCACCTGCTCCAGCACCTGCTCCGACATCTGGCCGTGAGCCGTCGCGATGCGTGCCTCCGGGACGATCTCGCGCAGCCTCGCCGCTGCCCGGTCGATCGACTCGACCCGGTTGTGGATGTAGAAGACCTGGCCCTCGCGCAGCAGTTCCCTGCGGATGGCCGCGCCGATCTGCTTCTCCTCGTACGGGCCGACGAAGGTCAGGACCGGGTGGCGCTCCTCGGGAGGCGTGGTGATCGTGGACATCTCGCGGATGCCCGTCACCGCCATCTCCAGCGTTCGGGGGATGGGTGTCGCGGACATGGTCAGCACGTCCACGTTCGCCCGCAGCTTCTTCAGCTGTTCCTTGTGCTCGACGCCGAACCGCTGCTCCTCGTCGACGATGACCAGCCCGAGGTCCTTGAACCGGGTCTCGGCCGAGAACAGCCGGTGCGTGCCGATGACGATGTCGACCGACCCCTCCCGCAGGCCCTCCAGGACCCCCTTGGCCTGCGTGTCCGACTGGAAGCGGGACAGCGCCCGCACATTCACGGGGAACTGCGAGTACCGCTCGCTGAACGTCCCGAAGTGCTGCTGCACCAGCAGCGTCGTCGGTACGAGCACGGCGACCTGCTTGCCGTCCTGGACGGCCTTGAAGGCGGCGCGCACGGCGATCTCGGTCTTGCCGTAGCCGACGTCGCCGCAGATGAGCCGGTCCATGGGGACCGACTTCTCCATGTCCTCCTTGACCTCGGCGATCGTCGTCAGCTGGTCGGGGGTCTCGGCGTACGGGAAGGCGTCCTCCAGCTCGCGCTGCCAGGGCGTGTCGCCCCCGAAGGCATGCCCGGGGGCCGCCATGCGCGCGCTGTACAGCTTGATGAGGTCCGCCGCGATCTCCTTGACGGCCTTCTTGGCGCGCGCCTTGGTCTTCGTCCAGTCGGCGCCGCCGAGCCGGTGCAGTGTGGGCGCCTCTCCGCCGACGTACTTGGTGATCTGCTCCAGCTGGTCGGTGGGGATGTAGAGGCGGTCGCCGGGTTGGCCACGCTTGGCCGGGGCGTACTCCACCACCAGGTACTCACGGGTGGCGCCCTGTACGGTCCGCTGGACCATCTCGATGTACCGGCCGACGCCGTGCTGCTCGTGCACGATGTAGTCGCCGGACTCCAGGGTCAGCGGGTCGATGGTCTTGCGGCGGCGGGCCGGCATACGGGCGCCGTCCTTGCCGGCGGCCTTCTGGCCGGAGAGGTCGGTCTCCGTGAGCACGGCAAGCTTCAGCTGCGGGTCCACGAAGCCGTAGTCGATCGACCCGCAGGCCACGTGCACCACGGACGGGCTGATCTCGGCGAGGTCCGCGTCCAGCCGGGCCGCGATGCCCTCGCCGCCGAGCACCTCGACCGTACGGGCGGCCGGGCCGTGCGCCTCCGTCACGAAGACCGCGCGCCAGCCGTCGGCGAGCCACCCCTTGGTGTCGGCGAGCGCCTTCGCGGTGTCGCCGCGGTACGTCTCGGGGGCGTGCATGCCGAGCTTCAGCGTGTCGGCGTCCAGCTCCTCGTCGGCGGCGAACGGGGACACCGACCACCACATCATGTCCAGCTCGCGGGCCCGGTCCCGGACGTCGGCGATGGACCACAGGGAGGCCGCGCCGACATCGATGGGGGCCTCGCCTCCGCCCGCCGTCGCGGCCCAGGACGCCTGGAGGAACTCCTGGCTGGTGGCCACCAGGTCGGCGGCCCGCGTCCGCACCCGCTCCGGGTCGCACACGACGGCCATGGCGCCCTTGGGCAGGACGTCCAGCAGCAGCTCCATGTCGTCGACGAGGACGGGCGCGAGCGACTCCATGCCCTCCACGGCGATCCCCTCGGCGATCTTGCCCAGCAGCTCGCCCAGCTCCGGGTGCTGTTCGGCGAGGGCACGCGCGCGCGTGCGTACGTCGTCCGTCAGCAGCAGTTCACGGCAGGGCGGCGCCCACAGGCCGTGTTCGGCGACCTCCAGCGACCTCTGGTCGGCGACCTTGAAGTACCGGATCTCCTCGACGTCGTCGCCCCAGAACTCGATGCGCAGGGGATGTTCCTCGGTGGGCGGGAACACGTCGAGGATTCCGCCGCGCACGGCGAACTCGCCGCGCTTCTCGACGAGCTCGACCCGGGAGTAGGCGGCTGCCGCGAGCGCGTCCACGATGCCGTTCAGATCGGCGGTCCGACCCGTCCGCAGAGCGACCGGCTCCAGGTCCCCGAGGCCCTTGACCTGAGGCTGGAGCACGGAGCGCACGGGGGCCACGACCACGGAGACCGGACCGGTCTCGGGGTCGTCGGGGCTCGGGTGGGCGAGGCGCCGCAGTACGGCGAGGCGCCGCCCCACGGTGTCGCTGCGCGGGCTCAGCCGTTCGTGCGGGAGGGTCTCCCAGGACGGGTACTCCACGACGCGGTCCGGCGGCAGCAGCGACCTGAGCGCGGCCGCCAGGTCCTCGGCCTCGCGGCCGGTCGCCGTCACGGCGAGTACGGGCCTGCCGGCGCCCCGGGCCAGCGAGGCCACCGCGAAGGGGCGGGCCGCGGGTGGTCCCACCAGGTCGACGTGCATGCGGTTGCCGTCGGTGGCTGCCGTGATCGCTTCCGCGAGGGCCGTGTCCTTGACGACGACGTCGAGCAGACCGTGCAGGCTCATGAAGGGCTTCCATCCCGGAGAAAACTGGAGAAATCAGAGAAAGGGCGCAACGCGAAGGGCCCGACACGTCTCACGGGCCGGGGGTGTCCAGAGTACGACGACGCTGCGCCTGCTTGGGCGGGGAGCGGTGGGTGGCTGTTCGTCGGTGACGTGCTCGGAGGCGAGGGCGCCGTCCATGGGGCTGCGCCCCAGACCCCGGTTCGGGTCGCGTCTGCCGGGTTCTGTGTGTTGTCGGCTGCGGGTTCATCGTGGCTGGTCGCGCCCACGCGGCGGAGCCGCATATCCAACGCAGCCCCGCGCCCCTAAAAAACGCGGGCGCACCCGAGCCGGCGAGCGCGCCCCACCGCACCGCACGCCGACCGCACCGCCCACGCACCGGCAGCCATGTCCACACCACACACGCACCGGAAGCCGCGTACGCACGGCAGGGGACGCGCCGGGAGGTGTCCGCCCGCAGCGGCCGGCGTCCGCCACCGAGCACATCGCACACCCACACCAACCGCCGGACCGAGGACGGAGACCTCCCGGCGCGCACCCGACCCACGACGAACCGCAGGCGACGCGCGCCCCCACGAGCCGCAGACGAAACACAGAGGCCCGGCGCCGCAGAGTCGTCACTCCGACTCCCGGCGCCGAGCCCTCCCCCCTAACCC
>NZ_VMNX01000028.1 GCF_009377235.1 Streptomyces acidicola
TTATAAGAGACAGGCCGCAGCCCGGCGGCCGCGGCACCGGCGAGGGCGTCACCGGGTACTGCGGCCCCCCACTGCCGTCGACAGATCCGCCCGGCAGCTCGCGGCGAGCG
Source organism: Streptomyces acidicola (assembly GCF_009377235.1). Lineage (GTDB taxonomy): Bacteria > Actinomycetota > Actinomycetes > Streptomycetales > Streptomycetaceae > Streptomyces > Streptomyces acidicola. The sequence continues at coordinate 111 of NZ_VMNX01000028.1, forward strand.
GGCGGTGCCGTGCCGACGGCCCTGCGCCTGGAGGGCGTCGCGTTGGGCGCCGACATGGTGGCCGTGGCCCCGAGCAGGAGGTCCAGGGCGCGGGCCGCGGCCATCGCCGCCGGGGCCGCAGCGGTGTGCTTCAACCGGAGGTCGTACGCCCAGACCGTGGCGGTCAGTGCCGACGCCACCGCGAGTGCGGGGCGGCCGGCGCGGGCGGCGAACGTCAGGCCCACCGCGGTCAGGAGTCCAGCCGCACCCAGCGCCGCCGTCGGAGAGATTCGGCCGGAGGGGACGGGTCGATGGGGACGGTCGACGGCGTCCTCGTCTCGGTCGGCCCAGTCGTTGAGCGCCATGCCCGCCTCGTACAGGCAGAGCGAGGCGCCCACGGCGTACGCCGTGCCCCGACCCGGCCGCAGCCCGGCGGCCGCGGCACCGGCGAGGGCGTCACCGGGCACGGTGAACAGCGCCGAGACTCGGAGCAGTTCGGCCCAGTCCCGCAGCCGCGCCCGTCGCCCGCGCCCTGGTCCGGCGCCCACGGGGGCCTTGCCGTTCCCTGGTCGGGCGGGCTGCGGGGTACGCACCGGGAAAGGAGCGAGGCGGGTCAGAAGGGAGCGGATCACTGCGCCTCCCGCAGGCGGTTGGCGAACGACAGCAGCGCGGTGAACTGGTCCGAGAGACCCGACGGGCCCGCGTCGGGGTCCTTGAAGTAGAAGCCCAGTTCCGCCAGCGGGCCGGTCAGGCCCGCCTCGTGGGCGCGGGCGACCAGACGGGCCAGGTCCAGGACGAGCGGTGCGGCCAGGGCCGAGTCGCAGCCCTGCCAGATGGTCTGGAGGATCATGCGCGAGCCGAGGAAGCCTTCGAAGGCGATGTGGTCCCAGGCGGTCTTCCAGTCGCCGAGCATCGGTACGTCGTCGATGTGTACCTCGCCCTGCGGCGTGTGCCCGAGGGTGTCGGTCAGGACACGCTCCTTGCCGGCGTTCTTCGCTGCGGCCGCGCCCGGGTCGGCCAGTGCCGCCCCGTCGCCTCCACCCAGCAGATTGGTGCCGGACCAGGCCCGTACTTCCAGGGCGCGCTGGACGAACATCGGGGCGAGCACGGCCCGCAGCAGCGTCTGGCCGGTCTTGCCGTCACGACCCGCGTGGGGAAGTCCGCCGGCCGCGGCGGCGTCCGTGAGAGCCGGGGTGCGCAGCCCGGTGGACGGCGTGAAGTTGACGTAGGGGCAGCCGGCGCGCAGGGCGGCGGCCGCGTAGAGGGAGCTGGGCGGCAGCCGTACGGCGTCGGGCGCGGGCAGCGGCTCCGTGGAGGAGACGTTGACGACGACCACCCGTGCCAGTGCGTTGCGCACGCGGAACGAGGTGAGGTCCGCGGCGAACTCCGCGATGAGTTCCTCGTCGCTGCGAGTGTCGCCCGGGGCCGGGCCGCCGAGCCGTATCTCCTCGTCCGCGGCTTGAAGTTCGGCGCGCACGGCGGGGGCGAGCCCGTGCGGCAGGACGCCCGCGTCGGTGAGGTGTTCGGCCCGCTTGGGCAGCGGGCAGTGGGCGGTGTCGTGGCCGCCGAAGACGAGTGAGGACAGGGGCGGCAGACCTGTGCCGTCGAACGGTGGGGTCTCGGTGACCATGCCGGTCGGCGGCTGCAGTCCGGCGGTGATCGCCGCGCATCCGGCGACGGCGGTGGTGGCAACCGATCCGCGGGCTCCGACGAACCAGACACCTGTGCGTGCGGTACGCCCGCCGATCTGGGGCTCCGATACGTTCCCGTCGTTGTTCACGGGCTGCCTCCCTGCCATGTCGATGTTCCGAAGTGGTTGGAGGACGGTGGGCGGGGGCTCGAGTGCCTCCCGCCCACCGTCGGCATGTGGGTGGCTTTGGCCGCGGCCCAGAAGGGCTGCTCGTGGTGGGCGCGGTTACGGCGTGCGAGTGGGCGGCAGAAGGCCGCCGGTGAGAAATGCGGGGTACCTGAGGGTTCTTGGCCCTGCGCTGTGTCGGGCCGTCCTCCGTAGGCCGGTCAAACGAGCGGCGCGCCGTGCGACCTGAACGCGCCGTCAGTCTCGAACCATTGTGTGGTCCCTGTGCACGGAGGGACCGTAGCCTCGTTCGTCCTTGACCGGAACCCCTTGCGCAACTAAGACGGCAAACTTCTTCCCGAGTCAGGACAAAGCCGTGTCCGGGCAGCCCGGACCAGCCCGGCGGCTCTCCGCCACCGGGCACTGACCTGGCGCCCTCTCAACAGGTCGGGAAAGGCAGTTACAGTTCGCCAGCGCCCCAACTGGAGAAGGTCTGGACCGATGTGCGGTGCCGCCACGAGGGCGCGACCTGCCACGACGGCGCCGCTCAAAACCGGCGGCATGGCGCGCCTCTTACAGCGGAGCGTCTAGTTGTCGCCGCCTCCGAAGGCGGCGTCGAAGGATGCCGAAGGCGGGTCGAAGTCGAATCGCTTCAGATGTGCGAGTGCTTGCGGCGCACCGACGAGGCGGTCCATGCCGGCGTCCTCCCACTCCACGGAGATCGGCCCGTCGTAGCGGATCGAGCGCAGCATCCGGAACACGTCCTCCCAGGGGACGTCGCCGTGCCCGGCGGAGACGAAGTCCCAACCGCGCCGCGGGTCACCCCAGGGCAGATGGGAGCCGAGTCGCCCGTTGCGCCCGTCCAGACGCTTGCGGGCCTCCTTGCAGTCGACGTGGTAGATCCGGTCCCGGAAGTCGTAGAGAAAGCCGACCGGGTCCAGGTCCTGCCAGACGAAGTGGCTGGGGTCGAAGTTGAGCCCGAAGGCCGGGCGGTTGTCCACCGCCTCCAGGGCACGTTTGGTGGTCCAGTAGTCGTAGGCGATCTCGCTCGGATGGACCTCGTGGGCGAAGCGGACGCCCTCGGTGTCGAACACGTCCAGGATCGGGTTCCAGCGTTCCGCGAAGTCCTCGTAACCGCGCTCGATCATCCGCTCCGGTACCGGCGGGAACATCGCCATCAGATGCCAGATCGACGACCCGGTGAAACCGACGACCGTGTCGACGCCGAAGGCGGCCGCTGCCCGCGCCGTGTTCTTCATGTCGGCCGCGGCCCGTCGGCGTACGCCCTCTGGCTCCCCGTCGCCCCAGATCCGGGCGGGCAGGATGCCCTGGTGCCGTTCGTCGATGGGGTTGTCACAGACGGCCTGGCCGACGAGATGATGGGAGATCGCCCAGCACTTCAGGCCGTACTTCTCCAGCAGAGCGTGCCGACCGGCCAGGTAGGACGGATCGGTCAGAGCTTTGTCGATCTCGAAGTGGTCGCCCCAGCAGGCGAGTTCGAGGCCGTCGTAGCCGAAGCCGGCGGCCAGTCGGCAGACCTCCTCCAACGGCAGATCGGCCCACTGACCGGTGAACAGGGTGAACGGGCGTGGCATGGTGCCTCCGAGCGGGGTTCCTTGCCGGATCTCTACCGGGCTTCGGCCTCGACGGCCTGGACAGGGGTGTAGACGGAGTTCTTCTGCGCGCTCTCCTCCACCGCGGCGAGCACCCGCTGCACCTGCAGACCGTCGGCGAACGACGGCATCGGGTGGGTGCCGGACGCGATGGCCTCGACGAGGTCGCGGGCCTGGTGGGCGAAGGTGTGCTCGTAGCCGAGCGCGTGGCCCGGTGGCCACCAGCCCTCCAGGTACGGGTGCTCGGCCTCGGTGACGACGATCCTGCGGAACCCCGCCGTGACGGGGGGCTCTCGATGGTCGTGGAAGGACAGCTCGTTGAGCCGCTCCAGGTCGAAGGCGAGCGAACCGAACTCGCCGTTCACCTCCAGCCTCAGGGCGTTCTTGCGACCCGACGCCATACGGGTCGCCTCGAACGTGGCGAGCGCCCCCGAGGCAAGCCGGCCGGTGAAGACGGCCGCGTCGTCGACCGTGACCGGCCCGCGCCGGGTGGCGCCGGACGCGGCCAGGCCGGAGGAGGCGCCGTCGAGGCGGGGGCGTTCCTTGACAAAGGTCTCCATCTGGGCGGAGACCCCTACCAGCACCTCACCCGCCAGGTACTGGGCGAGGTCGACGATGTGCGCGCCGAGGTCGCCGAGCGCCCCCGACCCCGCATGCTCCCGCTGCAGCCGCCACGTCAGCGGGAAGCCGGGGTCTACCAGCCAGTCCTGGAGGTAACTGACGCGTACGTGGCGCAACGTGCCGAGCCTGCCGTCCGCGATGAGCCGGCGGGCGTAGGTGAGGGCGGGCACGCGCCGGTAGTTGAAGCCCACCATGGCCAACTGGCCGCGCGAGCGGGCCGCTTCGGCGGCCGTGACCATGGCCTCCGCCTCGGCGACCGAATTGGCCAGCGGCTTCTCACACAGTACGTGCTTACCCGCCTCCAGCGCCGCGATCGCGATCTCCGCATGGCTGTCGCCCGGGGTGCAGATGTCGACGAGTTGCACGTCGTCGCGGGCTATGAGGGCGCGCCAGTCGGTCTCCGCCGCTGCCCAGCCATGCTTGTCGGCCGCCGCCCGCACGGCGTGCGCGTCGCGGCCGGCGATCGCGGCCAGGACCGGCCGCAGCGGCAGGTCGAACACGTGCCCTACGGTGCGCCACCCTTGTGAGTGCGCGGCGCCCATGAACGCGTAGCCGACCATGCCCACGCCGAGTGTCGGCGGTGCGGTCCCACTGTCCCTCTGTTCCATACGGATTCCTCCTCGTCGGAGTGTCAACTGACTCATCGCTGTGTTCGCGGGGCACACGGCCCGGACCGGTCAGATGAAGCCGGTCGGCAGGTACTGGTCGACGTTGTCCTTGGTGACCACGGCCGAGTAGAGGGTCAGCGAAGACGGGATCTCGAACTCGGCGAGGCCACCGACGCCCTTGCCCTGGCCGAGCGCCCGGGCGAGATCGATGGCGGAGGCGGCCATCGTCGGCGGGTACAGGACGGTCGCCTTGAGCACGCTGTTGCCGGCCTTGATGGCGTCCATCGCGGACTTGGCACCCGCGCCGCCGACCATCAGGAAGTCGTCGCGACCGGCCTGGTCGATGGCGCGCAGCGCGCCCACGCCCTGATCGTCGTCGTGGTTCCACAGCGCGTCGAAGCTCGACTGGGCCTGCAGCAGTTGCGCCATCTTGGCCTGGCCGGACTCGACCGTGAAGTCGGCCGCCTGGCGGGCCACCTTCTTGATGTTCGGGTAGTTCTTCAGGGCGTCGTCGAAGCCCTTGGTGCGCTGCTGGGTCAGCTCCAGGTTGTCGACGCCGGCGAGTTCGACGACCTTGGCGTTCTTCTTGTCCTTGAGCTGTTCGCCGATGTAGTGCCCGGCGTTGAGTCCCATGCCGTAGTTGTCGCCGCCGATCCAGCAGCGGTACGCCTGCGGGGAGTTGAAGATCCGGTCGAGGTTGATGACCGGAATGCCCGCCCGCATGGCCTGGAGGCCGACCTGGGTGAGCGCCTTGCCGTCGGCCGGCAGGATCACCAGGACGTCGACCTTCTTGTTGATCAGCGTCTGGATCTGGCCGATCTGCTGGGCGGTGTCGTTGGACCCCTCGGTGATCTCCAGCGTGACGTCGGAGTATTTCTTCGCTCGCGACTTGGCGTTGTCGTTGATGGCGTTGAGCCAGCCGTGGTCGGCCTGGGGGCCGGCGAAGCCGATGGTGACAGGCTTGCCCGGCTTGTCGTCCGCGGCCGGGGCTGCGTTGTCCGCGGCCCCCTCCTGGTTCTTGGTCTCATTGCTGGTGCAGGCCGTCAGCAACGCGCCGGCGGAAACGGCTGCGGTGCCGAACAGGAGCGCTCTGCGGCTGGTGGCGGGGGTTCTTGCCATGGCGGATGGACCCTTCGACTGGGCGGTGTGCGTCAGATGGAGGATGAGGGGGTGCCGGACGGCGGTGTCAGGGGCCGCCGTCCGGCGGCGCTGCACGGCGTCAGGCGTCGCCGCCGCGCAGCGAGCGGCGCTGGACCAGGACGGCGGCGACGATGATGGCGCCCTTCGCGATCTGCTGGACAGCGGTCTCGAGGTTGTTCAGGGCGAAGATGTTGGTGATCGTGGTGAAGACCAGGACACCGAGGACGGAGCCGATGATGGTGCCGCGACCGCCGCTGAGCAGGGTGCCGCCGATGATCGCCGCGGCGATGGCGTCCAGCTCGTAGAGGTTGCCGTTGGTGTTCTGACCCGAGCCGGCGAGCACGATCAGCATGAACGCGGCGATACCGCAGCACAGTCCGGACAGCAGGTACAGGTACAGGCGCTGGCGGCGGACGTCGATGCCGGCGAGGCGTGCCGCTTCCGCGTTGCCGCCGACCGCGACGGTGCGGCGGCCGAAGGTGGTGCGGTTGAGCAGCAGCCAGCCGATGACGGTGACAGCGGCGAAGATCAGAACGAGGGGCGGGATGCCGAGGATGTAGGCGTCCCTGGCACCGAGATCGAGCACTGATTCGACGGTGACGACCTGGGTGCTGCCGTCCGTGATCTGCAACGCCAGGCCCCGGGCGGAGGCGAGCATGGCCAGCGTCGCGATGAACGGCACCATCCTGCCGTAGGCGATCAGCAGACCGTTGACAAGACCACAGCCCACACCGACGATCACCGCCGTGAAGAGGATCCCCGCGAAGCCGAACTCCTGCGTGGCCACGGTCGTCGCCCACACCGAGGCGAGCGCCACCATCGCGCCGACCGACAGGTCGATCCCGCCGCTGGTGATGACGAACGTCATTCCGACGGTGACAACGCCGATCACGGACGCCTGGGTGAGGACGAGCTGTAGGTTGCTCGTCGCCAGGAACTGGTCCGGTGCGGTGATGCCACCGACCGCGACGAGGACGGCGAGGACTCCTAGCAATGACAGACTGCGCACGTCCCACCGCAGTCGGGGTCGGCGCGAACTCTCCCCGTCCTCCGCGGGCTTGGCGGCGGACGTCGGCGCTTGCTTCTGCGCCGCAGTGGCCGGCTGCGTCATGGCGTCAGGCTCCCTTCCATCACAAGATCAAGTACACGGTGCTCGTCGAGCTCCCGGGCGTCCGCCGTGTGCACGACGCTGCCTTCACGGAGCACCAGCACCCGGTCGGCGAGACCCAGGACTTCGGGCACCTCACTGGACACGAGAAGTACGGCCAGGCCCTCGTCGGCCAGCCGGCGAATCACTGCGTAAAGCTCCGCCCGGGCGCCGATGTCGACACCCCTGGTCGGCTCATCCAGCAACAGCACCTTGCAGCCGCGCAACAGCCAACGTGCGAGCACTGCCTTCTGCTGGTTGCCACCGGACAGGGTCCTGATCGCGGCATCGGGATTGTCCGGCCGAAGGGACAGTTCCCGAACCGCCTGGTGCGCCGCAGCTCGTTCGTTACGCCGGTCGAGCCAGCCCGCGCGGGCGAACCGGGACAGGGTGGAGATCGAGACATTGCTGCTGACGGACTCCAGCATCAGCAGGCCCTGCGCCTTGCGTTCCTCGGGCGCGAGGCCGATGCCTGCGTGGACGGCGGCGCGGACACTTCCGGGGCGCAGGGGTGCGCCGTCGACGAGGACACGGCCGCCGTCGGGCTTGCGAGCCCCGTAGATCGTCTCCAGGATCTCGCTGCGCCCGGACCCGACGAGCCCGGCCAGACCGACGATCTCACCGGGCCGCAGCTCCAGATCGACGGGCGCGAACTCCCCTCGCCGGGTCAGCCCTTCGACCTTCAGCACTGGATCTCTCCCTGCGGCGAACCCGGCCTTGGGGCGCTCGGGGAAGACGTACTCCACATTCCGCCCGGTCATCAGGGCCACGACCTCATCGGTCGGCGTCGACTCGGCAGGCAGCCCGCCCGCGACCGACCGGCCCTCCTTCAGGACCGTGACCCGGTCGCCGATGCGCCGGATCTCCTCAAGACGGTGGGAGATGTAGATGACGGCGACACCCTCCGCCGTCAGATCGCCCACGATCCTGAAAAGGTTGTCCACCTCTTCGGGGTCGAGCGCCGCCGACGGCTCGTCCATCACGATCAACCGAACCTCGTGGGACAGCGCGCGGGCCATCGAGACGATCTGCTGCTGCGCCGCGGACAGGTCGCCGACGAGCCTCGCCGGATCGATCTCCGAGTGCCCCAGACGTTTCAGCAACTCCGCGGTCGCCGTGCGGGCGGCAGAGCCGCGCACGACGAACCCGGCGGAGGTGGGTTCGTGCCCGAGGAAGACGTTCTCCGCGACGGACAGCCCCTCGATCAGGTCGAGTTCCTGGTAGATGGTGGCGATGCCGAGACGCATGGCGGCGATCGGCGATCCCAGAGTCACCTGCTCATCGCGCCAGGTGATCACGCCGCTGTCCGGCTGGTGAGCTCCGGCGAGCACTTTGATCAAAGTGGACTTGCCGGCCCCGTTCTGGCCGAGCAGGCAGTGGACCTCGCCGGCCTGGACCTCGAGATCCACGCCGTCAAGGGCGCGAACGCCCGGGAACGACTTGGTGATACCGGACATGGTGAGCAGGGGTGGTTGTGGTGCCATGAGGATTCCCCTCGGCGGATGCGGGCCGTGAGCGGGCAGGGCTGGGCAGGGTTGTTCAGGTACGTGGGCAGCTCTTGAATGCCCCTGGCGTCGTGTGCGCTGGGGCGTAGGGACTGAGGAGGGCAGGGCAGGCCCGATGGCCGGCAACCATGCAGTGGTGGCAGCCGCCGACGCTTCATGCGGGGGTTACGGCGGTGATGTGGGTGTCGCGGTGGGTCTACGGGTGTTGCGAGGGCGCCGTGGGGTTGCCGAGGCGTACTGGGTGCAGGATCGCCAATGCGGTTGCAGTGACGCTTGGTTGTAGTGGCGCTTGGTTGTATGGCGCCACAGGGTTGCAGTGGCCCGAGTGGTGGTCCGTTGCCGACGAGGGCGGCAGCGGTCAGGCCGGTGAGAAGACGTGGTCGCTGATGAGCCGGGCCGCGCCGATGGCTCCGGCGGCCGGTCCCAACTCACCCAGCACAATCGGCAGGTTGCCCGTGGCCAGCGGCAACGACTGCCGGTACACCTGGGTCCGGACGCTGGCCAGCAACGTGTGCCCGAGCCCGGTCACACCGCCGCCGATCACCACCAGCCCCGGATTGAAGAAACTGACAAGGCCGGCGATGACCTGCCCCAGACGCTTCCCGCCCTCCCGGATCAGCTCCAGAGCCACCGCGTCCCCTGCCGCCGCGGCAGCCGACACGTCCTCGGCCGTCAGACGCCCGGCCGTCTCGAGCCGGGCAGCGAGCTGTACCGACCGGCCCTCACGTGCGGCCTGCTCCGCGTCACCGGCCAACGCGGCACCACTGAAGTGGGCCTCCAGGCAGCCCCGGTTGCCGCACGCACACGCGCGACCGCCCGGTTCCACCTGAATATGACCGATGTCGCCGGCACTGCCGGTCGTCCCCCGGTGGACCTCACCGCCGACGACGATGCCGCAGCCGATGCCGGTGCCGATCTTGACGCACAGGAAGTCGCCCACGGAGCGTGCGACGCCCGCGTGCTGCTCCCCCATCGCCATCAGGTTCACGTCGTTGTCGACCATGACCGGGCAGCCGAGTTCCTGGCTGAGCGCCTCCCGTACGGGAAAGCCGTCCCAGCCGGGCATGATCGGCGGCGCGACCGGTACGCCCTCGGGGAAGCGGACCGGTCCCGGGACGCCGATACCGGCGCCGTCGAAACCCTCCGCGACACCGGAGGCCTTCAGCTTGGCGGCCATGGACAGCACCTGCTCGAAGACCGCTACCGGCCCCTCCCGGACATCCATCGGTTGATTCAGATGCCCCAGGACCTCCAACTCCGCGTTCGTCACAGCGACATCGACCGACGTGGCACCGATATCGACACCGAGGAAACGCAGTGTCGGCGCGAGCCGGATGTTGTGCGACCGCCGGCCGCCCCGGGACGGAGCCAGCCCGTCCGCGACAACCAGCCCCGTCTCCAGCAGCCGGTCCACTTCAACTGCCAGCTTCGAACGGGACAGGTCCACCAGATCACCGATCTGGGCACGAGAGTTGGACCCGTTGTCACGCAGCAGACGAAGCAGCCGCGCCTGATGCGCGTTCTCAGGTCGAGCAGTCATCCGTCTCACGATCCTCCCCTCCTCTCACCCACGGCTGGGGCCCGATGCCTGTCTCCGCCGACTGCGCCGTCAGGCTGTCGGGGAGGAACGTAACAACGATTTTCCAGACTGGGAAGTACTTACGCATGATTAGGGGACTACTTTTCCCACACTCAGGACAAAGTCCGGGCAGGTGGCCTCCGAGAGCCCTACGACAGAACGGCCGCCAGGCCGAGCACGGCCGTCGTCCCGCCTGGAGAGCCCTGATGTGCCCGCTTGTCGCCGCGGTCAGCTCCTCGGTGTTTGGGTGCGCTCCCGTCACCGTTGCGTTCCAGACAGAGGAACTGAGGGGCCGCCTCGGCTGTTGGATCACTCGTCGCGGCCGCGACCACCGTGGCCTGGCTGCCTGCCTGAAGGTCGGGGGTTCGCCCGGCACGTCCTGTCCGCGGGCTTACCGCCACGCTGGTCGGCGTGCGGTCCGCGTAGGCGGTGGAGAACCTGGGCCACGGCATCCACCCCGAGAGCTTCCTGTGACGGCCTCGGTCACCGACACCGGTGCCGAGCGGGCCGCGCGACGGCGGCAGCAGGGCGACAGGCGGACGGGCTCGGCCGGTCCCGCCGTCACGCTCGTCGTCCTGGCCGTCCTGCTGGTGGTTTCCTCCATGGCGGGTCTGGCCATCGGTTCGGGGCAGGTGCCGCCCGGCCAGGTGTGGGGCATTGTGACGCACGCGCTGGGCTCGAACTGGGCGGAACCGCACTGGTCCGGCGCGCGAGAGACCATCGTGCTGGACGTGAGAGCGCCGCGGGTGCAGCCGAAGCAGACGGCCCTCTGCGCCACGCCCCACGGTCACGGTGCCGGAAGATGCCGTTGACCCAGGGGACGTGGACGGTGCCTGGTGAACGTGTCGGCACGGCCGCCCGGGCCCACGTGGAAGTCGTCGCGGGTGATGCGGTAGAAGTCGGCTGCCGCCGTCTGCAGACAGAGCCTCCGATCGCCTACGATCCGCCCTCGACCGATTGCGCATCGTCGCCGATGCCCCCCTTCCCGCGAACGCGTCGGCACCGCCGGACGCGGTGCGTGTCTTCACCGAGCAGGCGGTGGGGCGGATCGCCGACTGGGCGGACGCCTCGTGGGCCCGCGAGCACAGCCGCGTGTGGCAAACCGCGGGCCGGACCGGGTACGCCCTTCGCACGCTCCTGAGGCAGGCGTGTCGCGTGCCGGCCGACCGGAGTGCGGCTCATGGGTGCGCGTGAGCCATGCCGGCGAGCAGCCTCCAGGTCCGCAGCCAAGTGAGGCCGCAAGACGACACCATCACGATGACGACCCTCTCCATGGCCCTCCTCTCGATGTGACCGTCAAGTCAGTCGGCCCTCCATCACGGAGGCACGCCCAGGTGCGTCCGCACACGTGACCTTCGCCGGCGCAAGGCCGATACTGCCGACAGCGGCACTCCGAGCAACCCACCCCGACACTCTGTACCGAGCTGACGGCCCGTCACCAAAGTCAGCGTTCAGTCAGCATCAGCACCGACACAGCCCGCTTCCCGCCGCCATGAGCCGCCATGAGCCGCCAAGATCAAAAACTGAAGAAACCTCAACTGACCAGGAAAAACAGCGGCCAGAGGCCGATCCGGCAAGCTACCTAGGAGACACCCGTGAAGATGCTGATCAACGTCGCGGAAACCGTGGTCGCGGACGCGCTCCGCGGGCTGGCGGCGGCGCATCCCGAGCTGACCGTGGATGTCGAGAACCGGGTGATCGTGCGGCGGGACGCTCCGGTGGACGGGAAGGTGGCGCTGGTCTCGGGCGGGGGTTCGGGACACGAGCCGCTGCACGGTGGGTTCGTGGGGCCGGGGATGCTGTCCGCGGCTTGCCCCGGTGAGGTGTTCACCTCGCCCGTGCCGGACCAGATGGTGCGCGCGGCCGCCGCGGTGGACAGCGGCGCGGGCGTGCTGTTCATCGTCAAGAACTACACCGGCGACGTGCTCAACTTCGACATGGCGGCGGACCTCGCAGAGGACGAGGGCATCCAGGTCGCGAAGGTGCTCGTGAACGACGACGTCGCCGTGACCGACAGCCTCTACACCGCGGGGCGGCGCGGCACCGGTGCCACGTTGTACGTGGAGAAGATCGCCGGGGCCGCCGCCGAGGAGGGGCAGCCCCTGGAGCGCGTCGAGTCCCTGGCCCGGCAGGTCAACGAGAACTCCCGCAGCTTCGGCGTCGCGCTCAGCGCCTGTACGACCCCCGCCAAGGGCAGCCCGACCTTCGATCTCCCCGCCGGGGAGCTGGAGTTGGGCATCGGCATCCACGGCGAACCGGGGCGCGAGCGGCGCGCGATGATGACCTCCGGCGAGATCGCCGACTTCGCCGTGAACGCCATCCTGGAGGACATGACTCCGCGCAACCCGGTGCTGCTTCTCGTCAACGGCATGGGCGCCACCCCGCTGCTGGAGTTGTACGGATTCAACGCGGAGGTGCAGCGCGCGCTCACCGAGCGCGGAGTCGCCGTGGCACGCACCCTCGTCGGCAACTACGTCACCTCGCTCGACATGGCAGGCGCGTCGGTGACCCTGTGCCAGATCGACGAGGAACTGCTGCGGTTGTACGACGCGCCGGTGAAGACGCCGGGGCTGCGGTGGGGCGTCTGAGCGGCACGCCCCCACGCTCACCGGGCGGCCCCGCCACAGCTCCCTCCGTCCGTCTCCGTCCGTCGCATCAACTTCCGTACCACGCAAGGAGATACCGTGCTCGACGCCGACTTCTTCCGCCGTTGGATGAACGACACCGCGGCGGCCGTGGACCGCGAGGCCGAGCGGCTCACCGCCCTGGACTCGCCGATCGGTGACGCCGACCACGGCAGCAATCTGCAGCGCGGGTTCAACGCCGTGGTGGCCACGCTGAAGAAGGAGTCCCCCGAGACGCCGGGCGCGGTGCTGGTGCTCGCCGGGCGGCAGTTGATCTCGACGGTGGGCGGCGCCTCCGGGCCTCTGTACGGGACGCTGCTGCGCCGTACCGGGAAGGCGCTCGGGGAGGCGGAGGAGGTCACCGAAGAGCAGCTCACGGGCGCGCTGCGTACGGGCGTCGACGCGGTGATGACGCTGGGCGGTGCCGCGCCCGGCGACAAGACCATGATCGACGCGTTGATGCCGGCCGTCGACGCACTCGGCGACTCGTTCGCCGCGGCGCGGGCCGCCGCCGAGCAGGGTGCCGAGGCGACGACGCCGATGCAGGCCCGCAAGGGCCGGGCCAGCTATCTGGGCGAGCGCAGCATCGGGCATCAGGATCCCGGCGCCACGTCGAGTGCGCTGCTGATCGCGGCACTCGTGGAAGCCGCCGAAGCAGCCGAGGCCGCCGGTGAGTGACTCCATGGACGCCACCGACGCCAGGAACGATCTGGTCGGGATCGTGCTCGTGTCGCACAGCGCCGCCGTCGCGTCCTCGGTCGTAGAGCTGGCGAAGGGCCTCGCGGGCGGCGGCCCCACCGCCCCGGTCGCTCCGGCGGGCGGCACCCCGGACGGCGGGCTGGGCACCAGCGCCGAGTTGGTGTCGGCGGCGGCCGCCGCCGTGGACCGCGGTGCCGGTGTCGCGATTCTTGCCGACCTCGGCAGCGCGGTCCTCACCGTGAAGGCTCTCCTCACCGAGGGCGACGAACTGCCCGCGGGCGCCCGCCTGGTCGACGCCCCCTTCGTCGAGGGCGCGGTCGCCGCGGTCGTCACGGCCTCCGCGGGTGCGGACCTCGCGGCGGTGGAGGCGGCGGCCACGGAGGCGTACGCGTACCGCAAGGAGTGACCTGAGCCCGTACGGAAGCGGGAGCCGGCTCAGGGCGGGCTCCGACTTCCGGCCACCCTGGTCACTCCGCCGCCGCGGGCCCCCTGCGGTCACTCGTTCCTCACCAGCTTCCGCACCAGCGCCTCTCCCTGGGCCACCGCTTCCTCGTGGTCCTCGATGTGTGTCACACGAGTGTTCTTGAACACGACGTATGTGACCCCGGAGGGTGCGCCTCCGGAACGTGGATCGGGGCGAAGGCCGAGGCCCTTCGCCGTGGCGTACGAGGCCTCGCCGATGAGGTGGTGGGGGCCGATGTCCCCGACGACGGCGTACTGGATGCGGCCTTCGTGGATGACGGCGGCGACGGACCCGGCCCCGACACCGTGGGCTCGGTGGTCCCAGATGCCGCTCGGGGCGGGGACGACGATGAAGGGGAGGGTCTCGGCGTTCAGGTAGCGGCCGTCCGACTGCTTGTAGGCGGTGGAGGGCCAGAACCAGGGGTCGGTCGTGTGGTTGCAACGGGAGCCCGGCCGGCCGTCACAGTCGATATCTATGTCGGCCTTCCAGAACACCGCGTCCTGCGTACCGCAGACGGGGATGTCGGCGGGGGCGTCGGCGTCGGTTCGGTAGCGGCCCCGCGAGACGGGCTCACACGCGTCCAGCTTGTCCAGCAGATCGGCGGCGCTGACGCGGCTGACACGACTGACAGGCTCGACCCGGACCGGCTCCCGTGGGTGCGCCGCGGTGGACGCCGTTGTGAAGGCAAGCAGGGTGGCACCGGCAGCGGCCGGCACCAGCGACTGGGCACGCACAATGAGTGGCTCTCTCGTCGGCGGATGTTGACGATCATTCGCCCACGGTGCTGGAAAGCCGCGCGGCGGGGCCAGTGCGACACGTCCGGATGGAGCACGGGGCACTCCGGCGCGCGCAGGCGGCCGAGGGCCCGGGTCCGTTGCGGCCCGGGCCGCTCGGCCGCCCCCGTCGGCGCGGGATCAGCGACGACAGCGGGCCGCGCCGTGCGGCGCGAACCCCCCTCGGACGAGAGCGAGTTCACGCCGCGTCAGTGCCCCAGCATACGTAAGCCGGGTGCCGATCCGGCGGAACCGTCGCGCGTGTGATGTCTCGTCACCGGCCCGTGACCGACACCCCGGCTCCGCGAATCACCCGCACCTCTTGACGAGAGCATGTCGACAGCGCCATACAGGTACAGACCAATCCCGTGCCGGGGAGGGCGGAGAAGTGCGTCTCGTTCCTGTACTGGCGATCTGTGGCTCGCTGTTCCTCGCCGTGGCCTGCGGCCAGGACGGGGTTCCTGAGCGGCGCACGCCCGGGGCTCCCGTCGGGGTCACCGCCGCGGCGGGCAGCGCCACCAGCGTGCACGTCATGTGGAACCGGGCGTCCGGGAAGCCGGAGGTCACCCGGTACGAGGTGTATCGCGGCACCACGAAGGTGAAGGACGTGCCCAGCGGTGAGCACATGGTGGACGTCACCGGACTGGACCCGTCCACCACGTACACGTTCACGGTCCGGGCCCGGAGTGAGGGAGGGGTGCTCGGGCCGCCCAGCCGGCGGGTACGGGCCACGACACCCGAAGCGGTCGCCGCCGACAGCAGGGCACCGAGCCGGCCGGGGCGTCTCCAGGGCACGGTGGCCGGCAGCCGGGCGGTTCAGCTGTCCTGGGGGAGGTCGGCGGACGACCGGGGCGTGGTCTCGTACGACATCCTGCAGGGCGGCTCGAAGATCCACAGTGTGGGCGGCGGGCAGACCGCGGCCGTGGTGACGGGACTGCGGCCGGGCACCCGCTACTCCTTCACTGTGCGGGCGCGGGACGCGGCGGACAACGTCTCACCCGCCAGCGAGGCCGTCCGGCTCACCACCCCGCCGGGAGCGGACGACGGCCGGGGTACCGCGCCCACCCGGTTCCGTGCGACGACCCGGCGGGCCGACGGGGCGTACTACGTCGACCTGTCCTGGGTCCCGCCGCGCGCCGACGGCGCGATCACGGAGTACGAGATACATCTCGACGGGCAGGTGGCCACCTCGCTCGTCTGGGGTGGCACGGCGCCCCAGAACCGGGCCGAGTACGGCTTCTACGTGGGACGTGAAGCCGGGGAGACATACCGGGTGCGGATCAGGGCCAAGCTGCCGGACGGGACGTGGGGAGGGTTCTCGGCGGAGCGCACCGTGACGACGGGTCGATGAGGAGATCCGCGGTGGGAAACGGAGCGGCATGAAACGGGACGGGCTCCCCCGGAGGAAGGAATCCGTCACCTGCCCGGGGGCGGTCCGCATGCGGGAGGGCCCGCGGGCACGTTGGCTCGCTCTGAGGTGGCACGGGGTTTCCCGATCCTCGGCGGCGCAAGGGATGTACCGCCAACCGTGCCGCTGGAGGGCAGTCCTATGCGAACCACTCAGCCACTCCTCCGCTCCTGCCTGACGTCGACCGCCGCTGCCGCGCTGCCGCTCGCCCTGGCCGCCCCGGCGAACGCCGAGTCGGGGATCTCGGTGAGCACCACCGGGTCCACCGTCTCGGTCACCACCAGTGCGTGCACCACCATTGACGCCAACGGCACGTTCGGCCGGGCCTCGCTGCTGGCCGGCGGGCAGACGAACTTCTCCCAGGGACGCCAGGCGACGCTGACCGGAACGAGCAGCAGCCAGTCCGCCGCCTTCGCGAACGTCAGCCCCGGCACCTTCACCGTCACCGTGGTGTGCAACAACGGGACCACGGCCGGCACACAGTCCATCATCGTCTCCGGCACGGCCACCCCCACCCGCACACCCACCAGTACGCCCACACCCACGCGTTCCGTCACCGCGTCGCCCTCGCCCACGCGTGGTGTCATGGGCGGTTTCGGCGGGACGGCCGAGGACTACCGCACTCTCACCCTGGTGGGCGGCGGTGTCCTCGTGGTCACAGGCCTGGGGGCGACGGTCTGGTACCTGCGCCGCCGCGCCAAGCCGCACCGCCTGTGAGGCGTCGTACCGTGCTACGCGGAGCCCTCGGGCGCGGGCAGGTGCTCGAACAGCGCTCCGGGTCTGGTGCCGATCACGACGTGGGCGTCCCACTCCTCCGACACCGCCAGGCGCGTGCTCAGCCCGCTGTGGGTGAAGGTCCGCATGGCGAGGGGTGCCTGCCGTGCGCTCGTCTCGATGAGCAGGTGGCCGCCGGGGGCCAGCCAGCGCGGTGCCTCGGCGGCCACCCGGCGCAGGACGTCGAGCCCGTCCACGCCCCCGTCGAGCGCGGCCAGGGGTTCGTGGTCGCGGGCCTCCGCCGGCAGGAGGGGGACCTCGCCCGTGGGGACGTACGGGACGTTCGCCGCGAGGAGGTCGATGCGGCCGAGCAGGGTGTCGGGCAGGGCCGCGAACAGATCGCCCTCGTGGACATGACCGCCGAAGGGAGCGACGTTGTGGCGGGCGCACCGCACCGCCGCCGGCTCGATGTCGGCGGCGTGCAGCGCGGCCCCGCCGAGGGAAGCGGCCAGCGCCGCCCCCACCGCGCCCGACCCGCAGCACAGATCCACGACGACGGAGGCGCCGGGTGCCGCGGCGAGTGCCTGTTCGACGAGGAACTCGGTACGACGGCGGGGTATGAACACACCCGGCTCGACGGTGATGCGCAGGCCCCGGAACTCCGCCCAGCCGAGGACGAGTTCGAGGGGGAGGCCCGCGACACGCCGGTCCAGCATGGCGGCGGCCTCGTCGGCGGTGCGGGCGGTGGAGAGGATCAGCTCCGCTTCGTCCTCGGCGAATACGCATCCGGCGGAGCGGAGCGCGGTGACGACAGCGGAAGTCGAGAGAGGTGGCATGGGTGCCGAGAGCCTTTCGGTGGGCCGAAGGGCGCTCTCAACGGTGGGCCGGTGTCAGCGCACCGTGCCGTTCGGGGGTGAGAGCACCCGACCTGACACTGCGGTGATGGGTCCCACCTCCTCCGGCGACGTGACGACTGGCCGGGCCACACTACCCCACGGCAGCCCACCGCCACTCCCCTTTTCCCGGCGACCCGTCGCGCCTCACCGGCCCACGGCCACGAGCTCCTCCCGCCCCTTGGCGGCGGGCACCCGTACGGCACTGAACCTCGTCGTACGACGCAGCCGGAAGCCCAGCGCCTCGTACAGCCGTATGGCGCCGGCGTTGCCCGCGCCGGTGTGCAGGAACGGGGTTTCGCCGCGCTCGCGGATGCCGTGGGCCACGGCACGGATCAGCCGGCTGGCGAGGCCTTCCCCGCGGAAGTCCGGGTCGGTGCAGACCGCGCTGATCTCGGTCCAGCCGGGCGGGTGCAGCCGCTCCCCCGCCATCGCGACGAGGGCGCCGCCGCGGCGTATCCCGAGGTACGTGCCGAGTTCGACGGTGCGTGGCAGGAAGGGGCCGGGCCGGGTCCGTGCGACCAGGGCGAGCATCTCGGGAACGTCGGCGGGGCCGAGCCGTACGGCTTCCGGATCGGGTGCGGCGGCCATGCCCTGGTCGACGAGCTGGACGCCGTCGACGCTGAACGTCACGTCCCAGCCGTCCGGGAGCGCCCCTTGGAAGCCCGGCAGCTCGATCTCCGCGCCAGGGCCCGCCAGTGCCGCGACGTCCGCCCAGTCGTCGGCGTCGGGCTCGTCGGGCAGGGCCAGCCACGGGGACACATCGGCGGGGTAGCGCAGGATGCGGCCGCGCCGCTCGGCGAAGCGGGCGTGCGGGCCGGTCAGTGAGGCCAGGGCGGGGTTGTCAAGGACGTGCCGTGCGGGGCCCGCGCTTCCCGGACGGTCCACGGGGTCCGTGAGGCCCGGGCGGCCTGCACGGCTCATCCGCCGACCTCGATCACGATCTTGCCCCGGGCGTGGCCCTCCTCGACGGCGCGCAGAGCTTCGGCGGCCCGGTCGAGCGGGAAGGTCTGCGTCACGTACGGCTTCAGGCTGCCGTCGACGACCAGCTGGGCCACCTCGTCGAGCACGGCGGAGGTGCGGGCGCGGACGACGGGCGCGCCGCCGAGCCGTCCCACGATGTCCTTGCCGCCCGCGGTGATCAGCTTCGTCCGGTCGGCGGGCAGTTCGGCCGCCGCCTCCAGGACATCGCCGCCCACCAGGTCGTAGACCGCGTCCACGCCGTCCGGGGCCGCGGCCCGTACGCCCGTCACGAAGCCGGGGCCGGAGGGCACGTGCACGGCGCCCAGCGACTCGACGAACCCCTTCTTGCCGGCGCTCGCCACGCCGATGACCTTCACTCCGAAGGCCCTGGCGATCTGCACGGCGGCCACGCCGACGCCGCCGCCCGCGCCGGTGACGACGAGGGTGGCACCCACGGGCAGATCGAGCTGACGGACGCCGTCGTACGCGGTCGCGCCCGCGACGGGCAGGGCGGCGGCGTCCGTGAAGGAGATCTCCGCCGGCTTGTGCGCGGTCATGGCGACGGGCAGCAGCGCGTACTCGGCGTACCCGCCGGAGACGGGGTTGCCGAACACCTCGTCGCCGACGGCGAATCCGGTCACGTCCGGGCCGACCCGCTCGACGACTCCGGCGGCCTCGTTGCCGAACACGGCGGGCAGTTCGCGGGCGCTCTGACCCGGCCGGGCATAGCCGCTCCGCTGCTTCCAGTCGACGGGGTTCACGCCGGCCGCGCGCACCGCGACGAGCAGTTGGCCGGGGCCGGGGCTCGGCTTCTCCTGCTCGACGAGGGCCTCGGCCTCCGGGCCGCCGTACCGTGTGAAGACGTACGCCTTGGGCATGGGCTTCCTCACTCTCCTTTCACTGTCACCGGGTCGCCGGTCGCACCACCGGCCACCGTAGTCGGCACCTTTCGGCAAGGAAGATCGCGCGGCGGCTATTCCCGGGAGCGGGAGAGTTCATGCCGCCGCAATGATCAGCGCGGGCACACGGCCCCGGGTTCTTCACCTGGCTGGGCGAGCGGCCCGCGCTGCCGATCGGGGTGGTTGCCCACGCGGTGGCCGGCGCACGCCGGGCCGGGATGGGGACGTCGGCGGGCCAGCGAGGGAACGTCGGCGGGCCTGGCCGGCCGATACGGAAGCCGGCCGAAGCCGGTTCCGCGATCTTCACCCCATCCGAACTCCCCTTGCATGGATAGCGGTTGCTGGTGATCACGACTCTCCGTACGCTGTGGGTCACGCTGACGGCACCGAGGACGTCATCCGTCTTCTCGGGCCACCGGTGACGCGCCCTCGGATCCTCCGACGTCCGTATCCGAAGTGGTGCGCTTTCCATTCGGCGAGGCCGTTGATCCTTCAATGGCCGCACTGCCATACTCCGGCTTTCCCCTCCCCCCACGGTCCGCACGGAAAGCGTGGCTCTCCAGGTTGCCGGCGGCTCTTTTGAGCCTTTTCCCGGCTGGAATGGGTCACGTGCGTGACATAAGGCAGCGAAGAAGGTGCTTGTGTCCCAACACCACCCACCGCATGGTGGTTATGCCCCGCCTCCACCCACCGAGTACGAACCGGCCGGCTCACAGGCGATACACGACGACCCCGAATTCCATTCACTGCGGCGCGCATATCGCTCCTTCGGCGCGGTGGCGGCTCTTCTGTCCGTTGGCGGATTTCTTTCGTACGTTCTGCTGTCGAGTTTTGCTCCGGCCCTGATGAACCAGGAGTTGTTCGGCCGGATCACCCTCGGGCTGGCGCTCGGACTCGTCCAGTTCCTTGTCATGGCGGTCGCGACGTGGTGCTACGTGCGGCACATGCGTGAGCGGGTCGACCCGCTCGTCCTCCGGTTGCGTGCCCAGCAGCGCGAGCAGGAGCGTGCGCAGGAGGAGCAGCAGGCCCGCGTCGCGGCCGGAAGGCGGTTTCGCGCGTGGTGACGCAATCGGCTGCCATAGCCGACCAGTTCAGCCTGCGGCTGACGTTCATCCTGTTCGTGTCCGTCGTCGTGGTCACCCTGTTCACTGCGCTGCTGACGGCACCGCAGCGCGACGAGATCAGCGAGTTCTACCTCGGCAACCGTGACATGTCGCCGCTGCGCAACGGGCTCGCGATGTGCGGTGACTACGTGTCGGCGGCGACGCTGCTCGGCAGTACGGGACTGGTCGCGCTGAACGGGTACGACGGTCTGCTCTACCTGGGCGGCACGATGGTCGCCTGGATGATGGTGCTGCTGATGGTCGCCGAACCGCTGCGCAACTCCGGCAAGTTCACCCTGGGCGACACCCTGGCGCTGCGCCTGCCGCAGGGACAGCGGTCGGTCCGGCTGGCGCTCGCGCTGTGCACGCTGGCCGTGTGCCTTCTCTACCTGGTGGCCCAACTCGTGGGCAGCATCGCCCTGTTGACCCAGTTCATCGGTGATCCGAGTCCGACGACGCGGGCGATGTGCGTGGTGGTCATCGGCTCCATGGTCGTGGTGTACGCGGCGATCGGCGGTATGCCGGGTGCCACGTTCATCCAGGTGGTGAAGGCCGTGATGCTGGTCGCCGGGGTGGCGATCACCGCCGTCATGGTGCTGCAGCACTTCAGCTGGAACGTCGACAGGCTCCTGTCGACGGCCGCCGACAACAGCGCCCTGGGCGACCGCTTCCTCGAACCCGGGCTGCGGTACGGCGGGACGACCACCAACAAGCTGGACTTCTTCAGTCTGCAACTGGCCATCGTGCTCGGCCTCGCCGCGCTGCCGCACATCATGATGCGGCTGCTCGCCCCGCGCTCCACCCGCGTCCTGCGCGGCTCGGTGGTGTGGGCAGTGGGGCTGGTCGCCTTCGTCTGCCTGATGGCGGGTGTGCTGGGCCTCGGCGCCACGGCGATCGTGGGCCGGGAGAACATCGCGGAGGTCGACCCCCGGGGCGACGCGGCCATTCTGCTGCTCGCGCACAAGCTCGGCGGTGCCGTACTCGAAGCGCTCCTGTCCAGCCTCGCCTTCATCACACTGCTGGCCGTGGCGGCCGGGCTCACGCTCGCCGCGGCCTCGTCCCTCGCCCACGATCTCTACAGCGAGGTGATCCGCAAGGGGAAGGCGAAGCAGACGGAGGAGCTGGGCGTCGCCCGGCTCGCCGCGGTCGTCATCGGGGTCATGGGCATGCTGCTGGCCCTGCTGTCGTGGGGCACGAGCACGGCCACACTGGCGTTCCTCGCCTTCGCGATCGCCGCGTCGGCCATCCTGCCGGCCATCGTGTACGGCCTCTTCTGGCGCGGCTTCACCGCGCGCGGCGCCCTGCTCAGCCTGTACGGCGGGCTGCTCTGCTCGGTGCTCCTGGTGGTGTTCTCGCCGATCATCTCCTCGCAGCCCAACTCGGTCTATCCGGACGCGGACTTCGCCTGGTTCCCACTGCAGAACCCCGGCATCGTGTCCATCCCCGCGGGCTTCCTGCTGGGCTGGCTCGGCTCCGTGACCGGCGGGCGCGGTCAGGACGCGACCTCCACCGACGCGTTCAAGGAGTTCGAGGTCCGCGCCCTGGTCGGCACCGACCAGCGGTGACCGGACACCGGCGATGACCCGAGGTCAGGGTGAGCGGAACAGACCGCCCGGCCCTGGCGGCACGCGGCGATCGCACCGTACGGTGTGATCAGCCGCGCCCCTGACCTCGAAGGTGGTCCTGCATGGCCCTGTTCGACCTGCCCCTGGACGAGCTTCGCGGTTATCGAAGCGCTTCACCCGAGCCTGAGGATTTCGAAGCGTTCTGGGCGAAAACGCTCCAGGAAGCGCGCGCACACGACCTCGACGCACGCTTCGAACCGGTCGAGACCCGCCTGAAGACGGTCAAGGTGTACGACGTCACCTTCGCCGGGTTCGGCGGGCACCCGGTGAAGGGGTGGCTGGTCCTGCCGGCGTGGGCGGACACACCGCGTCCCGCGGTCGTCGAGTTCATCGGGTACGGGGGCGGCCGGGGCCTGCCCCACACACATCTGCTGTGGGCGTCGGCGGGCTTCGCGCACTTCGTGATGGACACCCGGGGCCAGGGCAGTGCATGGGGCGGTGGCGGCGGCACACCCGACCCGGTGGGCGGCGCCCCCGCGTTCCCCGGTTTCATGACGCGGGGCGTCGACGCCCCGGAGAACTACTACTACCGGCGCGTGTACACGGACGCCGTACGGGCGGTGGAGGCGGCCCGGTCCCACCCGCTGGTCGACGCCGCGAAGACGGCGGTGGTCGGCGCCAGCCAGGGCGGCGGCATCTCCATCGCGGTCGGCGGCCTGGTGCCCGACCTGGCCGCGGTCGCCCCGGACGTGCCGTTCCTGTGCGACTTCCCGCGCGCGACGACGCTGACGGACCGCGACCCGTACCGGGAGATCGGCAACTACCTCAAGACGCACCGCGGCCGCACCGGGCAGGTCCAGCGCACACTCTCCTACTTCGACGGCGTCCACTTCGCCGCGCGCGGCCGGGCACCCGCCCTGTTCTCGGCGGCTCTGGAGGACCAGACGTGCCCGCCGTCGACGGTCTTCGCGGCCTTCAACGCCTGGGCGCCCGGAGACAAGCACATCGAGGTCTACGACTTCAACGACCACGAGGGCGGCGGCCCCTATCAGGAAGCGGCCAAGCTGGAGTGGCTGGCCTCACGCCTCTGAGAGGAGTCGTCCCTGCGTGTCGCCACGACCATCCGGCAGCGCGGGCTCCCGTCACGCCGACTCCCGAACTCGGGCAGCGCGTACAGCTCGACGTCGAATCCGGCGCGTTCCAGCTCGCGCCGTACGTCCCCGAGCCGGAAGGCCCGGTAGTACATGACGAACGGCGGATGCCAGACGGCGTTGCGCACCCGCATCGCCGTGTCGAAGCCCAGCAGGGCCCAGTACCAGGGGGAGCTCGGCGGTGCGGGCGCCGGCAGCGGGAACGCGAAGCGTCCGCCCGGCCGCAGCGCGGAGTGGACCTGACCGAACAGCTCCGGGAACTCGCGCGGCAGGAAGTGCCCGAACGCCCCGAAGCTCACGACCAGATCGAAGACGGGCCCGAAGGGCAGTGCCAGCGCGTCACCACGCACCCAGGCGACACGGGGCCCGGGCTCCGCGGGGCGCGGCTCCTGATCCCTCCCCACCGTGAGCATCCCCGCACTGATGTCGACCCCGATCACACTCTCCCGGCACACCGCGCGCAGGACGCCCATGCCCGCGCCGGTGCCGCAGCACAGGTCGAGCCCGTGATCGAACGGCCCCAGGGCGGACAGGGCCCGCTCCACCGCCTGAAGGATCGAGTCCGGCGTACGGAACGGGGTGTGGTCGAACTTGGGCGCGAGCAGGTCGTATCCGCGCTCGACGGACGACAGCGCCTGAACAGCCAGTTCGCGGAGGCTGGGACCGTGCGGAGTGAACATCACCTTCAGCTTAGGGCAGTGCCAGACGTACGCGATCACTTATCGTTACATCATGACTTCGTTCCGTCCCGCCCCCGCCTGGCTGGCAGACGCCGTCTTCTACCAGATATACCCCCAGTCGTTCGCCGACTCAGGCGGCGACGGCATCGGCGACTTCAACGGAATCACCGAGCATCTCGACCATCTGGCCTGGCTGGGAGTCAACACCGTCTGGCTCAACCCGTGCTTCGTCTCGCCGTTCCGCGACGCCGGGTACGACGTCTCCGACTATCTGAACGTGGCGCCTCGCTACGGTTCGAACGACGAGTTCGCCAAACTCGTCGACGAGGCCCGCCGCCACCGCATCCGTGTCCTGCTCGACCTGGTGGCGGGCCACACCTCCGACGCGCACCCATGGTTCACGGCCTCCGCGAACGACCCGGACGACCACCGCTACATCTGGGCCCCCGAGGGCCGCCCCGACGGCTTCGTCCCCTCCCCCGGCACCCGCCCGGGCGCGTATCTCCCGAACTTCTTCGACTCGCAGCCGGCCCTCAACTTCGGCTATGCGCACGAGAGCCCGGCCGAACCGTGGCGCCGGCCGGTCGACGCCGAAGGCCCGCGCGCGAACCGGGAGGCGCTGCGCTCGATCATGGACCACTGGCTGCGTCTGGGCGTCTCGGGTTTCCGTGTCGACATGGCCTCGTCCCTCGTCAAGGACGACCCGGACCGGAGCGAGACCGCCAGGATCTGGTCGGAGCTGCGCCACTGGCTGGATACCGCGCACCCGGAGGCGGTCCTGCTGTCCGAGTGGGGCGAGCCCGAGGTCTCCGTCCCGGCGGGCTTCCACGCGGACTTCTTCCTCCAGTTCGGCGGCCCCACCGACGGCCTCGCCCTGCGTTCGCTGTGGAGCAACGGCGAGGGCACGGTCGACGAGAACTGGGCCCCGCTCGACTGCTTCTTCGACCCCGGCGGCAGGGGCTCACCCCGCCCCTTCGTCGAGGCGTGGCAGCGGGCCTCCACCGCCGTCGGAGGCAAGGGGTTCATCTCCCTGCCCACCGCCAACCACGACTTCTCCCGCCTCAACTGCGGCCCGCGCACCGCCGAACAGCTCCCCGTCGCCTTCGCCTTCCAGCTCACCTGGCCCACCCTCCCGGCGATCTACTACGGCGACGAGATCGGCATGCGCTACATCGACGGACTGCCCGACAAGGAGGGCAGCGTCCTCGGCCCCCGCTACAACCGGGCGGGCTCGCGCACGCCGATGCAGTGGGACGACACCGAGAACGCCGGTTTCTCCTCGGCCCCCGCCGACGACCTGTACCTGCCCCTCGACCCGGACCCCGACCGCCCCACCGTCGCCGCCCAGCGCGCCGACGAGGCCTCTCTCCTCCACCTCGTCCGCCGCCTCGTCCGGCTGCGCACCACCACCCCCGAGCTCGGCTCGGGCGGCTCGGTGGAGGTGCTGCACATGGGCTGTCCGTTCGTGTACCTCCGGGGCGGGCGGTACCTGGTGGTGATCAACCCTCAGCGGGACGAGGCGAGTTGGGCGTATGGCTCCGCCGTCGCAGACCCCCTGGAGGTGTCGGGCGTGGAGCTCGGCGGCGACAGGATCACCGCCCGCGGCTTCGGGTACGGGATCTTCGATGTCGGCCACTGAACGGCGAGCGGGCCACGGGATCAGATACGCACCGGAAGCGCCTGCACGCTGTTGCCCACGAAGCTGGAGTGACGAGGGAGGTCCGTCTCCGGCACAGCCAGGTCGAGGTCGGGGAAGCGGGTGAACAGCCGCTCCAGGGCGATCGTGGCCTCCAGGCGGGCCAGCGGCGCGCCGAGGCAGTAGTGGGCGCCGTGCCCGAGCGAGAGGTGGCGTACGGCTCCGGGCCGTCCGGGCCGGGTGACGTCGAACAGTTCGGCGTCCGGCCCGTGCACGGCGGGATCGCGCCCGGCCGCCGAGTAACCCGCCAGCACGGGCGTCCCCTTGGGGATGACGGTCCCGTCGACCGTCAGGTCCCGCACGGGATAGCGGAACGGGAAGTAGCTGACGGGCGCGTCAAAGCGCAGGGTCTCCTCGACGGCGTCCGCCCAGCTCACCCTCCCGCCCCGGACGAGATCGAGCTGGTCCCGGTGTCCGCACAGCGCCCGTACGGCGTTGGTGATGAGGTTCAGCGTGGTCTCGTGCCCGGCGATGATCATCAGCACGAGGGTGCCGATGAGTTCCTCCTGGCTGAGCCGGTCGCCGCCCTCGTCACGGGCGGCGATGAGCGCGCTGGTCAGGTCGTCGCCGGGGCGTTCGGCCCGGGTGCCGGCGATGTGAGCGAGCAGGGACACGAGGTCGCGGTTGGCGGCGACGGCCTGCTCAGGGCTGATGTCGGTGGCCACGACCTGGTTCGACAAGTGGTGCAGCGCGTCACGGTGCTCCGCGTCCACTCCGAGCAACTCTCCGATGACGCCCATCGGGAGCGGCAGCGCGAAGTGCCGGCGCAGATCGGCGACCCCGCCGCCGGCCTCGGCCGCGCCTGTGAGGTCGTCGAGCAGGGCTTCCGTCAACTCCTCTATACGGGGCCGTAGTTGTTGTACTCGTCGCGCGGTGAAGGCCGTACTCACCAGCGACCTCAGCCGTCGGTGGTCGTCGCCGTCGGCGGTCGTCATCCCGCGTACGGTCGCGAAGGTCCGCAGCGGCCATCCGGCGCCGATCCGGCCCTCTCTCAGGGCGGTGAAGTGCCGGGCGTCCTTGGCGACGTCGGGGTGCGCGAGGACGTCCTTCAGCGCCTCGTGGCCGAGTACGGCCATGCCCGCCACCTCGTCGGGGAGCACGACGGGCGCCACGGCGCCCCGGGCGAGGAGCCGCGCGTTCGCGGCGTGCGGGCAGCCGCCGGACGGGTCCATGCGGTACGGCTCTGACGATGGAGTGCCCACGGTCGATCTCCCTGACCACAGCGGCGAGTTGGCGCGTACGACGCACCCATGCTCACAGTGCCGTACGCGCCGTCTCAAGAGGTCACTCGGCCAACCATGCCGTCTGCGGTCTCACGGGTTCGCCGGGGACGCCGACGGGGGCGGGGTGGCACCGTTCTGCGGGCCGTACGCCGTGAGGAAGCGGTTCCGGAAGCGGTCCATCCGCCATACCGGGGCGTCCTCCGTAGGCTTCAGACCGTCCGACCAGCCCCAGTCGGAGACCCGGTCGAGGACCTTCTGGTCATGGGCGACGATCGTGACCGGCACGTCATGACTGGCGCCGTTGCCGCTGACGCGGGCCATCGGCTGGTGGTCCCCGAGGAAGACGACCACGGTGTCCTTGTCGCCGTACCGCTCCACGAACTCCGTAAGGCTTCGCACCGAGTACTGGACGGACCTGCCGTACTCCTCCTTCGCCTTGGTGCCGTCGGAGAACACGTCCGCCGGGTCCTTGCCCGCCTTCTCGACGGCCTTATAGACGGAACCGTCACCGACGCGGTCCCAGTCGATCATCTCGGGCAGGGGCGCCCACGGCTGGTGACTGGAGGTCAGGATGATCTGCGACATCAGCGGCTTGTCGTGCTTCTTGCCGTGTTCCATGCGCTGGAACGCGCTCAGGGCGTACTGGTCCGGCATGGTGGACCAGCTGAACTTCGGGCCCCGGTAGCCGAGGTCGCGCGAGTCGTAGACCTTGTCGAGGCCGTAGAACCTGCCCTCCGGCCAGTTGTACTGGACACCCGGCACGACACCGACCGTCCGCCAGGCACCCGTGCGGTGGAAGGCGCCGGGGAGGGTGAGGCGCTCGCCGGCGGTGACGGTGCGGTAGCGGTCCTGGTTGTCGATCCACAGACCGCTCAGGAACGTGGAGTGACCGAGCCAGCTGCTGCCGCCGTACGTCGCGGAGGTGAGCCAGCCGCTCTTCGCCGAGAACCCGGCCTCGCTCAGGTCGTCGGTGGCGTCGTCGAGGGTGGCGTTCACGCCGGGTGCGATGGCCGGATCCTGGAGGGCGGCACGGCCGTAGCTCTCGATGAAGGCGAAGATGACGTCCTTGCCGCGCAGGCCGGTCAGCAGCTGGTCGGGCGGTACGTCAGCGAAGGCGTCCTTCTCGACCTCCTTCGCGAACGCCGCCTCGTCCCTCAGCGTCGCCTTCACGCGTGCGGCACGGTCCTGGAGGAGGCCGATCGTGTTGTTGGTCGCGACCGGTGTGGTGCCGATGAGTTGGAGGCCGAGGGCCGAGCAGGTGATCCACACGGTTCCGGCAATGATCGTGGCCCGGCTCGCGGTGTGCCGGTCGCGGTGCATGAGGCCGACGAGCCGGACCACCGCCAACGGCATCACGACGAGCAGGGCCAGGACCAGGACGACGATCCCGATCACGGCGGCCAGCGCGCCCGCGCCGCCGGCCGTGTCCTGGAGGTACGACTCGGCGTCGTCGAGCAGGCCCCAGTCGAGCACCACGTTGAACCCTCGCCCGAGGAACTGGTTGAAGCCGATGTCCAGCAGCTTCAGGATCAGCACCAGCGCGAGGCCCACCCCGGTGAGCACCGCCAGGACACGTCTCGGCCGTCTGGGCAGCACCAGCAGCAGGGCCGCGAGGAGGATCGGCTCGGCCGGTATCCGCAGGAAGCTCTTCGCCTGGAAGTACGCGACGTTGCCCGGCAGCATCAGCGCCACGAACACGAGCGCCGCGGCCAGCACGGTGACCGTCCACCAAAGGACACGGGCGGCGACGGGGTACTTGGCACGCCAGCCGGGGGTGCGGGGGTCGGCTGTGCCGGGGCCGTCTCCGGCGGTGCCGTTGTCCGTGCCGCCGTCGCGGAGCCCGTCCTCCGGGGGCGCGGACGGTTCGTGATCCTCCTTGGCGGTTGCCCCGTCCGTGTCAGGCGGTTGGTGAGAGCGCGTGAAGAGCGACACCCCGAGTGTCCTTCCGGTGCGAAGCGCGGTGGTGGCACGACGGGCCGGGCTCGGGGGCCCGGATCGCCGCCCTCCCCTGTACGGCTCACGAACACCTGCAGTTCAATGCGCACAAAAAAGCCAACCAGTGTTTCCTTGCAGGTCAAGTACGGTCCAAGCCTGGTTCAAGTACTGGCCAAGCCCAGTCGACGGACTCTCGCCCAACGGACCGTCTTACTTGAGTCCACCAAACGGTGCTACACTCCCGACAGCACGTGTGTTCGCCCCGTCGTGGGCGCCGGTGCGGGTTCCACAGTTTTCTGCTTCATCCTCCTTTCGCAGTACCACCTCTCGCGTATGGCTCAGGGCTCAGGGCTCAGTCGCCGCCGTACCCGACGACGTGGTGTCCGGCCGTACCCAGGCGTGACCACTCCGCCTCGCGGCAATCCCCCCTCCCCCCATGCACTTGTCCACTGAGCCCGGCTCAGTCCCGAAAGGACCTCCATGACCACCACACTCGAAGCCCCTCCCACCCAGCGGCAGCTCCCGGTCCCCGTGTCGGGTGTCCTCGACATCGTGCAGGGCGGGCAGGGGTTCCTGCGCACCGACAGCTGCCTGTCCTCCCCTGACGACCCACAGGTCCCCGCCGCGCTGATCCGCCGGTACGGCCTGCGCAAGGGCGACACCGTCGAAGGCGTGCGCGGCGCTCGACGCGCCCTCACCGAGATCGAGCGGGTCAACGGCCGTGCCCCCGAAGGAATGCGCGTCCGCCCCCACTTCCACGACCTCACCCCACTGCACCCGCACGACCGGCTCCGTCTCGAACACCGGGCCAGCGGTCTCACCGGACGCGTCGTCGACCTGATCGCGCCCGTCGGCAAGGGCCAGCGCGGCCTGATCGTGGCCCCGCCCAAGACCGGCAAGACCGTGCTGCTCCAGCAGCTGGCCGCCGCGATCGCCGGCAACCACCCCGAGTGCCACCTCATGATGGTGCTGCTCGACGAGCGCCCGGAGGAAGTGACCGACATGCGGCGCTCCGTGCGGGGCGAGGTGTACGCCTCGACGTTCGACCGGCCGCCGAAGCAGCACATCGCGCTCGCCGAACTCGTCGTGGAGCGCGCCAAGCGCCTCGTCGAGCAGGGCGAGGACGTCGTGATCCTCCTGGACTCGCTCACCCGGCTGTGCCGGGCGCACAACAACGCCGCCGCGGCCGGTGGCCGCACCCTCAGCGGCGGTGTCGACGCCGCCGCGCTGCACGGACCCAAGCGGATCTTCGGCGCCGCACGACGGACCGAGGAGGGCGGCTCGCTCACCATCCTCGCCACGGCCCTGGTGGAGACCGGCTCCCGCGCCGACGACTTCTTCTTCGAGGAGCTCAAGAGCACGGGCAACATGGAGCTCCGCCTGGACCGCTCCCTGGCCGCCCGGCGGGTCTTCCCGTCCGTCGACATCACCCCGTCCGGGACCCGTCGCGAGGAACTCCTGCTGTCGGCGGGCGAACTGACGGCCGTACGAGGACTGCGGCGCGCCCTGCGGTCGCGGGACGGTCAGGACCGGGCGTCCCTCGAAACCCTCCTGGAGCGGATGCGCGCCACACCGGACAACGCGGCCTTCCTGCGCCAGGTCCAGCCCACGCTCCCCGCCTCCTGACACCACCCGCCCTGTGCACCGCCCCCACCGGCACGGCCCTTGATGCATCCGGGTGTTCGATCCACTCGCCTGGCCCCGGTGGCCCGGCGGGACAGCGCACGGGTTCTTACGTTGACGCCATGACCATCGGTTTCTCTTCCCGCGCCGCCGCCTTCTGCTCCGCGGCCTGTGTGATCGGGATGCTGGCCCTGGCTCCGGGCGCCGCCGCGCTGCCGGGTGCGGACCCGGACGCCACCCGTGCGACGGCCTCACCGGGGCAGCGGTCGTCGCTGCACCGGTCCGGGACGCAGGTACGGCCACGGACGGGGGCACCGAGGATTCCCGCGGACCTGTCCGCGCTGTCGTGGGTTGTGGCCGACGCCGGCAGCGGTAATGTGCTGGCCGCGCACAACGCGCACCGCAGGCTGCCGCCCGCGAGCACCCTCAAGACGCTCTTCGCGCTCACCGTGCTGCCGAACGTGCCGGGAAGCACCCGGCACACCGTCAAGCCCAAGGAGCTGGCAGGCATCGGCGAGGGCAGCAGCCTGGTCGGGGTCCAGGAGAACCACACCTACCGTGCGGCCGACCTGTGGCGCGGTGTCTTCCTCAGCTCCGGCAACGACGCCGTGCACGTCCTGGCCTCGCTCAACGGCGGCTGGCGCAGCACCGCGACGCAGATGCAGGCCAAGGCCCGCGCCCTGGGCGCCCTCGACACACGGGTCGTGTCGCCCGACGGGTACGACGCGCCGGGACAGGTCTCGTCGGCGTACGACCTCGCGGTGTTCGGGCGGGCCGGGCTGCGCAACAAGGAGTTCGCGCGGTACTGCGCCACGGCCGAGGCACGGTTCCCGGGGGACGGCGAGACGTACCCCATCCGGAACACCAACCGCCTCCTCACGGGCGCACAGGGCGTCGACCGCTACCCGGGCCTGATCGGCGTCAAGAACGGCTACACCAGCAACGCGGGAAACACGCTCGTCGCGGCCGCCAAGCGGAACGGGCGCACCGTGGTCGTCACGGTGATGAACCCTCAGGCGGGCGGCGGTTTCACCGTGTACCAGGAGGCGCGTTCGCTGCTCGACTGGGGTTTCCGGGCAGCGGGGCGCGTCGACCCGGTGGGCTCGCTGCTGCCCCCGCGCCCCTCGGCGGACACGCCGCGGCCGTCGGCGGGAGCGGGCTCCGAGCCGGTGCCCGTCGCCGAGAAGGAGGCCTCGCCTTCCCGCTGGACGGTGGCGGGCGTGGTCGTGGGGACCACCGGGTTCGGCGCCGGAGCCGTCGCCCTGATCCTGCGGCTCAGGAAACGGCGGCCCGCCGAGGACTGACCCACGGGCAGCCCGAGCAGCAGGCCCAGCGTGATCCACACGTAGATGTTGCTGCCGAGGAAGCCGCCCGGACCGGACGCGTCGTCGAACCACAGCCACACGACGCTGCTGCACAGCACCGCGTACAGGCACCCCGCGAGCCACAGCAGCCGACGGTGCCGGAGCAGTACGGCGAACGACGGCAGCAGCCACACCAGGTGGTGCACCCAGGTGATCGGACTGACCAGGCACGCAGTCAGCCCGGTGACCGCGAACGCCCCCACCCAGTCGCCGGTCGTCACCGCCCGGTGCGTCCGCCAGGCCCACACGCACAGCACCACCAGCACCAGCGACGCCCAGGCGGCACGGCTCGGTTCGGCCGGTTCCGCGAGCCGGGCCAGCACGCCCTGCAAGGACTGGTTGGAGACGTAGGCGAGGCGCCCGATCCGGTTGGTGTCCCAGAGCGCCTCGGTCCAGTAGAAGCGGGAGGCGTCGGGCGCCACCCAGGCCGCCGCCGCGGTGGCGGCCGCGGCGACGGCGGTCGCGAGCCCGGCGGCGCGCCAGCGCCGGGCGATCAGGAGCAGCCCGATGAACAGTGCGGGCGTCAGCTTCACGGCCGCGGCCAGCCCGATGCCCACGCCCGCCCAGCGGCCCCGTCCCGTGGACAGCAGCCAGGCGTCAGCGAGGACGAGCGCCAGCAACAGCAGATTGACCTGCCCGAAGCTGAACGTGTCCCGCAGGGGTTCGAGCAGGGCGAGGACACAGGCCGCGACCGCCGTGCCGTACCAGCCGTACCGGCGCAGCAGCGGCCCGGCGAGGATGTACAGCACGGCCGCCAGCGCCGCGAGGTTGAGCAGCAGACAGAGCGCGATCGCCGTGTCCAGGCTGACCAGTGCCATCGGGAGCATGCCGACGGCCGCGAACGGCGGGTAGGTGAAGCCGTACGTCGTCCCGGGCACCTGGTAGTCGTAGATGCGGCCGTCGTGGTGCACCCAGGTGTCGATGGTCCCGTAGTAGACGCGCAGGTCGAACCAGTCGCGCAGGAGCGGCACGGTGGCGGTGAAGACGGTGACCGCGGTGGCGAGTCCGAGCAACAGCAGGAGCCGTCGGCGATCGATTCCCACGCTGTCGTTGTTCACTTTCTCGTTGTCCACCCTTGCGGCGTCCGCTCTCTCGATGTCCGGCGGGGTCGTTGTCATGCCGTCCGCTCCAGCACGGGCGCGCGGGCCGCCTGAAAGGCCTGCCAGAGGACGACCAGCGCGAGCGCGCCACCCGACACCGCGAGGGCGATCTGGTCGGCGTCCGGGGGGCCGCCGCTCGGCAGGACGGCGAGCGCGAGCACCGCGCTGGCGGCGGCGACACGCCCGCGCACGGAGCCGCTGGGTGCCGCGGCGGCGATGAGGAACAGTCCCCACAGCGCGTACCAGGGCCGGATCGCCGGACCCAGCACCGCCACCACGGCGAGGCTGAGGCCCAGCGCGTACACGGGGCTGGGGCGCAGTTTCAGCCATATGTAGAGGACGACGGCGGCGGTCGCGACGAGTCCGACAGCGTGCCAGGCCGGCAGGGCCAGAGGGGCGAGTTCACTGCCCAGGTCGTGCAGGAGGGCTCCGGTGGCGCGCCCGAGGACGCTGGTGGGCGACCAGTTGTCCGGGGACACCGGGGTCCGCAGCGCAGCGATCCAGCCGTATCCCGTACCCGTCAGGCCGGTGGTCACGGCGGTGGTGGCGAGGGCGACGCCCACCGTGGTGGCCGTCGCCCGCACCACATGCGTGCGCCCCTGCATCACGACGATCGCCAGCAGACCGAGCGCGGCGGGCGCCTTGACCAGCGCGGCGAGCGTCACGAGGACGACGCCGAGGACGTACCGTCGGCCGCGTGCCGCGACCAGTCCGACGCCGAGCAGCCCGAGCATGACGGCGTCGTTGTGCGCCCCGGCCACCAGGTGCAGCAGCACCAGCGGGTTCAGGGCACCCAGCCACAGGGCGGCGGCCGGATCGACACCGCTGTGCCGGGCGAGGCGGGGCAGCGCCACTGCCATCAGCCCCACGCCGAGCAGGGCGACCATGCGCATGCCGATCAGCCCGGCGGGCAGCTGACCGCTGGTCAGACCCGCCAGCCCGGAGGCTATGGCGAGGAAGACGGGGCCGTACGGCGTCGCCGTGTGCTGCCACACCGGGGCCACTTCGGCCGCGAGGGGCCCGCCCATCCGCGAGGGCCCGTAGGCGTACACGTCGATGTTGGCGTCGACCATGGCGCCCTGTGCGAGGTAGCTGTACACGTCCCGGCTGAACAGTGGCGGAGCGAGCAGCAGCGGAGCCGCCCAGACGACCAGAACGACCAGCAGGGACCGAGGAGTCGGCGGCCGCGGTCCTCGTACGACCCGGCCCAGCAGCGCCCACGCGGCGATCAGCAGGACGACGCCGAAGTACACGCCGACCAGTCCGAGCGCGGCGCGCGCCGACGCGGGCGCGAGCAGGTCGCGCACCGGGAGAGCACCGGCGGTCTCACCCCCCAGTGCGAGGACGGCGGAGCCGGCGAGGCCCAGCGCCTGACAGCGACGGAGATCGACGGGAAAAGCCATGGCCAACACTCGGCAAGCCTGTCGACACGGGGTGACGGGGAGGCGACGTCCCGCTCGCCGGGCGGCGGCCTGTACATGACCGCCACGTGATCGACGGCGTCGGCCGCCGACGAGGAGTTAAGCGCACGGGAACACGGACGGTCCGGTGGGTGTCGCGCGACGGTCGAGCACCGGGGGCGCCTTCTGCGGAGCGGGCCTGATCGCCCTGTGCGGACCGCGTGGCGACCGGGCTGTCAGACCCGAGCACCAGGGTCGTTGATCACGGTCACCGGCCTTTGTTGCGACCGTAGTTGACGATGCGTTACCTCATGACCGGAGCCCCCCATGAGTTTGAACGTCACCTTCGCGGACTTCTCCGTCGCCCCTCCCGCGGCTGTACAACGCCGAGGCCAGGCAGCACCAGTGTGATGTCGCCGGATCACACCTGGCGCTGAACGCGGGCGGCAGCGTCGAACTGGACTTCGAGGTGACGGACCTGGAGGAGGTCCCCGAGGCGACGTTGACCATCACGGCCCTCGTCTCCAAACTGGGCTCCTCTCCGGGGTACTCACCGATCGACGTACTGCTGCAGGGCGAGGGGCTGCTCGAGGGACTCACCGTGCCCGGCGGCGGCGACCTTCCGCACGACAATGTGTTCGCGGTACCCGGACACCTGCTGAAGCCCAGCACCAACACCTTGGAGATACGGGTTTCGGCCAAGGCACGCAGCATGCTGTGGCTCTACCGCATCACTCTGGACCCCGTCCATGAGCGGGGGCGCTCGGAGCGCGCCCGGGCGGCGGAGGCCGTTCGGGACTCGATCTTCGCCTTCAGGACGGAACGTCGCGCCGCGCACTCCGAGTCCTCTTCCTGGGAACCGGCCCCGCGACTGGTGTTCCACATCGACCGGGGTGAGCAGTCGCTGCCCGCGCAGCTCAGCCGGCGAGGGGAGGACGGCGCGGAGTCGGCCCATCAGCTTCCAGTCGAGCATGTCGGACTTCTACGGCTGCCACCGCGCGGGCGACGATACGTCGTACGAGTACCGCGGCCGCCGCGTCGCCGGACAGGACTGTCCGAAGAGTGTCGAGAACTCCCCCCACCTGCACCGCTTCCGCACCGAGGAGGGATGGGGCGGCGGCTGGCACCCCTCCCACGATCTCCGGTTGATGGTGGACGACGGCGGAGCGCCGGCGGAGCGGGTGGCGTGGCGCGATCAGCAGGGCAACTCCGGGGTGGCCGTCCTGCGGTCCGCGTCGACCGGCGTCGAGGTGACCGGCGTCGTGGCGAGCGACGAGTTCAGTGCGGCGGGCGAGACGGCCGACAAACTCCTGGACGAATCCCCGGAGAAGTGGCTGGCCTGCCACGACACCGCATGGGTCGACTTCACTCTCGCCCGCCCGACCGTGATCACCTCGTACTCCCTGATGTCGGCGAACGACTTCCCCGGCCGCGACCCCCGCAACTGGACGCTCCACGGCTCCCACGACCGCAGCCACTGGACTCCCCTGGACTCCCGCACGGGCGAGACCTTCGCCGGCCGTTTCCAGACCAGGAAGTTCTCCCTGGGCGTCAACACCACGGCCTACCGCCACTACCGCCTCGACATCACCCGCAACGGCGACGCGACCGAGGTCCAACTCGCTTACGTCCGGTCCGTTGTGCCGGAGTCCCCGCCGACCAGGCCTTCACGGGCTACTACCAGCGCTTCAACGAGGGCCCGATCGGCTACCGCGGCACGGCCCTCGCCGCACCCCCGCCTCCCGCTTTCCCCGCGCCCCGGCTGGCCGCCGACCTCGAAGCGGCCGCCGAAAGCCTGGCCGCCACCGCCCAGACCCTGTCGGACCTGGCCGCCCAACTCCGCGACCACTGACCTCCGGCGCTCACATCAGGCGTTGAAGCGGTAGGCCCCCTGCCGGGCCCGGTAGATCCGGTAGGGGGCTCCGCCGGAGGTGTCGTCGCGGACGAAGTCGACTCCTCGGGGAGCGGTGACCGGCTTGTTCTGGGTGGGGACCCAGATCTCGGCCTCCGTGTTGTACGGGATGGTGACCGCGATGTAGATCCTGCCGTCCTGCCGACGCCGCCATTCGGACGACACCCTGCCGCGGACGGTGTCGATCGAGGCGCTGACATGGTCGAGAGTCGCGGGCGTCAGCTCGGTGTCCTCGGTGCTCTCCGGGACGCGGCTGTTGACCGCGGCCGAGGGGATGCGGGGGCGGATGCGCAGCGTCTCGTAGGCGGTCGAGGTCGGTCTGATGCCGGCCAGGCTCTGGTAGAACCAGGTGGCCACGTTGGAGCGGTAGTGGTGGTTCACCGAGAGCCGGTCGGTCCACTGTTCCCACAGCGAGGTGGCGCCCTTGGCGATCTGGTCGACGTAGCCGGGTACGCCGGTCTGTGTGACGGCCCCCAGCGCGATGTCCGTGTAGCCGTGCTCGCTGAGGATGTTGACCTCGTAGCGTGAGCCGTACATGTCGTTCTGGATGTGGTGGTCCGCGGCCACGATGCGGTCGGCGAGGAGCTTCGCCAGGGCCTTCTCGTTCTCCGCTACCGTCCTGGTGCCGGCCAGGTGGCGGGGGTCGTCGGGGCTGAGGTCCGAGCCGGGGACCAGGTCGAAGGCGATGGCCATGGCGTTCTCGCTGGAGATGCTGCCCTGGGTGAAGTGGCCCTGCGCGGCGTCCCAGTAGTTGGCGATGAACGCCCTGCGCAGGGTGCGCGCCAGCTTCGCGTAGTGGGCGGCGCGTTCGGTGCGGCCGAGCCTGCGGCCCACCTCGTCCATGTAGTCGCAGAAGTGGATGTAGAAGGCGAGGCTGATGACGGCGTTGCTGCCGGGACTCTCGGCGCCCGAGTAGGCGCCGAGGGACGCCTCGAACTTGTAATCGTTCTCGGCGGTGAACAGGGTCTCGTAGTACTTCAGGAGCGTGTCCTGGTGGTCGTACAGCTCGGCGAACAGGCTGCTGTTGCCGTAGTAGGTGTACAGCTCCCTCGGGATGACGAAGTACGCGGAGTCCCAGGCCGGCACCGCCTTCCATGCGGCGTTCCACCCGGGGGTGTGGTCGTAGCCGTATCCGCCCTTGGCGACGGGCACGATCATGGGCAGCTGGCCGGTGGAGACCTGGGTGTCGGGGAAGTGGCGCAGGTAGGTGGTGAGGACGGCGTTGACGTCCCAGGTGAGGGACTCCGACTCGGAGCTGGCCATGGCGTCGCCGGTCCAGCCGTTCTTCTCCCGTGACGGAGTGTCGGTGGGCTTCTGCACCAGGTTGTTCTGCTCGGCCCACTCGAGGTTGCGCTGTAGCCGGTTGATCAGGGCGTTGTCCGTGGTGAAGGTGCCGGTGCGGGCGAAGCCGGTGCGAGCGACGTCGACGGTCAGCACGTCGGCGTCCCGCTTCAGGTCAGGGGCGCGCCCGAGGACGGCATCGAGGTTCATGACCTCCAGGTAGCGGAAGCCGAAGTGGCTGAACTGCTGTTCCCAGGTCTGCGTCGACCGCCTGCTGAGGGTGTAGTAGTGCGTCTGGAGGTTGGCGTCGTGCTGGAAGTTCTCCTCCTCGACGGAGAGCGGGGAGCCGGCCGTGCCGTCGCCGGTGCTGATCCGGTTGCCGCCGCGGATCCGCAGAGTGAGGCCCTCCTTGCCGGGGCGTACGCCGGTGAGCGCGAGCCGGACGAAGCCCGTCACGATCTGGCCGTAGTCGAGGACCCAGACGCCCGAGCCCGGCGCCGTCTCCGTGACCGAGACCGGGCGCAGTGTCTGGCTGACCAGCACCGGCTCCGCCTCGTGGGCCCGCAGGCCCGCGGGCTTGAAGCCCTCGGGAACCGTCGTGGCGGGGAGCGTGCCGTGGTGCTTCGGCGAGGGGCCGGCACAACTGCCGGGCGGGATCAGTACGGTGGCCGGGCGCCAGTCGCGTCCGGTCCGGTAGCCGACCGAGCGCCAGTCCCCCAGTTCGTCCGCCCGCCGGGCGTCGTACTTCTCTCCCGAGTACACGGAGTCGAAGGTCGTGGGCCCGTCCGCGAAAAGCCAGTCCTCGTCCGTGACGAGTGTGGTGGCGGAACCGTCGGCGTAGGTCACGACGAGCTTCGCCCGCAGGCGGGGCTGCCCGGCATAGGGCGCGAGCTGCCAGTACCACTCCTGGGGCGTCGTCACGCCGTACCAGCCACGACCGAGCTCCGCGGCGACGACGTTCTCCCGGCCGGCCCTGAGCAGGACGGTCACGTCGAAGGTGTCGTACAGCACCGTCCGGTCGTAGGTGCTCTGGTCGGTGAGCAGCCGGGGCACGTTGGACCGGTCGCCGGCCGCGCGTTTGCCGTCGACGGTGATCGGGTCGCCGTTGACGGTGAACGTGACGTTGCCGGCGGCGCTCAGGTGGAGGCGTGCCTTGGCGATGCGGCGGCCTCGGGGCAGCGTGAACGCGCGGCGCAGCACCGGTGCGGGGTTGGCGATGGGCAGCACGGTGGTCTTGGCGGGAATGTAGGGGTTCTTGGGCGGGAAGGTCAGGCCGGAGAGGGTGCCGATGCCGTTCTCGAACGGGTTGGCGCCCGTGGTGAGATCGGCGGAGAAGTCGGGGGCGCCGGTGCCGGTCACCTTGACGCCGCGCACGGTGGCCGAGGTGCCGCCGCCGAACCCGAAGCTTCCGTGGCGGCGGATCTGGTCTCCGGTGAGCGTGCGGCTGTCGACCTCGACGCCGTTGACGGAGGTGGTCACGGTGAGCCCGCGGGCCGTGACCACCACGGTGTGGTCGCGGGTGGCCCAGGTGTCCTTGGTCAACCCGGTCGCGGCGGAGAGGGGGACGATGCCGACCGGGACGCTGCGGGTGCCCGCGGCGGTGGGGTTGGTCTCGCTCTGCGGGTCGTAGTGGTTGACGCCCCAGTCGGGCTCCGAGGTGCCGTCGTCCACCCAGGTGTTGCCGGCGTAGTGGCTGGTCTTCATGACCAGCTGCATGTCGTCGCCGCTCTGCCGGACGGTCCAGTTGAGCCCCTCGCCCCAGGTCTTGCCGATGGGTTCGGCGCGCAGGAGCAGGGACAGCCCTCCGGCGGCGTCGGGACCGCCGCGGAAGACAACGGTCGCGCTGAGGTCCTTCCAGTCGTGGTCCTGTGCCTCACGGCCGCCGACCCACCGCGCCCCCGACCAGTCCTGCTCGCCCTTCAGCAGACCGGTCTCCCATATCGCGGGCCCGCTCCAGGAGCCGGCTACACCCTTGTCGTCCCAGGTGCGCACTCGCCAGAAGTAGGCCTGCTCGGACCCCAGCGCGCCGCCGCCGTAGGCCACCTCGGTGCTGTTCGAACTCGCCACCCTGCCGCTGCGCCAGACGTCCGCCTTGCCGGGCCCGGTGCCGACCTGGATCTCGTACGCGGTCTGCCTGGCCACCGGAGACACCCAGCCGAACGCGGGCGCCGTCTCCGTGCCCAGGGGCTCGATCCGGGAGTTGACCCGCAGGTTCACGGGTGCGGAGCTGTGCCTGCCGGATGCTGCCGGACTCGCCGCCACGGCGTTCGGCGCGGCGGCGAGCGGGAGGGAGGCCCCGGCTGCCGCCGCCGTCATGATGCCGAGCATGTGTCGGCGGTTCAACGCACTTCTGTTCTCCTCGGCCATGGCTCAGTTCCCTTGCGATCGCTGGAGATTGAAACGATTCAATACCTTCCAAGTGGAAAGCTTACGAACAGGCCGGGCCGGAGCACAATGGTCTGGGAGTTCACGGCAGGCAAACCCCCATCGCCTGGTAAGTTTCGGCGCCCAGTTGCCCCGTTACTGCGCAGGACCGTCCCGGACCGGCTTTGTCGAGGAGAGTGAGCGCACCGTGGGTCAGGCAGGAGCGCGGGGGCCGTACGCCAGGACACCGGCTCGCAAAGCCGAGATCGTACGGGCGGCGCGCGACAGTTTCGCCGAGAACGGCTACGCCAAGGCATCCCTGCGCGACATCGCGGAACGGGCCGGCATCACCCACGCCGGCCTCCTGCATCACTTCCGCAGCAAGGACGAACTGCTCGCCGAGGTGCTCGCCCGACGCGACGCCGAGGAATGGCAGCAGGGTGTGGCAGAGGTCGACAGCCCGGACCAGCTCGCGCCCTACCTCGGCGAGCTCATCCGCCACCACCAGAAGGCGCCCGAGCTGATGCGCCTGTGGATCGAGCTCGCCGCCGCGGCCTCACGGTCGGATCATCCCGCGCACGCCTACTTCGTCGAACGGTACGAACGCGGGCGGGCGCAGTTCGCCGACGGACTTCAGGTCGACACGGACCGCGACAGGCTGCGCGGGGACATCAGCCCCGAGAGCGCCGCCATCCTCTTCCACGCAGTGCTGGGCGGGCTCCAGCTGCAGTGGGTACTCGACCAGGACCTCGACATCGTCGGGCCCGTGACCGACTTCGTACACCTGCTCTTCGACCGCGACCACGCAGGCGAGTGAGCGGGTCACCGCCCGACCCGGCGCCGTGGCGTACGGCGTGGGGGAGGGCTGCCGCCACTCCCCCACGCCGTTTCGTCATCGACCGCGCCGGGTCTCAGATCGTCTGCGGCGCCCCGTTGCCCGCGACGACCTCCGGCCGGAGCAGGGCCTGGAGCCGCTCGGCGGGCAACAGGCCCTTCTCCAGGACCAGTTCGGCGACGCCGCGGCCCGTGGCGAGGGCTTCCTTGGCGATGTCGGTGGCGGCCGTGTAGCCGATGTGCGGGTTGAGGGCGGTGACCAG
This sequence comes from Streptomyces acidicola, assembly GCF_009377235.1. Taxonomy (GTDB): domain Bacteria; phylum Actinomycetota; class Actinomycetes; order Streptomycetales; family Streptomycetaceae; genus Streptomyces; species Streptomyces acidicola. The sequence continues at coordinate 41,028 of NZ_VMNX01000028.1, forward strand.
GCCGATGGAGTTCTCCACAGCGGCGCGCAGCTCCTCCGTGTTGGCGGTGATGCCGTCGACGCATCGCTCGGCGAGCGTCAGGCAGGCCGCCCGCAGGTGGGTGATGCTCTCCGAGAGCGAGTGGAGGATGATCGGCTCGAAGGCGTTGAGCTGAAGCTGTCCGGCCTCCGCGGCCATGGTGATGGTGACGTCGTTGCCGATCACTTCGAAGGCGACCTGGTTGACGACCTCGGGGATCACCGGGTTGACCTTGCCCGGCATGATGCTCGAACCCGCCTGCACGGGAGGCAGGTTGATCTCGTTCAGGCCCGCGCGCGGCCCGGACGACAACAGGCGCAGGTCGTTGCAGCTCTTCGAGAGCTTGACGGCGATGCGCTTCAGCACACCCGACATCTGCACGAAGGCGCCGCAGTCCTGGGTCGCCTCGACCAGGTTGGCCGCGGTCACCAGCGGCAGCCCGGTGATCTCGGCGAGGTGGCGGCGGGCCGACTCGGCGTATCCGGCGGGGGCGTTGAGGCCGGTGCCGATGGCCGTGGCGCCCAGGTTGATCTCGTGGATCAGCTCCACGGCCTCGGCGAGCCGGCTGCGGTCCTCGTCCAGCATCACCGCGTACGCCGAGAACTCCTGTCCCAGCGTCATCGGCACCGCGTCCTGGAGCTGTGTGCGCCCCATCTTCAGCACGTCACGAAACTCGACGGCCTTGCGGGCGAAGGAGTCCTGGAGGACCGTCATCGCCTTCAGCAGCTCGCGCACCGCGAAGACCGTCGCGATCTTCACCGCGGTCGGGTAGACGTCGTTGGTCGACTGCCCGAGGTTGACGTCCTCATTGGGGTGGAGGTGCTCGTACTGGCCCTTCCGTCGGCCCAGCAGCTCCAGCGCCCGGTTCGCGACGACCTCGTTGGCGTTCATGTTCGTCGACGTGCCGGCGCCGCCCTGGATCACGTCGACGACGAACTGGTCGTGCAGCTTGCCGTCACGGATCTCCTGGCAGGCCGCGACGATGGCGGAGGCCTTCTCGGAGTCCAGCAGGCCGAGTTCCTCGTTGGCGCGGGCGGCGGCCTCCTTGACCGCTGCGAGGGCGTCGATCAGGTGCGGGTAGGCGGAGATCGGCGTTCCCGTGATGGGGAAGTTCTCCGTGGCGCGCAGGGTGTGGACACCCCAGTGGGCGTCGGCGGGTATGTCCCGGTCGCCGAGCAGGTCGTGTTCGCTGCGGTGGGTCGCGGCGCTCATGGCTGTGCGGGCCTTCTTTCGTACGGCAGTACGGGGATGGGCGGGTGCGGGTGTGCGGGAGTACGGGTCGCGGGATGCGGGAGTGCGGGTTGCGGGAAACGGTCAGGCGTGGCTCGTCAGGTCTGCGTGGGGCGTGAGGGGATCCAGGGCGCGGGTCGGCCTGACGTGCCCGACCACCGCCCCGCCGCCGAGCAGCGGTGCGCCGGCGAACTCGTCGAGCGTCGCCGGGTCGATGCCCGCGCGGACGAGCGCGGCCGCGGCGACTGGTACGCGGGCCCGGTCGGCGCCGTCGGCGATCTTGACGGCGACGGCACGGCCGTCCGGCAGCGCCGCGACCTGGACTCCCTCGAAGCCGTCCTTGGTCAGCAGCCCGGGCACGGCCCGCATCATGGCGGCGACGTCGCGCCCGGAACCGGACGCCATCTCGGCGTGCTCGCGCATCGCGTCGGCCACCTGCCGCTCGGGGGTGCCCACGGCCGCGGTGGTGATCCGGGCCGCGGCGCGCGCGAGCCCGTGCAGCGAGATGGAGAACAGGGGCGCGCCGCAACCGTCCACCGTCACTTCGGCGATGCCCTGCCCTGTGAGGTCCTCGACGATCTCGGCGATGGCCTGCTGGAGCGGGTGCCGCGGGTCGAGGTAGTCGTCGAGGGACCAGCCGTTGAGCTTGGCGGTGCAGAGCATGGCCGCGTGCTTGCCGGAGCAGTTCTGCGCGAGCCGCGACGGCAGCCGGCCCTCGCGCAGCCAGGACTCGCGGACGGCCGGGTCGTACGGCAGGTCGGGCACGTTGAGGAGGTGGTCCTCGCTGAGCCCGGCCAGTTCCAGGATCCGCCGCGTGCCCTCCAGGTGCCGTTCCTCGCCGGAGTGGCTGGCCGCCGCCAGCGAGAGCAGCGCGCCGTCGAGCGGCAGCCCGGCCCGCAGCATGGCCACGGCCTGCACGGGCTTGAGCGCCGAGCGAGGGTAGAAGGCCGCCTCGATGTCACCTATCTGGAGCTCGACGCTGCCGTCGGCGGCCATGACGATCACCGAGCCGAAGTGGATGCCCTCGATGACGCCACCCCGTACAAGGTGGGCGACGGGGGCGTGCAGGGGCTCCCGGATCGCGGGAGCCGCGGCCACCGGCGACGAAGGGGTCGCCCGGACACCGGAGGCCGCTGAATTGCCGTACGTCACTGCTTGAATCACGCATCCGCTCCGCTAGAACGGCGGGCGACCCGGGACTTTATCCCGAACCACCCGGCCACCAACGCCCCCACGATCAGCGGGAGGCACAGCACCGTCGTACGGCCCGCGCCGCCGTCGGCGTACATCAGGACGAGGACCGAGGCGAGGAAGAACAGCGTCACGAGCTCGGTCCACGGAGAACCCGGGAGCTGGTAACCCGGTCGGGACAGCTCGCCGTTCTGGGTCTTCCGCCAGAACAGCAGGTGACAGATCATGATCATGCCCCAGGTGGCGAGGATGCCGATCGCGGCGAAGTTCAGCACGATCTCGAAGGCCTCGGCCGGGACCACGAAGTTCAGCCCGACGCCCAGCACACAGATACCGCTGGTGAGCAGGATGCCGCCGTACGGGACCTGGCTGCGGCTCATCACGCCGGTGAACTTCGGCGCCGAACCGGACATCGCCATGGAGCGCAGGATGCGACCGGTGGAGTACAGGCCCGAGTTGAGCGACGACATGGCCGCGGTCAGCACGACCAGGTTCATGATGCCGCCGGCCGCCGGGATGCCGATGTTGGAGAGCACGGTGACGAAGGGGCTCTCGCCCGCCTTGTACGAGGACCAGGGCAGCAGCATCGACAGCAGCACCACGGAGCCGACGTAGAACAGGCCCACACGCCACATGATCGAGTTGATCGCCTTCGGCATGATCTTCTCGGGGTTCTCGGTCTCACCGGCCGCGACACCGACCAGTTCGACGGAGGCGTACGCGAAGACGACGCCCTGGATGATCAGCAGCATCGGCAGCATGCCGTTGGGGAAGACACCGCCGTTGTCGGTGATCAGGGACGGGCCGGGGACGGTGTCGCCGACCTGGTGCTGGGTGACCAGCAGGAAGATGCCGATACACATGAAGAGGACGAGCGCGCCGACCTTGATGATCGCGAACCAGAACTCCAGTTCGCCGAAGATCTTCACCGAGATGAGGTTCACGGTCAGCACCACCGCGAGCGCGATGAGCGCGATCACCCACTGCGGGATGTCGGAGAACATGCCCCAGTAGTGGGTGTAGGTGGCCACCGCGGTGATGTCGGCTATGCCGGTGGTGGCCCAGTTGAGGAAGTACATCCAGCCCGCGGTGTACGCGCCCTTCTCACCCATGAACTCGCGGGCATAGGACACGAAGGCGCCGGACGACGGCCGGTACAGGACGAGTTCGCCGAGGGCGCGGACGACCAGGAAGGCGAAGATGCCGCAGACCGCGTAGGCGATGAACAGGGACGGGCCCGCGTCGGCGAGGCGGCCGCCGGCGCCGAGGAAGAGGCCGGTGCCGATCGCGCCGCCAATGGCGATCATGTTGACATGCCGGGACTTCAGGGACTTGCTGTAGCCCGCGTCGCCGGCGTCGACGTGCGCGGCCGGTTTCTGTACGGCTTCGTGGAGTGACTCGCTCACGCCTCGGGTCCGCCTTCCGTGGAACTGTCCGTGCGTGGGGGACGCACGATGTCGGTGAGGGTGCTTTCGACGCGGTCGAGGTGGTGGGACATGGCCTCCACCGCGTCGTGTTCGGAACCGTCGACCAGCGCCTCGACGATGGCCCGGTGCTCACGGTTGGACTGCTCGCGGCGACCGCCGAGTTCGTTGAGGAAGGCCGACTGGCGGGCCAGCGCGTCCCGGATCTCCTCTATGACCCGGCGGAACACCGGGTTCTGCGCGGCCTCGGCGATGGCCAGATGGAACAGCGTGTCCATCGCGACCCACGCGGTCGTGTCGGTCTCCCGCTCCATCCGCTCCAGCAGATGGGCCAGGTGGTCCAGGTTCTCCGGGCCCCGGCGCAGCGCCGCGTATCCGGCGACCGGGATCTCCACGTGCCGGCGCACCTCCAGCAGGTCGCTCGCCGTGAAGTCGCCGAAGGTGGGGTCCTCGACGGAGCTTGCGATCACGAAGGTGCCCTTGCCGGTGCGGGACTGGGTCAGTCCCATCGCCTGCAGGGCCCGCAGCGCCTCGCGCAGGACCGGACGGCTCACGTCGAGCCGTCGGCACAGCTCCGCCTCGGAGGGGAGCTTGTCGCCGATGGCGTACTCGCCGCGCTCTATGGCGCCGCGGAGGTGGATGAGCACCGCTTCCATGGCGCTGATGCGCCGGGGTGCCGAGCCACCTGTCTGGCTGTCTGACAGGTTCACGGGGGTGATCCTGAGGGTGACGCAAGGGTGCTGTCAAGGGGCGGCGACCCGGGCTCCGCCCCTCCGCCCTCCCCCTTGATCAACTGAGCACGCCCGTGCCCAGCAACCCGAACAGCAGCAGACCGATCGCGATCCGATAGATCACGAACGCGTTGAAGGAGTGGTTGGCCACGAACTTCAGCAGCCAGGCGATCGAGGCGTACGCGACCGCGAACGACACGATGGTGCCGACGACGAGCGGGGCGGCGCCCACGCCCGTACCCAGGGCGTCCTTCAGCTCGTACAGACCGGCACCCGTCAGGGCCGGGATTCCGAGGAAGAAGGAGAGCCTGGTGGCCGCGACGCGGTCCAGGTCGAGCATCAGCGCGGTCGACATGGTGGCACCGGAGCGGGAGAAGCCGGGAAAGAGCAGCGCGAGAATCTGCGAGCTGCCCACCAGCATGGCGTCCTTGAACGAGGTGTCGTCCTCGCCCCGCTTGTGCCGCCCCATCTGGTCCGCCGCCCACATCACCGCGCTGCCGACGATCAGCGAGGCGGCCACCACCCAGAGGGAGGCGAGCGGACCTTGGATGAGCGGTTTCGCGGCGAGCCCCACGACGACGATAGGGATGGTCGCCGCGATCACCCACCAGGCGAACCGGTAGTCGTGGTGGTACCGCTCCTCCCGGTTGGTCAGGCCCCGGAACCAGGCGGAGACGATGCGCGCGATGTCCTTGCGGAAGTAGACGAGCACGGCGGCGATGGCACCGACCTGAATGACCGCTGAGAACCCGACCACCGCGTGGTCGTCGACGGGGATACCCATGAACCCCTCGACGATCTTGAGGTGCCCCGTCGAGGACACCGGCAGGAACTCGGTCACCCCCTCGACGACTCCGAGGATGACGGCTTGACCTAGGGAGATGGCGCTCATGTGATCCAGTTCCGGTGGGCGTCGGGTGGGCGCGGACAGTCCTACCACGACGAGGTAAGGAACCAGGGCAAACCGGTTACGGTTCACCTCGTAGGGTTCACAACGACCTCTTACCCTCCGCGGCCCGTTCCGCCGGACTCGCCTTCCCGGCCGGCGGTGAGGTTGCCCCCGATCGGACGAGGCTGGGACCGGGGGATGACGACCTCGCACTCGTCGAGGAGCACGAGCCCCTCGGTGACGAGCCCGTCCAGCTCCGGCAGGAAGGCGCGTACCCGGTCCTCCTCGTCCACGACGACGACGGCGACGGGCAGGTCCTCGCTCAGCGAGAGCAGCCGCGAGGTGTGGACGATCGAGGAGGCGCCGAAGCCCTCGATGCCCCGGAACACGCTCGCGCCCGCCATGCCGGCCGCGTGGGCCCGGTGGACGATCTCGCTGTACAGCGGCTTGTGGTGCCAGGTGTCGTGCTCGCCGACGAGGACGGTCAGCCGCAGGGCACGACCCGTGAGCCGGGTGGAGCGCGTCATCTCTGCCTCACCGCCAGGATGCGCCGCGCCACCGCCACCGCGAGCCACACCGAGGCGAGGGCCGAGAGGAGCGTGGCGGCGAGATAGGCGAGGCCGGTGCCGGGACGACCCGCGCCGACCAGCCGTTCGATCTCGACGGCGTACGTCGAGAAGGTGGTGAAGCCGCCGAGCACCCCGGTGCCGAAGAAGGGGCGCACCAGCCGGTGGGCCGCCCACACGTCGGTGATCACGACCATGAAGACACCGATCACGGCGCACCCGACGATGTTCACCCAGAACGTCGTCCAGGGAAAGCCGCCGGTCGGTGTGGGCCACAGCAGCGACGCACCGTACCGAGCCGCGGCGCCGATGCCGCCGCCGAGCGCGACCACGGCCACCACGGGCGCCTGGCCGTGCCGGAGGGGCGGCCGTCGGGCGGGGACGACGAGGTCGGCGGCGTCGGGGACGCCGAGCCCGTCGGGGTGCGGAACTGTCACATGACTCAGCGTGCCACGTCGGGCGGCTCGCGCACCGCGGCCGCTCCCCAGGGTCAGTCGCCCGTCGGCCGGCTTCCAGCGGGCCCCCGCGCGGCAGGGCCCGGCCGCCCACGGCGACCGGGCCCGCGTCACGGACTTGGCTCAGCGGTGGCTGAACCACGCCATCGCCGGAAGCGGCCTGTCGTCGTAGCCGAACAGGGCCTGGTTCTCCCAGCCGTTTCCGGACGAGGGGTCCGCCGGGTCCCAGCCGTTGCCGGTGACCGCGGTCCAGGTGGACTCCCAGTAGAAGACGCCGAGGCCGCGGCCGTTCGGCACGGCCTCAACGATGCTCGCCACGTCCTTCATCCACTGGGTCTGCCCGGCCGTCGAGGCCGGGTAGCCGGACACGAGCTCACCGGTGGTGTCGATGATGTTCTCGTGCGCGTCGTCGCTGTCCAGCCGGAACGGGTAGGCGGTCTCGGCGAGGAAGACCGGCTTGCCGTAGCGGGAGGCCGCGTCGTCGAGGGTGGTCTGGAAGTCGGACAGCGTGCCGTGCCAGTAGCCGTAGTAGGACAGGCCGATGACGTCGAACCTGACCCCGCCCGCGACCGCGTTGTCGAACCACCAGCGGGTGCCCGACAGGTCGCCGCCCTTGGCGAGGTGCAGCGCCACGGTCGTGCCGGAGTTGACCGCCTTGACCGCGTCGTAGCCGGAGTTGAGGAGTCCGGCGAGCTGCGGCCAGTTGTCCGTGGAGCCCTCGTTCCACAGCATGCCGCCGTTGATCTCGTTGCCGACCTGCACCATGTCGGCCGTGGTGCCCTGCGCCTTCAGCGCGTTCAGGACGTCGTACGTGTGGTGGTAGACGTCGGTCTTCAACTGGCTGTACGAGTGTCCGGCCCACGCGGACGGCTTGGACTGCGCGCCCGGGTCGGCCCAGGTGTCCGAGTAGTGGAAGTCGACCAGCAGCTTCATGCCCTGTGCCTTGACGCGCTTGGCGATGGCGAGGACGCGCGTCTTGTTGTTGTAGCCGTCGGCGGGGTTCACCCACACCTTGAGGCGGGCGTAGTTCTGCCCTGCGGACCTGAGGATGGCCAGGGCGTCCCCGGTCGCACCCGAACTGTTCTTGTAGACGCCTCCCTTGGCCTCGCTCTTGACGAGTGACGACACGTCAGACCCCTTGATGGACAGGCCGGTCGAGCCCGAGGTGAAGGTCAGGTCGTCGATGTTGATCCAGTTGCCCGCGCCCGCGTCGGAGGTGACGCCGATCGTGCACTGGTTGTTCGTCACCGCGACGGAGGTGACGATCCGGACCCAGCCGTTGGACGAGACGGGGATGTCGGTGCGCTGCTCGGAACTCCCGCAGTTCTTCAGCGCGATGTACGCCTCCTTCTGGCCGCCGCCGGAGCGCACCCAGGCGGTGAGCTTGTAGTTCCCGTTGGTCAGTCCGGACAGGTACTGGTACGTCTCCACCTTGTAGGCGGAGGACGACCAGTGGGTCAGGCGGTAACTGCCGCCGTGACCACCGGACTCGGTGAAGGAGGCGGAGTTCTGACCGGCCGCCGAGTACGTCGACCAGCCGGCCGGGGTCGCGGTGCCCGTGCCGTCGGACTCGAAGCCGCCGTTGGTGAGGGTGCTCGCGGCATGGGCGGTCTGGGCGGGCAGGGCGGTGAGGGCGAGCCCGGCGGTGAGGGGCAGCAGCAGGGTCCGCAGTATGCGTCTGGGATGGAACATCGTTGTCCGTCGTCCCTTCGACGTGGGGTGGGATGAATACTCCGGTGCGGTCCGGAACCGACAGCGGGCTCAGCCGTCGAGTCGTACGACCCGTACGACTCCCGCGGGCACCGCCAGGCGCCCGGCGGCACGTTCACCCGTCAGCAGCTCGGTCCCGTGCGCGTCCAACGGCACCTTGACGTCCGAGGAGCCGTGGTTGATCGCGAACAGATAGGTGCCGGACTCCCCCGCCCGCCGCACCACCTCGACATCCCGCGGCAGATCGGCGCGCGGCGCCATGCCGGCGTCGTCCAGGGCCCAGCCCAGCAGCGCGTCCAGCCCCTGGGTGTCGAGGCGGGTCGACACGTACCAGGCCGATCCCTCGCCCAGACGGTGCCGGGTCACCGCGGGGTGGCCCTCAGCCGGGCCATCGGCGTACGTCCACACGGTCTCGGCGTCGCCCGGCACCACGAACTCGGTCCACACGTCCCCCGTGAGCTCGGAGCCGTCGGGCCCGACGACACGGACGCTCTCGCCTGGCAGCAGCGGCGAGAACTCCTCGACGGTCAGGCCGAGAACGTCCCTCAGGGCACCGGGGTACGGGCCCTCGTGCACGGCGTCGTGCTCGTCGACGATGCCGGAGAAGTACGAGACGACGAGGGTGCCGCCGTTCTCGACGTACGCGCGGACGTTGTTCCCGGCGGCCTCCGTCATCAGGTAGAGCGCGGGAACGACGACAAGGGGATACGCCGACAAGTCGGCTTCCGGGTGGGCGAAGTCGACGGTGAGGTGACGGTCGTAGAGGGCCTCGTAGAAGGCGTCGGCGCGCTCACGGGCGTCGTGGTCCTCGCTGGGACGCCACGCCAGGTTCTGCGCCCACCAGGAGTGCCAGTCCCAGAGGACCGCCACGTCGGCCCGGGTGCGGGTGCCGCGGATCGAGCTCAACGAGTCGAGGGACGCGCCGAGTTCGACGACCTCGCGCCACACCCGCGACTCGGTGCCCGCGTGCGGCACCATCGCCGAGTGGAACTTCTCGGCGCCGCGCCGGGACTGCCGCCACTGGAAGAACAGGGCGCCCTCGGAGCCGCGCGCCACATGGGCGAGGGAGTTGCGGGCCATCTGACCGGGGGTCTTGGCCGGGTTGCGGGGCTGCCAGTTGACGCCGGACGTGGAGTGCTCCAGCAACAGCCAGGGCGCGCCGCCCGCGACGGAGCGGGTGAGGTCGGCGGCCATGGCGAGGTTGACATGGGTACGGCGGCCGTCGGTGATCAGGTAGTGGTCGTTGGTGACGAGGTCGACCTCGCGGCCCCAGGCCCAGTAGTCGACGGAGTCGCACTGGCTGAGCGCGGTCATGAAGTTGGTGGTGACCGGGATGCCGGGGGCGAGGCGGTGCAGGATGTCCCGCTCCGCGCGGAAGTTCTCCCGCATGGTGGCGTCGGCGAACCGCTTGTAGTCCAGGGCCTGGCCGGGGTTGCCGACGGTGGGGGCCACCCGGGGCGGGTTGATCTGCTCGAAGTCCGTGTAGCGCTGGCCCCAGAAGGCGGTGCCCCAGGCCTCGTTGACCGCGTCGACCGTCTCGTACACGGCCGCCAGCCAGCGGCGGAAGTGCACGGCGCAGGTGCCGCAGTAACAGGCCGAGACGGGAACGCCGTACTCGTTGTGCACGTGCCACAGGGCGAGGGCGGGGTGGTCGGCGTACCTCTCGGCCAGCTTGGTGGTGATGTTCGCGGCGGCGGCCCGGTAGTCGGCGTTGCTGTGGCAGATGGCGCCGCGCGAGCCGAACTCGTACCGGGTGCCGTCGGCGGACACGGGCAGTGCCTCGGGGTGCGCGCGGTAGAACCAGACGGGCGGCACGACGGTCGGTGTGCCGAGGTCGGCTCGTATGCCGTTCTCGTACAGCAGATCCAGCAGACGGTCGAGCCAGGCGAAGTCGTACGCGCCGGGTGAGGGCTCCAACAGTGCCCAGGAGAAGATCCCGACGCTCACCATGGTGACGCCCGCCTCGCGCATCAGCCGGACGTCCTCGTGCCAGACGCCTTCCGGCCACTGCTCGGGGTTGTAGTCCCCGCCGAAGGCAAGCCTGGTGAGGCCCTTGGGGGCGGTCTCCGGCATCGAAGTCTCCCGTTTAATCGATCATTTGGGAACGTGCACACACGGCATCTGGCGGCGCTGGCCATACATAACCGCACAGAAACAACCATTGACAAGTGTCCTGAGTGTTTCTCTACTGTGAACGCTCACATACGCAGGGCAGGTCCTCGCCGAGGGCGAGGGCCCCAGGCCAGGGGAGAACGATCCATGCCCAACACGAAGCAACGCCGCTTTGTGGCCACTGCCGTCGCCGTGGCCCTCGGTGCCACGACGCTCGCCGCCTGCGGTGGGTCCGACGACGACAGCGAGGCCCCGTCCGGACCCGCGAACCTGACGTACTGGACCTGGACGCCAGGCATGGACAAGGTCGTGGACCTGTGGAACAAGGGTCCCGGCAAGGAGCAGGAGATCACCGTCACGGTCAAGAAGCAGGCCTCGGGCGACACCCTCGTCACCAAGATCCTCACCGCGCACAAGGCGGGCAAGGGCCCCGACCTGGTGCAGGCCGAGTACCAGGCACTGCCGACCCTGGTGAGCAATGACGCGGTCGCCGACATCTCGGGCGACGCCAAGGCGGCGAAGAGCAAGTTCGCCGAAGGGGTCTGGCAGCAGACGACGCTGGGCACGGACGCGGTGTACGCGATACCGCAGGACATCGGGCCGATGATGTTCTACTACCGCGAGGACCTGTTCGAGGAGTACGGCCTGACGGTGCCGACGACCTGGGACGAGTTCGCCGAGACGGCTCGCGCGCTGAAGCAGAAGGCGCCGGACGTGGATCTGACCACCTTCTCCGCCAACGACTCCGGCCTCTTCGCGGGCCTCGCCCAGCAGGCGGGCGCCCAGTGGTGGACCACCGAGGGCGACAAGTGGAAAGTGGGCATCGACGACGCGGCCAGCCAGAAGGTGGCCGACTTCTGGGGCGGTCTCGTCAAGGAGGGCGCCATCGACAACCAGCCGATGTACACGCCGGCCTGGAACAAGGCTCTCAACACCGGTCGGCAGATCGCCTGGTTGAGCGCGGTCTGGGCGCCCGGCACGCTGACCACCGCCGCGCCGGACACCAAGGGCAAGTGGAGGATGGCGCCGCTGCCGCAGTGGTCGAAGGGCGAGGACGTGACCGGAAGTTGGGGTGGCTCCTCGACCGCCGTCACCACGGACTCCCGGCACAGGGCGGCAGCCGCGAGGTTCGCCGCCTGGCTGAACACGGACCGGGACGCGCTGACCGCGCTGGCGAAGGAGGGCGGCATCTACCCCGCTTCCACCAGCGCACAGCTCAGTGACGCGTTCGCCGAGCCGCCGGCCTTCTTCTCGAACCAGACGGATTTCTACGCCGGCGCCGCCGAGATAGCGAAGACCACGGCTCCCTCCGCATGGGGCCCGAACGTGAACGTCGCGTACACCACCTTCAAGGACGCGTTCGGCGCCGCCGCCAAGAGCAGGTCCGACTTCGGTGCGGCCCTGGCGACGATGCAGGACGACACGGTCGCCGATCTGAAGAAGCAGGGCTTCGAGGTAGCGGAGTGACGAGTGCACACCGGACGTCGTACGGGGCCAAGGGGGCCCCGTACGCCCGCCGCTCCCCCGCCACCACCGTCGAACGAGCGCGAAGCGCCCCCTTCTTCTTCCTCCTCCCCGCGGCAGTCCTGTTCGCCCTCTTCTTCGCGCTGCCCATCGGCTACGCGGTCTGGCTCAGCCTCCACAAGATCGAGGTCAAGGGCCTGGGCCTGGGCTCGGGTGCGCGGAGCGAGGTCTGGGCCGGTCTGGCGAACTACGCCGACGCCCTGACGGACTCCGAGTTCGTGGGCGGCGCGCTGCGTGTGCTGGGCTACGGCGCCATCGTGATTCCGGTGATGCTCGGACTGGCGCTGGTCCTCGCGCTGATGCTGGACAGCGAGAAGGTCCGGCTCGCTCCCTTCACCCGGCTCGCGATCTTCCTGCCGTACGCCGTCCCGGGTGTCGTGGCGGCCCTGCTGTGGGGCTTCCTCTACCTGCCGGACGTCAGCCCCTTCTACTTCGTGCTCGACAGGCTCGGGCTGCCGCAACCGGACCTGCTGGACGGCGGCGGGCTGTACGCGGCGCTGTCGAACATCGCGGTGTGGGGCGGCACCGGCTTCAACATGATCGTCATCTACACCTCGCTGCAGACGATCCCGGCCGAGGTGTACGAGGCGGCGAAGCTGGACGGCGCGACCCCGCTGCAGATCGCGCTGCGGATCAAGATCCCGATGGTGGCGCCGTCGCTGGTGCTGACCTTCTTCTTCTCGATCATCGCGACGCTCCAGGTGTTCAGTGAGCCCACCACCCTGAAGCCCCTCACCAACTCCGTCTCCACGACGTGGAGTCCGCTGATGAAGGTGTACCAGGACGCCTTCGGCAAGGGCGACATCCACACGGCCGCCGCGGGCGCCGTGATCATCGCCGTGGCCACGCTGGTCCTGTCCTTCGGTTTTCTGCGGGCCGCGGGCTCCCGTTCCCGGCAGGAGGAAGCACGATGAGTTCCCCTTCCGTCGTCAAGGCCGGTCCGGTGGTGGGCATCGCGCCCGGCGCCACCCAGGGCCCGCCGCGGAGCCGCCGTGTCGGGCTCACTCCGACGCTGGCGCTGCTGCTGGGCGCGGTCTACTGTCTGCTGCCCGTGGCCTGGGTGGTGATCGCGGCCACCAAGTCCGGCAGCGAACTGTTCTCCACGTTCACCTTCCTGCCGGGCACCGGCCTCGCGGACAACCTGTCCGGCCTGAGCGCCTACCGCGACGGCATCTACTGGCGGTGGATGGGCAACTCCGCCCTGTACGCGGGCCTGGGCGCCCTGCTGTCCACGGCCGTCTCCGCGATCAGCGGCTACGCGCTGGCGATCTACCGCTTCCGGGGCCGCGAGACCGTCTTCAACATCCTGCTGGCGGGCGTGCTGATGCCTCCGGTGATCCTCGCCATCCCCCAGTACCTGCTGCTGGCCCGGGTGGATCTGGCGGACACCTACTGGTCCGTGCTGCTGCCGCTGGTGCTGTCGCCGTACGGCGTGTACCTGTCCCGGATCTACGCGGCCGCCGCCGTGCCCCGTGACGTGGTCGAGGCGGGGCGCATGGACGGGGCGGGCGAGTGGCGGATCTTCACACGGATCGCCCTGCCGATGATGGTGCCGGGCCTGGTGACCGTGTTCCTGTTCCAGTTCGTGGCGGTGTGGAACAACTTCCTGCTGCCGTACATCATGCTCAGCGACGACGAGAAGTTCCCGATCACGCTGGGTCTGTTCACCCTCCTCGAACAGGGCTCCAACACTCCGGCCCTCTACACCCTGGTGATCACGGGCGCGCTGCTCGCGGTGCTCCCCCTGATCGCGCTCTTCCTGGTCATCCAGCGCTTCTGGAGCCTCGATCTGCTGTCCGGAGCCGTAAAGTCATGACCATGAGCAACACCGCGGGACGGCGCAAACCGCCGACCATCCACGACGTGGCGCGCGTGGCGGGGGTCTCCCGGGGCACCGTGTCACGCGTACTCAACGGCGGCCACTACGTCAGCCCGGCGGCACAGGAAGCGGTCAACGCGGCGATCCGCAAGACCGGTTACGTGGTGAACCGGCACGCCCGCTCACTGATCACGGGTCGCTCCGACTCGATCGGCTTCCTGCTGACCGAACCCCAGGAGAAGCTGTTCGAGGACCCCAACTTCAATGTCCTGCTGCGCGGTTGCACCCAGGCGTTGGCCGCGCACGACATCCCCCTGCTGCTGATGCTGGCCGGTACGGAGGACGAACGGCGCCGCATCACCCGGTACATCACGGCGGGCCACGTCGACGGCGTGCTGCTGGTGTCCAGCCACTCCGGTGACCCGGTCGCCGAGGAACTGCGCGAGGCGGGGGTGCCTCTCGTCCAGTGCGGCAAGCCGATGGGGCTGGGCTCCAAGGTGAGTTACGTGGCGGCGGACGACCGGGACGGCGCCCGGGACATGGTCCGCCATCTACTGTCGCTGGGCCGCCGCCGCATCGGTGTCGTTACCGGTCCGCTGGACACGCCGGGCGGTGTGGAGCGCCTCGCCGGGTACAAGGAGGTGCTCACGGACGGGGGCGTCGAGATCGACGAGCGGCTCGTCGTCACCGGCGACTACAGCCGGGCCAGCGGTGCGGCCGGCGCGGAGCGGCTGCTGGAGCGGGCGCCGGACATGGACGCCGTGTTCGTCGCCTCGGACCTGATGGCGCAGGGCGTCCTGTCCGCGCTGCGCCGGGCGGGCCGCAGGGTTCCGGAGGACGTGTCCGTGGGTGGCTTCGACGACTCCCCCGCGGCGACGGAGTCCGCTCCCGCCCTCACGACGATCCGCCAGCCCTGGGACCGGATCAGCAGCGAGATGGTGCGGGTCCTGCTGGCACAGATCGGCGGCGACGACCCCGCGGCGGTGATCCTGCCGACGGTACTGGTGCGCCGGGACTCGGCCTGAGGGCCCCCGGCCTCCCGCGTGTGGGCGAAGACCGATCAGGATCGAAGGAGCGGGCCCCGCTCCCCCGTCCTAGCGTGGGACTGCCGACGGAATCCCGTCGGTGCGACAGGACCATGCGAGGAGTACGCCATGACCCGCGGTCTCACCACCATCATCTATCCCGTCAAGGACCTCGACCGGGCAAAGGCGCTGTTCAGCGAGTTGCTCGGCACGCCCTACGCGGACTCGGCCTACTACGTCGGCTTCAGGGACGCCGGACAGGAGGTCGGCCTGGACCCGCACGGGCACTCCAGGGGCATGACGGGACCGGTGCCGTACTGGCACGTCTCCGACATCAGGTCCACCCTGGCGGCCCTCCTCGCTGCCGGGGCCGAGATCCTGCACGACGTGCGCGACGTGGGCGGCGGCAGGCTGATCGCCTCGGTGAAGGACACGGACGGGAACCTGATCGGGCTGATGCAGCAGGCTCCCGCGGAGTGACGTCCGGGAGAAGAACGTTGCACCCGCACTAGTTGCACAATCAACAAGTGTTCACATGTCTGTTACCGTGCAGGTATGGCAGCGAACATGGCCGACGCCCGGCTCGAGGACGAGTGGCGGGACATCCTGTCGGTGCACGCGCGCACGATGTGCGAGATCGACCGCGCACTGCATCCGCACGGCCTCGGCGCCAGCGACTTCGAAGTCCTCGACATCCTCGCCTCGGGCACGGTCGCACACAAGGGTGAGCAGTGCCGTGTCCAGAACATCGCCGACCGGGTCCACCTCAGCCAGAGCGCACTGTCCCGCCTCATCGGCCGTCTGGAGAAGGACGGCCTGGTGGAGCGCTCCGTCTGCCAGGAGGACCGGCGTGGAGTGTGGGTCGTCCTCACCCAGAAGGGCCGTGACCTGCACGCCGAGGTCCTGCCCCTGCAACGGGCCGCCCTGTCCCGCATGTTGCGGGGCTAGGCCCGTTCGTCAAACTCCCTCCCCCACTGCCTTAAGGGCGTGGGAGGTACCCCCAGCCCCGCTGCGCCATGCACGCACTCCTCGATCCCGGCAAGGCCCTCTGAGAGGGCCAGGCCGGGTGGTGCGCTGGGTTCCTCAGCTCTGTGGCCTCGCCAGCAGCGTGCGTACGCCCTCGGAGTCGAGGGTCAGCCCGTGCGGCGAGCTGGCGTCTATGGTCAGCGACAGGTCCGCGTCCGGCCACTGCGAGGCGAGGGCCCCGAGGGGCACCAGGCGGTAGCGCGAGACGAACGGCAGCAGATCGGCCATCTCCATTTCCGAGGTGAACACGGGTACGACCTGTTCTCCGCCCGACTGCTCCAGCACCGGAAGTGCCACCACGGTCGGGTCGGAGGCGTCCTCCTCGCTGGCGTCGTCCGGTACGGGAACCAGCACGTCCGACTCGGCCAGCGTGTCGAACGCGCCCCTGTCCCCGGTGTTCAGGGCGAGCACGGTGAGCGCCTCCTGCGCCGGTGTCACGGCCTGGGGCGCGGTGTTGTCGTTCGAGGGTGTGTCCATGGCAGATCCCCGGGTAGTGGCGGGCGGGCGACCCAGGACGCCTTCCGTCCCGGGCGCAACGCCCGTCGCGTACCCGGCCAGGACCCGGGCAATCCTGTGCGATGGACCAGGGTTCGCTGTGGATCAGCAGAGATCAGCAGCTCATGAGGCCAGGAGGCAAGGGTTGGGGGTCGGG
>NZ_VMNX01000290.1 GCF_009377235.1 Streptomyces acidicola
TAAGAGACAGCCATCCGGCCCCCGCCGCGCCGCGCGTACCGTGTCCCCCATGGAGATCTGGATCAATCCGGCCTGTTCGAAGTGCCGCAGTGCGCTCACCCTGTTGGACGCGGAGGGCGCCGAGTACACCGTGCGGCGGTATCTGGAGGACGTACCGACCGAGGACGAGATCCGGGACGTGCTCGCTCGGCTCGGGCTGGAGCCGTGGGACATCACGCGGACCCAGGAGGCCGCCGCCAAGGAGCTGGACATGAAGACATGGGACCGGGACGCGGCGTCACGGGACCGGTGGGTGCGGGCGCTCGCCGAGCATCCGGGGCTCATCCAGCGGCCGATCATCACCGCCGACGACGGCAGCGCGGTGGTGGCGCGCACGGAGGAGGCGGTTCGTGACGCATTGGAGCGGTGAGCCCGGCTTTACGCCAAGTCGCGTGTGACGCAGGTTACTTGAGAGACCCGCGTAACCGTTGAGTAACTTCGTTCGAGATCTCGTACCTAACGGCGTACCCACCCGATCCGGCCGCCGAGACGGCCGGGGACAGGAGGCGCGCATGTCGCGTAGGAGAACGATCAGCACGAAGAAGAAGGTCGCGCTGCTGGTGACCGCGGTGGCCGTGGCGGGAGGCGGGGCCTTCGCGATGGCGGCCACGTCGAACGCCGCACAGACCGCCGCGGACTCGACCGTCTGCCAGGGGCTGGCCACCGCGCTCGGCAACAACCAGCGGTTCATCGAGGGGCAGCGGGCCAACCCCGACGCCCAGTCGGAGGCCCGGATCGCCAACCGCGAGGCGGTCATCGCCGAGATCGAGCTCAAGCAGGAGGCGTCCGGCTGCGTGGTCGGGGAGTCGGCTCAGGACTCCCAGGCCGGGCAGACCGGCGGAGCCGCGGGCACCGGGGGGTCGGCTCAGGACCCCCAGGGCTCCGAGGGTTCCGGGGCCGCGGAGCCGGAGGCCACCCCGCCCGCGAACGGCGACGCCGCCGCGGGCTCCGGGGAGCAGGTCTGCAACGGCTCCACCGTCACCCTCTCCGGCGAGGCCGGCGCCCCGGCCGCGTCCAGCAACCAGTTCCCGGCCGGTACGAAGCTGAAGGTCACCAACCTGGACAACAACAAGTCCACGACGGTGGAGGTCACCTCGGTCTCCGGCAGCTGCGTCCTGCTGAACGACGCCGCGTTCGAGCAGGTCAGGGAGCCCGGCAAGTTCCTGATCCGACGGGCCGTCATCGAGCGGGTGGGGTGACGCGGCCGCAGGTCAACGGCCGTTCAGGAAGTCCGTGAGGCGGCTGTTGAGCTCGGCCGGGTCCAGGTGCGGCAGCGTGTGGTGGGTGGCGTCCGGTAGGACCGTCACCCGCGAACGCGGCAGCCACTCGACGGAGCGGGCCGCCACCTCGCGCGTGTCGTGGGCCCTGCTGCGCCCGGCGAGGAGCAGCAGGGCCGGTACGTCCAGGGCGGACGAGGCCGCGCGATCCGGAGCCGGGCCGGTGACCGGCCGTACGAAGGGGAAGCCGGCGGCCGCCTCCTGGAGCCGGAGCCACTCCGGGTCCACGGGGGCACCACCTGTCTCCCACTCCAGGAAGGCCCGGGTGCCGCGGGCCGAGCGGCGCGCCATCATCCAGCCGGCCCGCAGAAGGTACCCGGCCGCGAATCCGGTGAAGCACCCGGTCGGGTCGAGCAGCGCCAGACGGCGCACCCGGTCGGGCGCGTGCAGGGTGTAGTGGAGGGCGATCCAGGCGCCGTACGAGTGACCGCACAACGCGGTCGTGCCGGCACCCAGACCGTCCAGGACCAGGTCCATCCAAGCTGTGAGGTCGGCCACCGTACGGAGGGGGTGGTCGGCCTCACTCACGCTGTGGCCCGGCCGGCCGATCAGGTCGACGGCGTACACGCGGTGGGCGCGCGAGAGCGCCTCGGCGTTCGCGAACCAGGAGGCCGACGTCGCCCCGCCGCCGCCCGGCAGGAGGACGAGCGGGGGCGCGTCGCGCGGGCCGCACGCGTGCACGTGGGTGGTGCCGTACGGGGTCGCGACGTCGAACGCCTCCCGGTCCGCGGGCCACTTGGCCATGACCTCGTCGTACGCCGCCCGGAAGCCCTGGATGTCGTATGTGCCGCGGCCGTTCATGCGCCCAGCCCCCCTGCCGTAATATCTCGTTCAGCGAGATACTTGGTGGGCGAGATGATAGCCGGAGGGCGGTATGCCGGACCACGAGCGCGAGATGGAGATCGTGCACCTGTTGCGCGCGGCGACCGTCGAACTCGGCCTGCGCAGCGCCCGGTTCGCGAGCCGTAACGGGATGCATCCGACGGACGTGCGCGCCCTGATCGCCCTCATGGACGCGTCCCGGTCCGGCTCGGAGATGACGGCGGGGCGCCTCGGCACCCTGCTCGGGCTGAACTCCGCGGGCACGACCGCCGTCGTCGACCGGCTGGAGCGGCTCGGGCACGTACGCCGCGTGCGGGACGAACGGGACCGGCGCCGGGTCCTCGTGGAGATCGACGAGCGGGCGGTGGAGCTGGGGCAGGCCTTCTTCGGCCCGCTGATCGGCCGCGCGGTCGAACTGCTGGAGGGCTACGACGAGCGGGAACTGACGGCGATCCGGGGGTTCCTCACAGGTGTACGGGACGCGGCGGCCGAAGCGAGCGGGTAGGGAGACGGACAGGGCATTCCCGCCCCGCACCGCCGAAACCCCGCGCATTCCCATCGCATACGAGCCGCGCGGGACGACCCGCGCGAGCCGCCGCGAACCGCCCTGCGGTGCCCCCCGCGTGCCCGCCGGCCACCGCCGCGAACTCCTCCGTCCGCCCCGTCGCCCGCCCCGTCACACACCCCCGGAGAGCCACCCGGCATCGCAGCGCGGCGCCTCACTGCGTGATCCCGCCCACAGAAGCACCGGGTAACACGGGGTTCACACATGAGCAATGATCGGGAAACCGCCTGTTGACAGGCTTTCGGGCATCTTCCCACGCGGCGCCCGCAGTGCCGCAGCGCCGCCGCAGCACCCGCATGACTGCGACTCAAAGACACACCCGAAGGATGTGGCCCGTGAGCTTCAAGGCTGAGTACATCTGGATCGACGGCACCGAGCCGACGGCCAAGCTGCGTTCGAAGACCAAGATCCTGGTCGACGACGCCAAGGGTGCCGAGCTGCCGATCTGGGGCTTCGACGGGTCCTCCACGAACCAGGCCGAGGGTCACGCCTCCGACTGTGTCCTCAAGCCGGTCTTCTCCTGCCCGGACCCGATCCGCGGCGGTGACGACATCCTCGTCCTGTGCGAGGTCCTGAACATCGACTTCACGCCGCACGCGTCCAACACCCGCGCCGCGCTGACCGAGGTCGCGGAGAAGTTCGCCGCGCAGGAGCCGATCTTCGGCATCGAGCAGGAGTACACCTTCTTCGACGGCACCCGCCCGCTGGGCTTCCCCGAGGGCGGCTTCCCGGCCCCCCAGGGCGGCTACTACTGCGGTGTCGGCGCCGACGAGATCTTCGGCCGCGAGATCGTCGAGGCCCACCTGGACAACTGCCTGAAGGCGGGTCTCGCGATCTCCGGCATCAACGCCGAGGTCATGCCCGGCCAGTGGGAGTTCCAGGTCGGCCCGGTCTCCCCGCTGGAGGTCTCCGACCACCTGTGGGTGGCCCGCTGGCTGCTCTACCGCACCGCCGAGGACTTCGGCGTCTCCGCCACCCTCGACCCGAAGCCGGTCAAGGGCGACTGGAACGGCGCCGGCGCCCACACCAACTTCTCCACCAAGGCGATGCGCGAGGGCTACGACGCGATCATCACCGCGTGCGAGTCGCTCGGTGAGGGCTCCAAGCCTCTCGACCACGTCAAGAACTACGGCGCCGGCATCGACGACCGTCTGACCGGTCTGCACGAGACCGCCCCGTGGGACCAGTACTCCTACGGCGTCTCCAACCGCGGTGCCTCGGTCCGTATCCCCTGGCAGGTCGAGAAGGACGGCAAGGGCTACATCGAGGACCGCCGTCCGAACGCCAACGTCGACCCGTACGTCGTGACGCGTCTGCTCGTCGACACCTGCTGCTCCGCCCTGGAGAAGGCCGGACAGGTCTGATCCACAGCCAGGTCTGATCCACCCGGGCTCCGTGAGGGGGCGCCCAACCGTTCGCGGTGGGCGCCCCCTTCGCGTTGCCCTTCGTCATCGCGAGAGCAGCCGGTGTCGTCCAACTCACGCAGCCGGAAGCGTCCAAGCAGTGAGAGCAGCCTCCCTCCCCCGGCCCCCTGTCTGCTTCAATGGGCCCATGGCCAGCTTCCAGAAGGACACCGCGACGGGTCGCCATGACCTCGAGCCGTTCTGGCCTTCCCGTCAGCACCACGACTTCGACCGGGTGTGTTGCCGCGCGACGAACGCGCCGGCCTGCTGAGACCGCACACCCGGGCCTTCCACCGGCGCGCACGACGTACGTCCCGACGAGCCCGACCACTCACTGGCGGCCGTCGCCCTCCCGACGAACCTCTCGCGCGAAAGAGCTGACCTCTCATGGCGACCACTCGTTCCGTCTCCACCGCCGCCCTCACCGCCCCGGCCTCTCCCCCGGCGAACGGCCCCGTACGGCACCGGCTGCGTGCCGTGGACCGCGACGAGGTCGTCCACGTCGCGGACTTCCTGCCGCCCGGTGCCACCTGGCTGCCCGCGCCGCCGCACACCCTGCCCACACTGCCGGGGCAGCCGCCGATGATCGGCTACCTGGTCCTCGTACCCGCCGACCAGCAGCCGCCGGTGCCGCCGTTCGCGGTGCCGGGCCCGTCCAGGACCGACGCGACCGACACGACCGACACGGCCGGGCCGGACGACGGCGACGACGACGCCCTCGTCCGGATCGACACCGCGCAGCGCACCGCCGAGGTCGACGGGCGCCCGCTCGACCTCACCTACCTGGAGTTCGAACTGCTCGCACACCTGGTGACCAACCCTCACCGGGTGCACACCCGCGACCAGCTGGTCACCACGGTGTGGGGCTACGGGCACGTGGGCGACGGCCGGACCGTCGACGTCCACATCGCCCGGCTGCGCCGCAAGCTCGGCGCCGAGCACCGGCAGACGATCCAGACGGTGCGCAGGGTCGGCTACAAGTACACGCCGCCTGTCGGGCGCTGACCGGACTGGACCGCGCCGGCCGCCCGTTGTTGTCTGCCCTGGGCAGAGAACGGTTCCGTCCCGCCACCGCACAGGGCAGTGTCACCGGCATGAGACTTCTGGTGCTGGGCGGTACGGAGTTCGTGGGGCGGGCCGTCGTGGAGTCGGCGCTCCGGCGCGGCTGGGAGGTGACCGTCTTCCACCGTGGACGGCACGCGCCCCCGCCGGGCGTGCGGTCGTTGCACGGCGACCGCACCGCCGACGACGGGCTTGCCGCGCTCGCCGACGGCGGCCCGTGGGACGCCGTCGTCGACACCTGGTCGGCGGCGCCCCGCGCCGTGCGGGAGGCGGCGCGGCTGCTGCGGGGCCGCGTCGGCCAGTACGCGTACGTGTCCAGCCGCTCGGTGTACGCCTATCCCCCGGCGGGTGGGACCGGCGAGGACGCGCCGCTGGTCGAGGGCGCCTCGGCCGACGCCGAGCAGACGGAGTACGCGCACGACAAGCGGGGCGGTGAGCTGGCCGCCGTCGAGGCGTTCGGCGTGGACGACTCGCTGCTGGTTCGGGCCGGGCTGATCCTCGGCCCGTACGAGAACGTCGGCCGGCTGCCCTGGTGGCTGACCCGGATCGCCCGCGGCGGCCCGGTCCTGGCGCCGGGCCCGCGCGACCTGCCCCTTCAGTACGTCGACGTGCGTGACCTGGCCGACTGGACGCTCGGCGCGGTGGAGAGGGGGCTCGGTGGCCCGTACAACCTGGTCAGTCCGCCCGGGCACACCACGATGGGCGGGTTTCTGGCGGCGTGCGTCGAGGCCACCGGCGGGGACGCGCGGCTGTGCTGGACCGATCCGCAGGTCGTCCTGGACGCCGGGATCGAGCCGTGGGTCGAGCTGCCGGTGTGGGTGCCGCCGGGCGGTGCCCTGTACGACGCCCTGCACCGCGCGGACGTCTCACGGGCGCTGGCGACGGGCCTCGTGTGCCGTCCCGTCGGCGAGACCGTCGCCGACACCTGGGCGTGGCTACGGGAGATCGGCGGCACGGCGCCGCAGCGGACGGACCGGACCCGCAAGGGCCTCGACCCGCAGGTGGAGGCGAGGGTGCTCGCCGCGACGGAGGGTGTAGCTGACACCACCCCCTGACCGGGGGCTCCGCCCCGTGACCGCCGCCCCCGGTTCGGCGAGACTGGCGGCATGGACACGCGGAGCAAGGAGCCCAGGAACGCCGGCGGCCGGACGCGCGCCGTCGTGACCGCCGGAGTCCGGGGGCTCGCTCTCTCGGTCGTCGCCCTCGCCGGTTCGATCACCCTGTTCGTTCTGTCCGTCGTGTCGATCGCACTCGTCCCGCTGGGCGTCGGGATCGTCACGACGTCCTGGGTGCTGACCGGTGTCCGGGCCTTCGCGAACTGGCGGCGGCTGGTGGCCGCGCAGTGGTGCGGGGTGCGGATCCCGCCCGGTTACCGGTCCCTCCCGGAAGGGGCGAACCCGTGGGCGCGGACCTTCGGCATGCTCGGCGACCCGGCGACCTGGCGGGACCTCGGCTGGCTCCTGGTGGACATGACCGCCGGGTTCGTGACCGCGCTGCTGCCCGCCGCGCTGCTGGTGTATCCGGTGGAGGGCTTCGCGCTGGCGGCCGGACTGTGGCGGGCCTTCACGGACGGCAGCCGGGTCGGCTGGTGGTACGGCTTCGTGCCGGTCTCCGGGCAGGGCAGCGCGCTGCTCGCCGGACTGCTCGGCGCGGTGCTGCTCGCCGCCGCGTACGCCCTCACCCCGCCGCTGCTGCGCGTCCACTTCCTGCTGACCCGTTCGGTGCTCTCCGCCGATCGGGGCGAACTCGCCGAACGGGTCCGTGTGTTGACCGAGACCCGGCGGGACGCGGTGGACACCTCGGCCGCCGAACTGCGGCGCATCGAGCGGGACCTGCACGACGGGGCGCAGGCCCGGCTGGTCGCGATGGGCATGGACCTGGGAACCGTCGAGGCGCTGCTCGACAAGGACCCGGCGAAGGCTCGGCGGTTGCTCGCGCAGGCCCGCCGCAACTCCGCCGAGGCCCTCGGCGAACTGCGCGACCTGGTGCGCGGCATCCATCCGCCGGTACTGGCCGAACGCGGGCTGGGCGACGCGGTACGGGCGTTGGCGCTGCGGCTGCCGGTGGCCACCGAGGTGACCGTGGAGCTGGACGGGCGGGCGGACGCGCCGGTCGAGTCGGCCGCGTACTTCGCGATCAGCGAGGTGCTGACCAACGCGGTCAAGCACTCCGGCGCCGAGCGGATCTGGGTCGACCTGCACCAAGTGGCGCAGGACGGCGGCCTGCTACGGATCACGGTCACCGACAACGGCAGGGGCGGCGCGCGGATCGGAGCGGGCTCGGGGCTGGCCGGGGTGGAGCGGCGACTGGGTACATTCGACGGCGTCCTGGCCGTCAGCAGTCCCGTGGGCGGCCCCACCATGGTCACCATGGAGATCCCTTGCGCGTAGTCCTGGCCGAGGACCTGTTCCTGCTCCGTGACGGGCTGGTCCGGCTCCTGGAGGCGTACGACTTCGAGATCGCCGCCGCGGTCGAGAGCGGGCCCGAACTCACCCGCGCCCTGGCCGAGTTGAGGCCGGACATCGCCGTCGTCGACGTCCGGCTGCCGCCCTCGCACACCGACGAGGGGCTCCAGTGCGCGCTCCAGGCCCGCCGGGAGCGGCCCGGGCTGCCCGTGCTGGTGCTGTCGCAGCATGTGGAGCAGCTGTACGCGCGGGAGCTGCTCGCCGACGGCACGGGCGGGATCGGGTATCTGCTGAAGGACCGGGTGTTCGACGCCGACCAGTTCATCGACGCGGTACGGCGGGTCGCCGCGGGCGGGACGGCTATGGACCCTCAGGTGATCCAGCAGTTGCTCACCCGGCGGGCGGCGGACGACCGGCCGCTGGGCCGGCTCACGCCGCGTGAGCTGGAGGTGCTGGAGCTGATGGCGCAGGGCCGCTCGAACGCGGCGATCGCCGAGCGACTTGTGGTGACGGAACGGGCTATCGCCAAACACACCTCCAATATTTTCACCAAATTGGGACTTGAGGTGTCGGACGACGACAATCGTCGTGTGCTCGCGGTGCTCGCGTATTTGGATCATGGCCGCTGAATGTGGTGCCGAATGTGATGCTGAATGTGATTCAGCGATTACTGAACCTCGTTCAAAAGTCGACAGGCTACCCCCCTCAACTGCCATTGAAACCTGGGCCTCTGTACCCATTGCGCCCGAATTGGAAGCGCGGACTTCTGATTTTTTCCAAGGTTTCTGAACACCCCACGAGCCCCTTGCGTATGAGATGGAGCCGCTTCACTCCTGTCGGGCGCCTCGATGCCCCGCAAGGAAGTCAGAGGAGTTCCATGGGACGCAACACAAGAAAACGTCGTTCGCCGCTGGCCGTGCGCGCCGTAGCCGCATCCGCGGCTCTGGCGGTCGCCGGAGGTGGACTGGTCTGGGCGAACTTCTACGCCTCGGCGGGCGAGTCGTCGGACCGGAACAACATCAAGGCCGCCGCCGCGCAGGTCGCGACGATCGACTGCCCGGATGTCGGCCAGCAGCTCACCGATGTGCCGGACGGCGCCCGGCAGGGCGTTGACCAGGAGCTGGCGAAGCTCGACCAGCAGGTCACCGAGGCCTACAAGCGCCTCGCCGACACGCGCCAGGCCCAGGCCGGGGATGCCGGCTACGTCAACAACGCCATCCTCAGCCCGCTGAAGTCCAAGCGGGTGGCCACCATCGACCGGATCGGCATCAACATCAAGCGCGCGGGCGGTAAGCCCCCGCGGGGTGCCGACCAGCTCGCCGAGTGCAAGGGCATGGAGGTCGACCAGCCCGCCGCCGGTGGAGGCCAGAACCAGGGTGGTGGCCAGAACCAGGGTGGTGGCCAGGACCAGGGCCAGAACCAGGGCGGTCAGGACCAGGGCCAGAACCAGGGCGACGGTCAGAACCAGGGCGGCCAGGACCAGGGCCAGGGTCAGGACCAGGGTCAGGACCAGGGGCAGGGCCAGGGCGGAAACGGTCCGACCGCGGACGACTTCCAGGACATCACCCAGGTCCAGCCGAACGGCGGCCCGCAGGGCGTCGGCGGAAACGGTCTCCCCGCGAACGGTGACGGTGGTTCGACCGGCACCTTCACCACGAGCTGTGGCACCAACCCGAACAACCTCCACAACTCGGACAACGTGATCGTCGCTCCGGGTGTCAGCAACGGTGCGCAGCACCAGCACGACTACGTCGGCAACCAGAGCAACAACGCCTTCGCGAGCGACCAGGACCTGGCGGCCGCTGAGACCAGCTGCCAGAACCAGGGCGACAAGTCGTCGTACTTCTGGCCGGTGCTGCGTGTGCAGAACGGTCAGGACGACTTCGACGCGAACGCCGCCGGTGGTGGCCAGGACGGCAACGTCGGCCAGATCCTGGAGGCCAGCGCGGCCGAGCTGAAGTTCGTCGGCAACAAGGCGAGCGATGTCGTCGCGATGCCGACGGCCCTGCGCATCATCACCGGTGACGCCAAGGCCTTCGTGAACGGCCTCGCCAACGCCAACACGAACTGGAGCTGCACCGGCTTCGAGGACCGGCAGCTGACGGACAAGTACCCGATCTGCCCCGACGGCAGCTCCGTGGTGCGGACGTCCAACTTCCAGAGCTGCTGGGACGGCCAGAACATCGACAGCGCCAACCACCGCACGCACGTGGCCTTCGTCCAGCAGGACGGCAGCTGCGGCAACGGTTTCCAGGCCATCCCCCAGCTCCAGGTCCGCCTGGTCTACGACGTTCAGGCCCCGCAGATCCAGAACGGGCAGATCCAGAACGCCTTCGCGGTGGACTCCTTCCCGGACCAGCTGCACAAGGCGATCACCGACCACAACGACTTCATCAACTTCTTCGACGAGAACACGATGAACCAGGTGGTCGACTGCATCAACAGCGGCCAGGACTGCCAGTAGGGCATCCGGTAGCACACAGGTGAGCCGGCGGTGGGAATTCCCACCGCCGGCTTTCGCTTGTCCTCGAACCTCCAGCGCGTCAGCCGCAGTGCGCTCAGCCGCTACGCCGCCGGCCGTTGCACGGTCAGTGACCGCCATTCATGTGGTCGGACCCCTCCTCCATGGTCCCCCCGAGCCGGCCGCGCAGCGCCGTGACCGTCTTCTGCTCGCCGACGGCGACCCACTTGCGGCCGACGAGGTAGTAACCGCCGTAGTCCTTGGCCCCGTTGAGCCACTCGCGCTGGCCGCGGTCGGTGGCGAAGGTCGCGAGGACGAACTTGCCGTTGAACTTGCCGTCGGTGTTCTTGCAGATGGCCTGGCGGATCGTGTCCGCGTCCGTCTGCATGTCCGGCTTGCAGCCCACCTCGTTCGCGATGTTCTCCAGACTCCCGGTCGCGGTCTCGGGGAGCTTCTTCTCCCCGCCGCCGTCCGAGCCGCCGCCGTCCGAGCCGCAGCCGGTCAGCATCATCAGGGCCGCGACCACCGCGACCGCGCTCCCCGCAAACTTCTGCCTCGTCACACTCATCCGTCCGTACCTCCGGGTCCTTGTCCGGCCCACGCCGCTGAGAGCCCCGGCGGGGGCCCTGCCTTCACTACGGCTCCCGCACGCCCGGCGCTCAATCGGCCACTGCCCCGGCGTTTACGGCAAGGTGACCATCCAACGATTCGCTCGTTCTGCTGAACGTGCAGTCACAGGATGTCGCCCCACGCCCCCCAGCC
>NZ_VMNX01000291.1 GCF_009377235.1 Streptomyces acidicola
CCCGCAGCCGACCGCTCGAGGCAGCGGGCGCGGGCCGGTCGGAGGAGGCCGAGCCGTTGCGCCGCCACCGCGACACCCAGCTGTGCAGCGTCCCGGAGTGGACACCGAGCTCCTCGGCGACCTCCGGCATCGGCCTGCCCGTCTCGATCACAATGCGTACAGCACCCTCACGGAACTCAGGCGTATACGTCCGTTGCTTGGACCCCATGAGCCTCAACTTCCCCTGCATTCACGGACTCCACGCTACGAGGGGAGGGACAACTGGCCGCGTACCTGGACTTTGCCAAGGCCGCTGTCAAAAGGAGCGGGCGTGGTCACGGTGGGCCATCCTCGGATCACATGCGACCCGCCCCCAATGAGGAGAGAACGGCTGTCGGGGCCTCCTGGTGGATCGCGGCCGTGGTTCCCGACAGCCGGGCACCACGGCCGCCGTGGCGTAGGAGGAGTATCTCGGCGGCGATGGACAGTGCGGTTTCCGCCGGGCTGGCACCGCCCAGGTCGAGCCCAGCGGGGGAACAGAGCCGCCTCAGTTGGTCGTGGCGCACTCCCGTGGCTCGCAGGGATGCCCTGCGTTGCTCTGCGGTTCGCCGGGAGCCCAAGGCTCCGACGTAGGCCAGGTCCATCCCCAACGCGGCCTGAAGCACGGGCACGTCGAACTTGGGATCGTGGGTGAGCGAGACGACCACCGTTCTGCCGTCGATCCGGCCTGCCGCCGCCTCGGCGGCGAGGTGGCGGTGGGGCCAGTCCACGACGACCTCGTCCGCGTCCGGAAAGCGCTCGGGGGTGGTGAACACCGACCGTGCGTCGCACACCGTGACCCGGAAACCGAGCGGTGCACCCTGGCAGGCGAGGGCCGAGACGAACTCATTGGATCCGTAGACCAGCATGCGGGGCGGCGGCGCCAAGCAGTTGACGAACACCCGCGGGCCAGCGGCGGAGTCCCCGTCGGCTGGCCCGGTGCGAAACGTGTCGGAGCGCCCCTGGCCGAGCAGTCTCCTGGCCGCTCCGGCAGTGTCACCGTCGAGGACGGAGTCGCCCGTGCTCCCGCTCGTGCCGCTGTCCCAGCACACCAGGTGCTGCCGGCTCGTACCGGCCCGTCAGCCCCGACGATCGTGGCCAGAGCGACGGCGACCCCGCCCCGCATGTGGTGGAGAAGGGTGCCCAATTCGGGGAAGGACTGCTGGTCGACGCGCTCGACGAGGACTTCGATGGTGCCACCGCACGTCAGGCCGACCGCTCCCGCGTCGTCGTCGCTCACCGCGTAGCGTTCGAGCACGGGAGTACCGTCCCGCACGACCTGCTGTGCCAGGTCGTAAACGGCGCCCTCCACGCAGCCGCCAGACACGCTGCCGGTGACTGTTCCGTCCGGGGCGCAGATCATGATGGCTCCGGGTCGGCGGGGAGCCGAGCCGTACGCGGAGATAACCGTGGCGAGCGCGCACGGTGTGCCGGCTTCCCAGAGACGGTGGAGCCGCTCCCACATGTCGTTCATCCTGCTTCCCCATCTCCGATGATCTTGTCCAGGGTGATGGGCAGGTCCCGGATGCGGCGCCCGGTGGCGTGGTAGACGGCGTTTCCGATGGCGGCCGTCATGCCGGTCATCGGGGTTTCTCCGAACCCGCGTGCACCGAACGCCTCGCGGTTCGCCGGGTCAGGCTTGTCCACGAAGCCGATGTGGATCTCGGGAATATCGGCGTTGACAGGCACCAGATAGCCCGACAGATTGGGGTTGACGATCCGCCCCAGGTGGTGGTCGACCATGGTGTGCTCGGACAGGGTGAAGCCGACGGCCCAGACCGCTCCGCCGATCGCCTGGCTGCGCAGCGTCCTGCGGTTGAGGACCCGGCCAGCGTCGAAGATCCCGTGCATACGGGTGACGCGGACCTGTCCGAGCCTGGGGTCGACGCGTACTTCCGCGAAGACCGCACCGGTGGTGTAACCGGGGGGAATGGGAACTGGGTTGGTGGTCGCCTCCACGGGCTCGCCGTGCCGAGTGACGACCGCGCGGATGGTGTCGCGGAGTTTTGGCCGGTCGGTGTCGTACAGGATCCCGGCTTCGACGGTGATCTGGTCGGCCGGGATGCCGTGAAGGGGGGACCGTGGGTCCGCTACTGCGATGTCGATCACGGATCGGCGGGCTGTGGTGCACGCTCGGTTGACGGCGGCGCTCACACCGGGGGCCGTGGCCGACGCGGCGGAGACGAACGCGAACGGGTAGTCGGTGTCACCGAGTTCGAAATCCACGTCGTCAAGATCCAGTCCCAGGCTGTCCGCGGCGACTTGCGACATCACCGTGTAGGTTCCGGTTCCGATGTCGTGGGTGGCGACCTGGACCACTGCTTTTCCATTGGCGGAGATCACTACACGGGCGCCGGCTCCCGGCCTTCCGCCAGCCGTGTGCGCCGCGGACGCCATGCCCAAGCCGATCAGGGTGTCGCCGTCGCGCATCGATCGCGGGCGCGGATCGCGCTTGCTCCAGCCGAATGCGTCCGCGCCCCGGCGGTAGCACTCCTGTAGGTGCTTGCTGCCGAAGGCGGCGCCATTGTCGGGATTGACCGAGGTGTAATTGCGCAGCCGGAGCTTGATGGGGTCCATGTCCAGCTCGTAACTCAGCTCGTCGAGTGCGGTCTCCAGGCCGTGGGCGGCGACGACTTCCGGTGACCTCATGTTGCTCGGCGCGGGCAGATGAAGTTTCACAGCCCTCTGGGCTACATGCACGTTGGGGCAGGCGTACAGCATGCGCGTGGGTTCGCTGGTGTTGAACAGTAAATCCTCGGTCCGACTGACCTGGGACGTCGTGATGTGGTCGATCGCAGTGAGGGTGCCGTCCCGCTTGGCTCCGAGCCTGAACCGCTGGTGGGCTTCGGGGCGGTGGCCATTGGAGGTATATGCCTGGGCACGGGAGAGCACCAGTTTGACCGGATGCCTCAGATGGCGGGCGAGGGCGGCGGTGAACATGGTGTGTGGCCACACCGGGCCCTTCGCTCCGAACCCTCCGCCCAGGAACGGGGACAGTACACGGATGTTGGCAAGGGGCACGTCGAGCGCTTCGGAGAGGCTGAGCCGGGTGGCGTTGATGCCCTGCGCGGTTTCGTGCACAGTCAGCCGGTCGCCGTCCCAGACGGCCGTCGTCGCGGACGGCTCCAGGGCGTTGTGGTGGTGCATCGGTGTCGTGTAGCTGACATCGATGCGGACATCGGCCTGTGCCAGCCCCGCCTCGGTGTCGCCGCGGGTGACCTCGTTGGGACCCTCCAGACCCGGATCGGGCACATATGCCTCGTCCATGGCTCCGGAAAGGCTGGTCTGGGGTGTGCGAGCGTCGTAAGTAACGTTGACGAGCGACGCCGCGTGCTGAGCCTGCTCCAGAGTCTGAGCCACCACGTAGGCCACGGGCTGGCCGCTGTGGTGGATGTCCGCGTTCTGCAGGGGGATGACACGCTTCCAGTAGGCCGCGAGCTGCGAGGTGGGAACGGCCAGGCGGGGCATGTTCTGGTGGGTGAAGATGCCGACCACACCGGGCGAACGTTCGGCGTCCTGGGTGGTGATGCCGGTGATGCGTCCGTTGGCGATGGTGCTGAGCACGAGGTAGCCGTACAGGGCTCCGCTGACCTGAGTGTCCGCGGTGTAGGTGGCCGCTCCCGTGACCTTGGCGCGTCCGTCGATCCGGGCTACGGGGCTCCCTACAATCGGGCTCATTTGCGGCCTCCAAAGTCCTCGAGGATGTCGGCCAGGGCGCGCTGCACCAGCTCGACCTTGAACGCGTTGTGCTCCCGCGGCTGAGCGCCGTCAACCAGCGCTCGGCCGGCTGCCGCAATGGTGGCCTGGGTCAGCGGGTGGCCGCGCAGGGCCTCCTCGGCACCGGCCGAGCGCCACGGCCTGGTGGCAATGCCACCGAAGGCGAGCCGCACATCGGTGACCACTCCTCCCGCCTGGATCAGCGCGGCGGCCACGGAGACCACGGCGAACTCGAACGTGGCCCGGTCACGCAGCTTGAGGTAGCGGGAGCCAGCTGCTGGTCCGCTCTCGGGAATCTCGACAGCAGTGATGAGCTCGCCGTGCCGCAGCGCGGTCTCCTGGTCCGGAGTGGAACCGGGCAGACGGTAGAAGTCCCCGATGGGGATGGACCGGCGGCCATCAGGTCCAAGAGTGAGCACCGTCGCGTCCAGAGCGGTCAGCGAGACGGCCAGATCGGACGGGTGGACGGCGATGCAGTGATCGCTGCCGCCGTGGATCGCGTGCCAGCGGTTCTGTCCGCCGATGGCGGGGCAGCCGCTGCCGGGTTCACGCTTGTTGCAGGCGCTGCCGACGTCCCGGTAGTACCAGCACCGGGTCCGTTGCATGAGATTTCCGCCGATGGTGGCTCTGTTGCGCACCTGTGGGGACGCAGAAGCCAGCAGGGCTTCGGAAATGACGGGGAACCGCTCACGGACCACCGGGTGTTCGGCCACATCCCCCATCCGGGCCGTGGCGCCAATAAGTAACTGGCCTTTTCTCACGCCGATGTCTGCCAGGGCCAGCGCGCCCACGTCCACGACGAGGTCCGGGGCGAGGACACCGTCCTTCATCAGATTCGTCAGTTCGGTCCCGCCCCCGATGAACGCGCCACCGGGGTGGCCCGCAACCAGGCCGACAGCGTCAGATACACGCGACGTACGCGCGTAGTCGAAGAGCTTCACAGCTTGCCTCCCTTCGCGGCGTCTCGTACTGCTTCGACGATGTTCGGATAACAGCCACACCGGCACAGATTGCCGCTCATCCAGTCACGGATCTCGGCATGGGACCCGGTGTGGCCCTCTTTGATGCAGGCGACGGCCGACATGATCTGCCCGGATGTGCAGAACCCGCACTGGAAGGCATCCCGTTGGATGAACGCCGCCTGTACAGGGTGCAGTTCGTCTCCGCGAGCCAGACCTTCGACTGTGGTGATGTCACGGTTGTCTTCCATGACAGCGAGCGTCATACAGGACTTGACACGCTGGCCCTCAACGAGGACGGTGCAGGCGCCGCATTCACCGCGGTCGCAGCCCTTCTTCGGCCCTGTCACGCCCAGACGCTCACGGAGCGCGTCCAGCAGAGTGACGCGGGATTCGACCGTTACGTTACGTCGGACTCCGTTGACACGAAGTGTCACCTCGGCAGTCGAGGCCGGGGGCGGCAGCGCCGACTCCGCCGCGACGGCCGGATGAGCAAGCGCGAGCGGTGCCACGCCTCCCGACACGGCCACAGCGGCACCGGCCTTGAGCACGTTCCGGCGACTGCGCTCGCCAGTTGACAGTGCGTCAGAATCGGCCATGGTGTGTCTCCTTGCGGGTAGGTGATGGGGAGATCTGCCTTCCTCCGCACTGGAAGGCATCGGCGATGCAGTGTGGGGGCCGACACGGCTGGTCCTTGTGTGATGGCCGAGAGGTAGGGCTCGGCGACCTATGGCCGGTGCGGAAGCCGGCGCACGAGTGCGTGACGATCCGGGGCGGGGAATCACCGGATGGACTGGTTCAGGGGCAGTCAGCTTCCACCGGACCGGTTTCAGGACAATCCCGGGGGTCGGAACACTCCTCGATGCGGGGAGGCCAGGAGGCGGCTGCCGCCTTCTTCGATTACAGCGGACGGCGGCTCGCCCTGCTTCCCTCCGGTTGCCCGAGCAGCCATCAGGACCCTCCGGAGTCCGGCGGACACGAGGCGCGCCGACGGGAGCCCCAGACCCTTGCCATCCGAGGACCACCGCAGCTTTTACTGATGGGACTCTGCGAGAGCGGCTGGGGCCCCGACATCTATCCACAGGTGACGCGGGACAAGCCGATGATGCCTGCGTCAGGCCCACGACGCCGCCCTCTAAGGTGTCGCCATGGCTTGAACCTCCGCACGATATGGACGCCTCGTCTACTTATTACGATACACAGAAATGTACAGGCAGTCCACAAGGGGGTGGGATTCGGGGGCACCAGTCGGCTGCCGCGCCCACCCCCCTGCTCAACGCGGCCAAAGCCCTGAACCGAGAGGGCATTTGACGTGGGCGAATTGCCGCTTATGCCCTCGTGGGCTCCTCGCCGGGTTGGCGTTGCGCGAAGGGGGTGGGCCAGCTGCCGGACCCGCGTGGATCAGCGCGGTGATTTACGCAGTGCCCGCAGACTTCGGCGCCCGCCGCCCTCGTACGGCAGTACGATCACCACGGGATGTGCCCATGGGTGCGCGTCGGATCTGTCCACCGGGGGCTCACTCGTCCGTGACCCGCCCCCCGGACAGACCCGTGCGTGCTCGTCCTCCCGCACACCCCCTTGGGGCAGAGATACAGCGTTGCGATCCGGCGGATGAACAGCGGTTCCGCCGACGGTGGTCGTGCACAGGAATCGATGCTCCAAGGGCGACATCCGCGCTCCGACGAGCTGCTTGCATGACGAAAGGAAGAATCGCCCCGATGACCAGTGAGGACACCGGGTCCGAAGAGTCGGGCCGCACGCGTGTGATCGCCGACCGCTACACCCTGCTGTCGCCCCTCGGTGAGGGCGGCATGGGCACCGTGTGGCGCGCCCACGACAAGGTGTTACACCGCAAGGTCGCCATCAAGGAGGTCCGGGCGCCTGCCGGGCTGGCCACGGCCGCCATCGAGCGGATGTACACGCGGCTGGAGCGTGAGGCGTGGGCTGCGGCCCGGGTGTCGCACCGGAACGTGGTGACCGTCTACGACGTGGCCATGGAAGAGGGCCGCCCGTGGATCGTCATGGAGCTGGTACAAGGTCAGTCGCTGGCCGACCTGCTCAAGGCCGAGGGCCCGCTCACCCCACAGCTCGCCGCGTCCATCGGTGGTGAGGTGCTCGCCGCGCTCCGCGCCGCCCACGAGGCCGGCGTGCTGCACCGCGACGTCAAGCCGGCCAACGTGCTGATGGCCAAGGACGGCCGGGTGGTACTCACCGATTTCGGTATCGCCGAGGTCGAGGGCAACACAGCGCTCACCATGACCGGTGAAGTCGTCGGATCGCCCGAATTCCTGGCCCCGGAGCGTGCGTTGGGCAAGCGGCCCGGGTTCGCCTCGGACCTGTGGTCGCTCGGCGTGCTGCTGTACGCGTCGGTCGAGGGGATCTCGCCCTTCCGCCAGAACACAGCTCTCAGCACCCTGCGGGCCATCGTGGACACGGAGTTGCCGCCCCCTCGACGGGCCGGCGCCCTCACCCCGGTCATCGAAGGACTGCTGCTCAAGGATCCGGACGAACGCCTCGGCGCCGAACCGGCGGCGCGGGAACTGCAGTTAGTCAGTGAGAACGGCACGCCCGACACGGGAACCGCGCGGCAGGCTCCTCACTCACCGACCATCGTGGCAGAGCCCGAGACCGAGTTCACGACGCAGGCATCCCCCACCCAGGCGGAGACCCAGCACACCACACAGGTGTCTCCGACCCAGGCCGAGACCGAGTCTGCGGCCACGCAGGTGTCCCCCACCCAGGCCGAGACCGAGTCTGCGGCCACGCAGGTGTCTCCGACCCAGGCCGAGACCGAGCACACGACGCAGGCATCCCCCACCCAGGCGGAGACCGAGCCTGCGGCCACGCATCCCTCGGCGCAGCTCACCGCCGCGAGTTCCCCGGCACAGCCAACCGCCACGCAGCCCGCGGCGCAGCCGACGGCCGTGCATCCCTCGCCGGATACCACCGCTGTGGGAACGCCCGCGTTCCCCGTCCCTCCGGCTCCCTCACGCCGCAACCGGCGCAGCACTGCCCTCGTGGCGGCGGGCGTGGCCCTGTGCGCTCTGGCGCTGGCCGGGACGGGCTATGCCGTCGTGAACGCCGGGGACGACGACGGAAAGCAGCAGAACTCTGCCACCGCAGGCGCCGGTGCGGCCTCTCCGGATACGAAGGACGCCTCACAGAACGCCGAGGAAACCGCCGCTCCCAGCACAGGGGCTGGCGGGCAGGACACCTCCACTTCCGAGGGGGTGCAGATGCAGGTGACGGGTTCGCAGACAACGTACTCGGGACCGTGCCCGCCCCCGAGCGGGGAGGCGCCCATCTTCACGGCGTCGTTCACGGTGGACCGGCTCCCGGCGCAGTTCTCCTACCGGTGGGTGTCCACGGACGGCACGGTCACCGATGAGGCGTGGAGGACGCTGTCATTCCCGAACGGCGGAAGCCTCACCAAGCAGGTCAGCGTCAGTCTGACCACGTGGGCGAAGGCCGGAACGTTCGAGAGCGAAATCGGCGTGGAGCTCAATGCCCCTCTGAAGGGCAAGTCCAACATGGTGCCTCTCTCGTTGACGTGCGAGGCGGGAACGACCGGAGGCGCATCGCATGGTCAATGACGGCTCGTGAACGCGTGACCGAGTCCAGGCACGCTGCCCTCCGGCCGGTTGGGTCTCCGAAGAGTTGAACCGAACCGGGCCCGCCCACGCGTGAGTGACAGTTCCGTCCTCATGCCGGGTCAGCCGCATCACGCGGCCTCTGTTTCCCTGTTGAGTATCATCCGCTAGGAGTAGCTGTGCCATCGGTCATCGTGGGGCAAACGGGTCCCTTCACTGGTCAGAGTGTCGTGCTGAGCGCCACTCCTCTGACGTTCGGCCGCAAGAGCGACAGCGGCGTCGTGATTGTCAGCGTCAGTGCCTCCCGTCTGCACGCCGAAATCGTGGAGGAGGACGCCGGCTTCGTCCTGTACGACCGCAGCCGCAACGGCACCTTCGTCAACGACCAGCGCGTCACACGGCATGTACTGCGTGCCAACGACCGCATCCGGATCGGTGAGGAGACCTTCCTCTTCGATTCGCAGGACGCCGTGGAGACGGTCATGGACCTCTCCCTCCTCGACATGCCCCGGGCCAAGGCATCCGCGGATCCCGGCCTGCTCCGCGTCACGATCACCGGCGGGGGGCCGGTCGGCCTCGCCTTCGCGCTGACGCTGGAGAACATGCTGCGCGGGCGGGTCGCCATCAAGATCTACGAAGGCCGGTGGATCAAGAACGGCTCCTCTGTGGTCTGGAAGGACGAGACCCACGGAAACACCCGTCGTCAACAGGTCGTGACCATCCAGAGCCGGCAGTACCTCGCTCTGCCCGAGGAGATGCAGTCGGCGCTGTTCGGCTCAGGGGACTTCGCGGAGATGTGGCCCGTCGGACCGGACTCCGTGGAGGGCCGGCCTCCCCGCAACATCCGGATCGCCTACATCGAGGACCGCCTGCTGGAGCTGGCGAACAAGAGCACCGCGATCCGGCTGGTACCGGAACGCTTCGACCCGTCGGAGCACCAGGGCCGGCTCTCGCAGGAACACGTCCTGGTGGTCTGCGAGGGCGGACGGTCCCGTACGAGGGAGCACTACAGCGACTTCTTCGGCGCGGCCGACGCCTCGATCTACTCCCTCGAAGGCGACCATCTGCAGGACGTGGTGCTGGGGCTACGGGTGAAGTCCCCGCTGCCCGACCCGATGAGCGTTCTGCTGACCGTTTCGCAGAACAGGTTCCTTCTCAACTCGCTCCGCGGCGAAGGCTTCTTGAACATGCGCCTCACCCGTGAGGAGGCCAAGAACGTCGTCGGCCTCGACCCGGTCCGCCATGTCTTCGAGGAGTGCATCGCCGCTCGTCCCTGTGTCATGAGCCGTGAGGAGGACAACGAGTTCCGCTGCCCCTCGCACGGAACCCTCTTCCTGCCCGCCCTGCTGCGCAGCTCGCCCCTGTGGAAGCGGATCCGGGAGGGCCTGAAGCTGTACGGCATGACCGAGGACGATCTCACCGCGGTCACGTCGTTCCGACTGGACATGGTGCAGCGCCCGCGGTTCACGGCGCAGCTGACCCGCCCGACCTCGACGAGCCCCGGCACGTACGGCTTCCTGCTGGGCGACGCGGCCAACGCCATCCACTTCTGGCCGGGCCGCGGCCTCAACAGCGGTTTTGCCTCCGCCACTTCGCTGGCCCGCTCCCTCAGCCGAGCGTGGCAGGGAAAGCCGCTGCGTGACGCCGACTTCATCCGGCACGAGGCGGCGATGTCCATGCTTCAATACAGGCACAAGAGCCGGGCCTGGAACGCCATGGTCACCACCGACGAACAGGGCGCCACCCGCGCCATCAAAGACATCATCGCCCGCAGTATAGAACCGGCTCCCGCCGACGGCTCTGAGTCTCAGCAGGCGCACCTCGACGCCCTGCTGGAGAGAATGAGTGCGATACGCGAGCGGCTCGCGCCGCGCCTCCCCGGCATGCCCACCGACGAGGAACTGCGCAGCCACCTCTCGGCGTTGGAACCCGCCACGCTGCGCACGCTCAAGGAAAGCGGTGCGTGGGACACCTTGATCGTCGGCGGCGAGGAGGCCGACATCGATCTCTTCTACCAGTCGGACGCCCCCGTCTACGTTCCTCGCCCCGCCAACCCGCAAAATATCCCGTCGGGTCTTGCACAGCAGGAAGCCGCGTCCGTGAATCCGGCCTGAGGGTGGGTACGCAGGGCCACCCGCACGCTGCGACAGCCAGCATGACCGGCCCCGCACGGCGGCTGCGAGGGGATTGACAATCGACAACCTCACCAAACGCATAGCAGACGAAACGACACCCACCTGGCGAGGAACCTACTAGGACATAAAGGGCAATCCACCTAGATCAAACGCCCTCTCAGTGGGCATTTAGAGAAGCTCTGTGCCAGTAAGTAACTTTCGTGGCCGTCACGCTTGAGGTGTTTGCCTCATACGCACACCCTCGCGCCCATCGAGCTGCGGACTTGGCCGCCCGTTTGCTCCG
>NZ_VMNX01000292.1 GCF_009377235.1 Streptomyces acidicola
CCGGCAACACATCACGAGAGCGGAACCAAGGAGAGGAATAG
The DNA here is from genome assembly GCF_009377235.1 of Streptomyces acidicola. Lineage (GTDB taxonomy): Bacteria > Actinomycetota > Actinomycetes > Streptomycetales > Streptomycetaceae > Streptomyces > Streptomyces acidicola. Next base: position 42 of record NZ_VMNX01000292.1, read on the forward strand.
TCCCCTCGGTTCACAGCGTCCTCGCTGTGTTTGTATTTCAAAGGAACCTCGCCCCGGTCATGACGACCGGAGACGGGGTATCAACACGTCAAACTTCGACCCCGGGTTTTATACACATACGGCTCATGACGGGCCCCCCGTCATGAGCGATAGCCTTGTGGCGTGATCAGCGCGATATTTCGCGGGGACCTCGTCGTCCCTGCCCTGCGCCCGGAGAGCACGGCCCACAGCCGTGACCGGGCGGCGGTCGCTGGTCCTTGCGGGCGGGAGGGGGCCGGAAGGGCTCCCGGGGCACCGAGGGCGCCCTTCGACCGTGGCTCGCAGAGAGCATTCTCACAGCTGCCGAGCAGCTCAAGATTGGCTCAGAACCCCCCACACACCTCACCTTGCGGCATAGCGTCGGAGCAGACCGGACACCCCGCGTCTCGGCGTCACGTCCGCAGGGAAGGGACCGAACTTCCTTCAACGTCACGCAACGGCGCGCGACAGGAGCCAGAGGACAATGCAGACCAAGCTGGACGAAGCCAAGGCCGAGCTGCTCGAACGGGCCGCCCGGGTAGCTGAGAACAGCCCGGTCGGGGGGCACCTACCGACTGGGACGACGGGCGAGGCACCCCCCGGCACCTCGGACCGCGAAACCGTGTTCGCGTTCCTCCAGCGCTACTACCTGCACACCGCCCCGGAGGACCTGGCCGACCGCGACCCGGTCGACATCCTCGGAGCCGCTTTCTCGCACTACCGGCTGGCGGAGAACCGCCCCCAGGGCACTGCCAACGTGCGGGTCCACACCCCGACCGTCGAGGAGAACGGCTGGACCTGCAGCCACTCCGTGGTCGAGGTCGTCACCGACGACATGCCGTTCCTCGTCGACTCCGTGACCAATGAGCTGTCGCGGCAGGGCCGGGGCATCCATGTCGTCATCCACCCGCAGGTCATCGTGCGGCGTGATGTCGCAGGCAAGCTCATCGAGGTGCTCACCGCACCGACTGTCGGCGATGTGCCGCACGACGTGCACACAGAGTCCTGGATTCATGTCGAGATCGACCGTGAGACCGACCGGTCCGATCTGAAGCAGATCACCAACGATCTGCTGCGCGTGCTGTCCGACGCCCGTGAAGCGGTCGAGGACTGGGAGAAGATGCGGGACGCGGCGATCCGTATCGCCGACGAGCTGCCCGCCGAGCCCACCGCGGACGACCTGCGGGGCGACGAGGTCGAGGAGGCCCGCGAGCTGCTGCGCTGGCTGGCGGACGACCACTTCACCTTCCTCGGGTTCCGGGAGTACCAGCTGCGGGAGGACGACTCGCTGGCCGCCGTCCCGGGCACCGGGCTCGGCATCCTGCGGTCCGACCCGCACCACCACGTCGAGGAGAGCCACCCCGTCAGCCCCTCCTTCGAGCGGCTTCCCGCCGACGCCCGCGCCAAGGCCCGCGAGCACAAGCTCCTCGTCCTCACCAAGGCCAACAGCCGCGCCACCGTCCACCGGCCGAGCTACCTCGACTACGTGGGCGTGAAGAAGTTCGACGAGCACGGGAACGTGGTCGGGGAGCGGCGCTTCCTCGGACTCTTCTCGTCCGCCGCCTACACCGAGTCCGTCCGCCGCGTCCCCGTCATCCGCCGCAAGGTCGAGGAGGTGCTGGGGCGCGCCGGGTTCTCGCCCAACAGCCACGACGGGCGCGACCTGCTGCAGATCCTGGAGACGTACCCGCGCGACGAGCTGTTCCAGACGCCCGTCGACGAACTGCAGTCCATCGTCACGTCCGTGCTGTACCTCCAGGAGCGGCGCAGGCTCCGGCTCTACCTGCGCCAGGACGAGTACGGGCGCTACTACTCCGCCCTCGTCTACCTGCCCCGGGACCGCTACACCACCGGTGTCCGGGTGCGCATCATCGACATCCTCAAGGAGGAACTCGGCGGCACCAGCGTCGACTTCACGGCCTGGAACACCGAGTCGATCCTCTCCCGGCTGCACTTCGTGGTCCGCGTCCCGCAGGGCACCGAGCTGCCCGAGCTCAGCGACGCCGACAAGGAGCGCATCGAGGCGCGGCTGGTGGAGGCCGCGCGCTCCTGGTCCGACGGGTTCTCCGAGGCGCTGAACGCCGAGCTCGGCGAGGAGCGCGCCGCGGAGCTGCTGCGCCGGTACGGCAACGCCATCCCCGAGGGCTACAAAGCGGACCACAGCCCGCGTGCGGCCGTCGCCGACCTCGTCCACCTCGAAAAGCTCGTCGAGGGCGAGAAGGACGGCGAGAAGGACGGCGAGGGCGGCAAGGACTTCGCGCTCAGCCTGTACGAGCCCGTGGGCGCAGGCCCCGGTGAGCGGCGGTTCAAGATCTACCGCCGGGGCGAGTCCGTCTCCCTCTCCGCGGTGCTGCCGGTCCTCAGCCGGCTCGGCGTCGAGGTCGTCGACGAGCGGCCGTACGAGATGCGCTGCGCGGACCGTACGACCGCCTGGATCTACGACTTCGGACTGCGCCTGCCCAAGGCACTGAGCGGCCCCGGCGACTACCTGGGCGACGACGGGCGCGAGCGGTTCCAGGAGGCCTTCGCGGCGACCTGGACCGGCCAGGCCGAGAACGACGGCTTCAACGCGCTCGTGCTGAGCGCCGGGCTCACCTGGCGCGAGGCGATGATGCTGCGGGCGTACGCGAAGTACCTGCGCCAGGCGGGCTCCACCTTCAGCCAGGACTACATGGAGGACACCCTCCGCAACAACGTCCACACGACCCGGCTGCTCGTGAACCTGTTCGAGGCGCGGATGGCGCCGGAGCGGCAGCGTGCCGGGCTCGAGCTCGTCGACGCGCTCCTGGAGGAGCTGGACAGCGCGCTCGACCAGGTGGCCAGCCTCGACGAGGACCGGATCCTGCGGTCCTTCCTGACCGTCATCAAGGCGACCCTGCGGACCAACTTCTTCCAGGAGACGCAGGGCGGGCTGCCGCACGCATACGTCTCCATGAAGTTCGACCCGCAGGCCATCCCGGACCTTCCGGCGCCGCGTCCGGCGTTCGAGATCTGGGTGTACTCGCCGCGCGTGGAAGGCGTGCACCTCCGGTTCGGCAAGGTCGCGCGCGGCGGCCTGCGCTGGTCCGACCGGCGTGAGGACTTCCGCACCGAGATCCTCGGCCTGGTCAAGGCGCAGATGGTGAAGAACACCGTCATCGTGCCCGTCGGCGCCAAGGGCGGCTTCGTCGCCAAGCAGCTGCCGGACCCGGCCGTGGACCGCGACGCCTGGATGGCCGAGGGCATCCGCAGCTACAAGACGTTCATCTCCGCACTGCTCGACATCACCGACAACATGGTGGCCGGCGAGGTCGTGCCGCCCACCGACGTCGTACGGCACGACGAGGACGACACCTACCTGGTGGTCGCCGCCGACAAGGGCACGGCGACGTTCTCGGACATCGCCAACGAGGTGGCCGAGTCGTACAACTTCTGGCTCGGTGACGCGTTCGCGTCGGGTGGCAGCGCCGGATACGACCACAAGGGCATGGGCATCACCGCCCGTGGCGCCTGGGAGTCCGTGAAGCGGCACTTCCAGGAGCTGGGGGTGAACACGCAGGCCGAGGACTTTACCGTCGTCGGCATCGGTGACATGTCCGGTGACGTGTTCGGCAACGGCATGCTGCTGAGCGAGCACATCCGTCTGGTCGCCGCCTTCGACCACCGGCACATCTTCATCGACCCGACCCCGGACGCGGCCACGTCGTACGCCGAGCGCCGCCGCCTCTTCGAGCTGCCGCGCTCCTCCTGGGAGGACTACAACACCGAGCTGATCTCGACCGGCGGCGGCGTGTTCCCCCGTACGGCGAAGTCGGTGCCGGTCAACAGCCACATCCGTGAGGCCCTCGGCATCGAGGGCAAGGTCGCCAAGATGACCCCGGCCGACCTGATGAAGGCGATCCTCAAGGCGCCGGTCGACCTGCTGTGGAACGGCGGTATCGGCACCTACGTCAAGGCGTCCACCGAGACCCACGCCGACGTCGGCGACAAGGCCAACGACGCCATCCGCGTCGACGGACGGGACCTCAGGGTCCAGGTCGTCGGCGAGGGCGGCAACCTCGGCCTGACCCAGCTCGGCCGGATCGAGTTCGCGCAGCGCGGCGGGAAGATCAACACCGACGCCATCGACAACAGCGCGGGCGTGGACACCTCCGACCACGAGGTGAACATCAAGATCCTGCTCAACGGTCTGGTCACCGAGGGCGACATGACCGTCAAGCAGCGCAACAAGCTGCTCGCCGAGATGACCGACGAGGTCGGGGGCCTGGTGCTGCGCAACAACTACGCGCAGAACACGGCGATCGCCAACGCCCTCGCCCAGTCCAAGGACATGCTCCACGCCCAGCAGCGCTTCCTCCGCCACCTGGTGAGCGAGGGCCACCTCGACCGGGCGCTGGAGTTCCTGCCCACCGACCGGCAGATCCGCGAGCGGCTGGGCACCGGACACGGGCTCACCGGCCCGGAGACGGCCGTCCTCCTCGCCTACACGAAGATCACGGTCGCCGAGGAGCTGCTGCACACCTCGCTGCCCGACGACCCGTATCTGCACGGCCTGCTGTACGCGTACTTCCCGACCGCGCTGCGCGAGCGGTTCCCCGAGAACATCGAGAGCCACCCGCTGCGCCGCGAGATCACCACGACCGTCCTGGTCAACGACACGGTCAACACGGGCGGTACGAGCTTCCTGCACCGTATGCGGGAGGAGACGGGAGCCTCCCTGGAGGAGATCGTCCGGGCGCAGACCGCGGCCCGCGCGATCTTCAACTCCGGAGCGGTGTGGGACGCGGTGGAGGCGCTGGACAACAAGGTCGACGCGGCCGTCCAGACCCGTATCCGTCTGCACTCCCGCCGACTGGTGGAGCGCGGCACGCGCTGGCTGCTCAACAACCGGCCGCAGCCGCTGGAGCTCACCGGGACCATCGCGTTCTTCAAGGACGGCGTGGAGCGGGTCTGGGCCGAGCTGCCCAAGCTGGTGCGCGGCGCCGATCTGGAGTGGCACCAGAAGATCTACGACGAGCTGACGGACGCGGGCGTCCCCGACGAGCTCGCCACGCGGGTCGCCGGGTTCTCCCCCGCCTTCCCGACGCTGGACATCGTCGCGGTGGCCGACCGCATGGGCCGGGAGCCGATGGAGGTCGCCGAGGTGTACTACGACCTCGCCGACCGGCTGCGGATCACCCAGCTCATGGACCGCATCATCGAGCTGCCCCGCGCCGACCGCTGGCAGTCCATGGCCCGCGCGGCGATCCGCGAGGACCTCTACGCGGCCCAGGCGGCGCTCACGGCCGACGTCCTGGCCGTCGGCAACGGCGAGGCCACGCCCGAGCAGCGCTTCAAGGGCTGGGAGCAGCGGAACGCCCCGATCCTGAGCCGGGCCCGTATGACGCTGGAGGAGATCCAGAGCTCCGACGCGTTCGACCTGGCGAACCTGTCCGTGGCGATGCGCACGATGCGGACGCTGCTGCGGACGCATTCGTAGGGGTGCATTCGTAGGGGTGCGTTCGTAGGGGTGCGTTCGTAAGGATGCGTTCGTAAGGATGCGTTCGGGGGCGCCCCAGCTGGGGCGCCCCCAAAAAAAGGGGCTATGGGCTACAGGAACCCGCACACCTTTCGTGACATCTACCTAAGTGGTTCGCAAGGGGACTACACCCCACAGCCGGGCCAAACGGTATGTCTACGATGAAGTGGGATGAACGTGGATCTGCGCAGCTCTCCGGGGCCCGAGGGACCGCACGAGGCACCGCACACCGCCGCACCCGCCGTCTCCGTCGTCGTGATCGTCTACAACGACGAGACCAGGCTCACCGCGGCGGTGCGCTCCGTGCTGGACCAGACGCTGCGCAGCGTGGAAGTCGTCATCGTGGACGACCGGAGCACGGACGGCTCGTACGAGGTGGCCCGGCGCCTCGCCGCCGAGAACCCCGGCCGCGTACGGGCCCACCGGCTGCCCGAGAACAGCGGCGGCTGCGGCGCCCCCCGCAACCACGGCATCCAGCAGGCGCGCGGCGACCACGTCATGTTCCTCGACAGCGACGACGTGCTGGAGCGCAACGCCTGCCGCAACATGCTGGAGGCCGCCGAGACCACCGGCGCCGACCTCGTCTCCGGGCTGTGTGTCCGCGTCCACGTGGACGCGCGCAGCGGCAAGGAGGTCAAGTGGTACCCGTGGCTGTACGCGCGCACCCGCACCCTCGACTCGATCTCCGAACTGCCCGACCTGCTGGTCTTCGACACCCTGTCGACCAACAAGTGCTACCGGCGTGACTTCCTGCTGGACAACCGCCTGGAGTTCCCTGTCGGCATCCACTACGAGGACCTGCTCTTCTCGGCGCAGGCGTACGCGGCCGCGCGCCGCATCACGCTCATACCGAACCGGGTCTACGACTGGAACGTCGTGGACAACCCGGGCAAGGCGGGTAGGGCGGTCACCGCAGGCAGGGCGGCCACGAAGTCGATCAGTAACCGGCGGGCCGAGATCGCCAACTTCACCCACCGTATGGAGATACACCGCCGGGTCGACCAGTTGCTCGTCGACCGGGGCCTGGCGGAGCTGAAGTTCCACAAGGACGTCAAGTTCCTCAAGCACGACCTCGTGCTGCACTTGCGCGACCTGCCCTTCCGGGACGCCGCCTACCGGCAGGAGTTCGCCGCGATCGCCCGCGCGTACCTGGAGTCGATCGACCCGGCCGCGTATGACGAGATCGAGCCCATCCACGCCATCTGCGCCTATCTGCTGCGCAGGAGCGACTGGGACAACCTGCTGCCCGCCGTGGACACGCTCACCAACCGCGACAAGATCTCCTCGCCGCTCGTCGAACGCGACGGCCGGATCTACTGGTGCGCCGAGCATCTCGACAAACCCGACAACCCCGATGACCCCGACGACGGGGTTGACGGCGGGGTTTTTGCACGCCGTGTCCTGGACGTCACCGAGCTCGGCTATCACGCCAAGCCGGTCGAGAGGATGTTCCTGCGCAACGAACTGACCTCGTACCAGGGGCCGTACGGTGGCGCAGGCGGCACGGTCCGCCTCGCCGGACGCATCACCAACCCGCTGGGTGTCGTGCCGCCCGGCGCCCGCCTCACCGGTGAGCTGGAGTTCGTGGCGCGCCGCAAGGGCGTCCGCTTCCAGGTGTTCCGCTTCCCCGTGGCCACGCTGCGGCACGAGGGCGAGACCATCGCCTGGGAGGCGGCGGCCGACCTGACGCGAGGGCTGCGGCCCGTCGGCATAGTGGACGCCGTGTGGGACGTACGGCTCCACCTCCACGTCGACGGCGTGCGCACTACCACCCGGCTCACCGCCTCCGAACCCGGCCTCGTCACCGGGCAGTTGCCCGTCCGCCCCCGGCTCACCCGGCTGGTCGCCGACCGCATCGAACCGGAGATATCCTCCCGCGGCCACCTCGCCTTCCGGCTCGTCCCCGACAAGAAGGCGAACGTCCTCGTCGAGCGCGGCATCCACGGCGCCCCGGGACGGCTCGCGAAGTCCGGCTACCGCAAGGCCAGGGCGGTGCGTAAGACGCTCGCCTCCGGGGACACCAAGATCCGCGTCTACCACGAGGCGTTCAGCCGGCTGCCCGTGAAGAAGCGCCTGGTCGTCTTCGAGAGCCACCTGGGCCGCCAGTACAGCGACAGCCCCCGCGCCATCTACGAGGAGATGCGCCGCCAGGGCCTTCGGTTCGAGGCCGTGTGGGCGTACGCGGACAAGCCGGAGGGCTTTCCCGAGGACGCCGTGCTGGTCCGCCGCTGGTCGCTGCCGTACCTGAAGGCCCTGGCCCGCGCCGAGTTCTGGATCGACAACCAGAGCTACCCGCTGAAGCTCACCAAGCGCCCCGGGACGACGTACCTCCAGACCTGGCACGGCTCCGCGCTCAAGCGGATGGGCTTCGACGAGCCCGAGTGGAAGCTCCGCTCCCGCACCGAGCAGGCCGAACAACAGCGCACCCTGGACCGCTTCGACCGCTTCCTGGTCCGCTCCGAGCACGACGTCCGTACCCTGGCACGCGCCTTCCGCCTGAAGGAGAAGACGCTGCTACGGGTGGGCTATCCGCGCAACGACGCGCTCGTCAGGGCCCGAGAGGCGACGGCCCGGGAGGCGACGACTCGGGAGGCGACGGCCCGGGAGACACCCGGACGGGGGCCGCTGGCCGCCGAGTTGGGCATCCCGGAGGACAGGAAGGTCCTCCTCTACGCCCCCACCTTCCGCCGGCGCGGGCAGCGGCGCTTCGAGCTGCCCTTCGACGTGGAGCGCTTCGCCGACACCTTCGGAGACCGGTACGTCCTCCTCGTCCGTTCCCACTACCTCAACCACGTCGTCCTCCCGCCGTCCGTCCGGGGACGGGTCGTCGACGTGTCGTCCCACCACGACGTGACACCCCTCCTGGCCCTCGCCGACGGGCTGATCACCGACTACTCGTCCGTGATGTTCGACTACGCGCTCCTCGACCGGCCGATGTTCTTCTTCGCGTACGACTACGAGGAGTACGTGCACGAGGGCCGCGGCACCTACTTCGACCTGCTCGAACGAGCCCCCGGCCCCGTCGTCCGCACTGAGGACGACCTGTACGCCGCGCTGGGCTCCCTTCAGGAACAGTCGGCCAAGTACTCCGGGGCCCGCCGGCGGTTCGTCGCCGACTTCGGCGAGTACGACAAGGGGCATGCCGCCGAGAGCATCGTCGACCAGTTCTTCGCTCAGTGGAGGCGAGCGTGACCCCGTATCCGTATCCGCCGCGCGACATCTTCCTCGTCGCCAACAGTGTCAACGAGCTGGGTGGAGTGGCCAGTTGGTCGCACCAGATGGCCCGGCTGTTCACCGGGCGCGGGCATCGCGTGCACGTCGTCGGCATCACTCCGCCCGAGATCGCGATGGAGCTGGGCGACCTCCCGTACCCGACCACGACGCTGTACGACGACCACGACGGCCCGCCCCCGCGCCTCGGCCGCGCCCGGGACACGAGCATGCGCGAGAAGGCCGCCCGCCTCACGTCGCTCTTCCGGGCCGCGCGCCCCGGCGCGGTCGTGATCGTCACGCAGGTGTGGGCGATGGAGTGGGTGGAACTCGCCGACACGACCGGCCTGACCGTCATCGGGATGAGCCACGAGTCGTACGAGTACAGCAGGAAGAGCTCGCGCTTCCGGCGCGTCCTCGAACACTACGAGAATGTGGACCGCATGCTCGTCCTCACCCGGGAGGACGCGGACCTGTGGATCGGCCAGGGCCTCAACAACACATCCTTCATGCCGAACCCGCTGCCTTTCATACCCGCCGAACCCTCCCCGCGCACCGAGAAGGCCGTCATCAGCATCGGCCGGCTGCACGACCAGAAGGGCATCGACATGCTCCTCGACACCTGGGAGGAGGTCGCGCCGCGTCACCCCGACTGGACCCTGCGGATCTACGGCTCCGGCGAGGACGAGGAGGCCCTGCGCAAACAGTGCACCGGGCTGGGCCTCGACGACTCGGTGGCCTGGATGGGCCGTACCAGCGATGTGCCCGGCGCCCTGCGTGGCGCTTCCGTCTTCGTCCAGTCCTCCAGGGGCGAGGGCTTCCCGCTGGCCCTGATGGAGGCCATGGCCTCCGCCGTCCCGTGCGCGGCCTTCGACTGCGCCCCCGGCGTCCACGAGATCGTCCGCGACGGCGAGGACGGCCTGCTGGCCGCCCCCGGGAACACGGGTGAACTCGCCCGCCGCCTGGACATGTTGATGTCGGACAAACGGGTGCGGGACCGGATGGGCGACGCGGCCCGCGTCAACATCCAGCGCTACACGACGGACGAGATCGTACGGCGCTGGGAGGAGCTGTTCGGGTTCTTGGAGAGGTGAGCTTTCTGGGCGACGTTACTTCTTCCCGCCGGTGAACTTCTCGTACTCCCTCAGGACCTCCTCCGTGGGCCCGTCCATCCGGAGCTCCCCCCGCTCCAGCCACAGCACCCGGTCACAGGTGTCCCGGATCGACTTGTTGTTGTGGCTGACGAGGAACACCGTGCCCGCGTGCTTGCGCAGCTCACGGATACGAGCCTCGGAGCGCTTCTGGAAGGAGCGGTCCCCCGTCGCGAGGGCCTCGTCGATGAGCAGTACGTCGTGGTCCTTCGCGGCGGCGATGGAGAACCGGAGTCGCGCCGCCATGCCGGAGGAGTACGTCCGCATCGGCAGCGTGATGAAGTCGCCCTTCTCGTTGATGCCGGAGAAGTCGACGATCTCCTGGTAGCGCTCCTTCACCTGCTCGCGGGACATGCCCATCGCGAGACCGCCGAGGTGGACGTTGCGCTCGCCGGTGAGGTCGTTCATCAGGGCCGCGTTGACGCCGAGGAGGGAGGGCTGGCCGTCGGTGTAGATGCGGCCGTTCTCGACGGGGAGCAGTCCGGCCACGGCCTTCAGCAGCGTGGACTTGCCGGAGCCGTTCGTACCGATGAGCCCGATGGCCTCGCCCCGGTACGCCGTGAAGGACACGCTCCGCACGGCGTGCACCGTGCGCACGCCCGCCGCCTTCTCGGTCTTCTTGCGGCGCAGGATGCGGTTGAGCGCGGCGGTGGCGGTGCCTCGGCCCGCGCCCGTGCCGTTGACGCGGTAGACGATGTCGACGCGGTCGGCGATGACGGTGGGGACGTTGGGGGCGGGTTCGGT